>CAZEBC010000104.1:0-13908 GCA_964510165.1 uncultured bacterium
GCCGACCCCTTTCGGTCCGCAACATTAAGCGTCCGCGGGCGCTCAACCTCTGAAACGATATGTCATTGGTGTCAGTTCCTTAGTTCTGCTGGAGCGCTTTTTGGACCAGTTCCCTGAGGTCGCGTATGGAGAAGGGTTTCAAGAGGAATGCGCGGCCGCTCTCCTTAAGGAAGGATTCGGTCTCTCGCTCGATGATATCGCCGGTGACAAAGATGAAGCGTTCGGCCATCTCGGGATTTTCCTTGCGGAGCGCGCGGAAGAGGCGCTTGCCGTCCATCGCGCCGGGCATCTTGATATCCGTAATGACGAGGTCGTAGCTCGTTGAACCCAGCATGCGGTAGGCCGATTCGCCGTCCGAGGCGCACTCCACGGCAAACCCGTCCGAAGCGAGCACCGTGCTAATCACGTCAGCCACGACCTCTTCGTCATCCACCACAAGCACTCTCGCTGCGTTTGCGCACACCGGCTCACCGTCGCATTTCGACTCTTCCTTGAGCGCGAAATTCTTGCTGAGAGGAAGCGTGACGACGAACCGCGCGCCATGCTCGCAGCTTTCGTCAAGGTACAGATTCCCCTCGTGTTCCTTCACGATGCCATAGCTCACGCTCAGGCCGAGGCCGGTTCCTTTGCCTACCTCCTTGGTCGTGAAGAACGGCTCGAACACCCTCGCCCTGTTCTTCGGGGCGATGCCTCCGCCGTTGTCGGTGAACTCGACCTGCAGGGTGGACTGGTCGATGAGGCGAGTGACGATCCGCAGCACGCCGGGCTCGGCCCGGCCCACCATGGAATCGAATGCATTGTTTATCAGGTTGAGGAACACCTGTTCCATCTGATTGCAGTCAAGAATTGCCAGCGGCGCCTCGTTCATGTACTCTTTAATTACCTCGATGCCGTTGAGCGTGAAATCGTGTTCCCGGTATTCGAGGGCCCGATCTACCACTTCGTGAACATTCACCTCGGATTTTTTCAGTTCGGTCTTGCGCGCGAATGAGAGCAGCCCCTGCACGATCTTTCGAGACCGATCGACGCACAGCACGACTTTCCTCAGTAATTCCCGGGTACGCTCCGTCAACGGCTCGTGGTCAAGCAGAAGTTCGCTGTATCCCATGATGGCCGCCAGCGGATTGTTTATCTCATGCGCCACGCTCGACAGCATTTCGCCCAGAAGGGCCAGCTTGTCCGCCTGAATCAGCTTGTGGCGGGTCTCCTGCAATTCATGGATGTTCTCTTTCAGGCGCGAGATCAGGATCGAATTGTGGATGGCCAGACTTATCTGGTTGCAGATGGAGCGCAGCAGCGTGATTTCCCCTTCTTCGAAGCTTGGTCGGCTCGAGCGGCACGCCATCAGGATTCCGAAGCAGTCGTCGCCCGAGAACAGGGGAACGCCCACGCACACCGCCGGCATATGGCTGTCACCCTTGCGCGCGTTCAAACCCGTGTAGACCATCGGCCCTCTCTTTGCCATGATCTCCTTGCCGAATCGCTCGTTGAGAAGCGTCAGCGTCGGTGCGACCGGTATGCCGATCTGGCGGGTCCTGTGCGCTTTCAGCTCCATCGCGCCGCTCGGCTGCTCGTCCAGGAAAATGCCCACCGCATCTATGTCAAACCCTCGCAACACGTTGTTGAGCGATTCGTTCAGCACGATGTCCGGGTCGAGGTTCGCGTGAAGTGATTCAGACAGCGCGATTACTATGTCCAGTTCCTTGTTTCGGTTGGTCAGGCTCTCGTTCAAGCGCCTCATCTTGTCGACCGCCACGGCATGGCTCAGGGCGAGCGCCGCCGTCGAGGCTATCAAGTTGAGCGCATGTTCCTTGCGCTTGTGGAAGGCGTGCGGTTCCGAGTTGCTGAGGTTGAGCACTCCGTGCAGTCGGTCACCGTGCACCAGAGGAAGGCTGAGCATCGAGCGAATGCTCACCTTCTGGTCCCGGTCATTGACAAATCGGGGGTCATCGCGCGCATCGTCAATCAAGACGCTTTTCCTGTCCCTGGCGGCCTGACCCGCTATGCCCTCGCCAAGCTTGAAAACCCTCCTTGATCGGCCAACCTCTTCAAAGACGGCGCCTTCGCCTTCATAGAAGTTCCTCGCAACCAGCAGTCGAAGCTCCTGCTTGCCCTCATCATACTCCATGATCGAGGCGTTCTCCACATTCAGGGCCTCGGTGACAAACTCAAGAAGATTGCGACAAATGTCGAGGAAGCTCAGGCCAACTTTGAAGGAGTCGTTGAGACGCCTCAGTATCGACAACTCGCCGACCAGTTCCTCATAGTCGCGGGCCGCCTTCCTAAGGGCGTCAACGTAAATTCTTTTCTCGAGATTTTCCCCGGATTCAGTCATCGCGTTCGCTTTGGCATTTCGCCCGTCGAGAGAAGTGCGTCTTGCATTCGAGTAAAGGCAAGCATCGTGCCAGTTATTTCCGTCCTCCCGATGCCGCCTGAGGTATTGACTCGTTGAGTTATATAAGTGATTAATTTCTATTGACTTACAGAATAACAAGGGCAAACGCCTGGTCTGCGCCCAGCAGCCGCAGATTGCCATATAGTCAACGAAAATGGCCAAGGCCCGGACAAATGCATAATTTTCAACCGTCATTCCTCTTGACACATGACGGTCCGCGAACTAGAATATGCCCCGCACCTACGGGACGGAGGACATCATGACCGAGACCACAGCGCGAATACAAGAGGAAGCACGCAGGCTCCTTCCTTCTGTGATCGCGCTTCGACGCGATTTCCATGCGAACCCGGAACTCGCGTTTCAGGAGACTCGCACCTCCGAGAAAATCGCCTCCGTGCTCGCAGACCTTGGCATCGAGGTCAGGCGAGGGATTGCCACAACCGGCCTCGTTGGCCTGGTGCGCGGCCAGGGCGGCGGCCCGACCATCGCGCTCCGAGCCGACATGGACGCGCTTCCAATCGAGGAGAACACGGGCCTTCCATTCAGCTCGAGGAATCCCGGCGTCATGCACGCCTGCGGGCACGACGGTCACATGGCGATGCTTCTCGGCGCGGCGATGCTGCTCGCTCCGATGCGCGACAAGCTAAGGGGCAACATTGTCTTCATCTTTCAGCCGGGCGAGGAAGGATACGCCGGCGCCAACCGGATGATAGAGGAAGGAGTGCTCGAGTCGGAACCGCGCATCCAGGCCGTCTTCGCACTCCATCTGGACTCGCTGTCGCCATCGGGCACACTCTCTCTCAAGGATGGCCCCATAATGGCCTGCGCCGACGTGTTCACTGTCTCCGTAATCGGGAAAGGCGGGCACGGCGCGATCCCGCAGGTTTCGATAGACCCCATTCTGGTTTCCGGCCACGTCATCACGAGCCTGCAAGCCATCGCGGGCAGACAGGTTGACCCGACCGAGCCGGTCGTGGTCAGCGTGTGTACGATTCACGGCGGAACGGCAGTGAACATCATTCCCGACAAAGTGGACATGTCGGGCACTGTCCGCCTCTTTGACCCTCGCCTTCGAGACCGCATTCCCGCCATGATGGAAGACATCATAAGAGGGGTCGCCTCCGCCTTCGGGGCGCGATACGACTTCAATTACGTCCGCGGTTATCCGGCCACCATCAATGACCCCTCCTTCACTCGCGTGGTCCGAGCGGTCGCAGAAAACGTGCTCGGAAAAGAACGCATCATAGAGATCGAGCGGCCCCGAATGCCCTCCGAAGATTTTTCGTTCTTCCTCGAAAAATTGCCTGGCACATTCGCGTTCCTCGGCGCCAGGCGGCCCGACGGCAGGGCCACCCCTTCGCACAGCCCCGAGTACGCCATAGATGAGTCCGCGCTCGAGGCAGGCGTAACGCTTCATGCGGCAGTCGCGCTGAAGTACCTCGGTGAAGACATCTGAGCCGCAGGGGCGGCCCCAGGCGGCCGCCGCGCGCCCACATAGGGGCGCCCCTGCGACTGCGGGATAGTCTGTCTCTCCGACTTTCTTCCTTGAAATGCCCACACTTGCCCTATATAATGAATCCGTCAGTATTGCTGCGGCAATTCAACACGGAGCAGTTCAATGAACGAATCAAACAAGCCCGTCTTCGAAAAGGTCGACCAGGTCGGCATCGTCGTCCGCAACGTCGACGAATGCGTCAAACTCTATGAACAATTCCTTGGTGAGGGGGCATTCTCAGTCGTCGAGGGAGAGGCCCCCTCAACGCTCGGTGACGGCCGCGAGGTCATCGTAAAGGGCAAACTCGCGTTCGCGCAGGTCGGCCCGATTCAACTCGAACTCATCGAGATAAAGCAGGGGCCGTCGCTTCATCTGGATTTCCTCAAGAAGCATGGCGAGGGCATACACCACCTCGGCATGTACACCTCGACATTCGACAAGGATCTTGAGCAATTCCGGAAACGCGGCATCGGCATTCTCCAGCGGGGGCAAAGCCTGAGGCGTTACGCCTACATGGACACCAAGCCCTTCGTGCTGGAGTTGATTGAGAACATCTGAGTAGCGCAGGCTTGTCCCGCCTGGGCGGGGCCAATTCCGCTTCCCTCTCCCTCCGGGAAAGAGTTGGGGTGAGGGGAAATGCACGAGAGCAGTTCAAGAAATCTTCAGTGGTATACTTCGGACGCTGTCTTCCCGAAACAGGAGGCTGAATATATGGAGATGCAGGAAGTAATCCAGAACATGTTCTATCGGGAGCCGAACCTTCCGCCCATACTCATCACGAAAACCGAAGGCATGTACGTGCACGATTCCTATGGACGGAAGCTGCTCGACGCATCGGGCGGACCCATGGCAATCAACATCGGCCATGGCCGCAAGGAGATAGCCGAGGCCGCCAAACGAGTCCTGGAGCGGACCTCTTACGTGCTGCCCGTGTTTGCGTCCGAAGCTCGTATCGAACTCACCAAACGCGTGAGAAAGATCGTGCCTCCTCAGCTCAACCGCATCTACTATTGCTGCGGCGGCTCCGAGGCCAACGAGGCCGCCATCAAGGTCGCGCGCCAATACCACGTGGTTGCCGGAAGACCCACCAGGTACAAGGTCATCTCGCGCAAGCTGAGCTATCACGGCATGACCATCGGCACGCTCTCGCTCAGCGACATCAAGAAGCGCAAGAAGGACTTCATCCCGATGCTCTGGGAAAACCCCAAGATTGACGCGTGCTACTGCTATCGCTGCTCCTTCGGCAAGGAGTATCCCGGCTGCAACATCGAGTGCGCCCGCCAGCTTGAGAAGAAGATACTTGAGGAAGGGCCCGAGACCGTGTCGGCCTTTATCGCCGAGCCGATTGTGGCCGCAGCCGCCGGCGCCGCCGTGCCGCCCCCCGAATATTTCCCCATCATCCGCGAGACGTGCGACAAGTATCACGTCGTCTTCATCGCGGACGAGGTCGTCACCGGGTTCGGACGCACCGGCAAGAAGATGGGCATGGACAACTTCAACGTCGTGCCCGACATCGCCGTTTTCGCCAAGGGCGTAAGCAGCGGATACGCGCCCCTCGCGGGCATGGCCGTCAAGGACGAAATAATGTCGCTGTTTGAGGAAAACGGCGCCGAATTCCAGCATCTTTACACGTTTGCGGCGCATCCGCTCTCCTGCGCCATCGGCAACGAGGTCCAGCGAATTATCGAGCAGGAGAACCTCATCCAGCGCGCCGCCGACATGGGCAACTACCTCCATGAGAGCCTGCTCCAGCTCATCGAATCGCCCATCGTCGGCGATGTCCGCGGCAAGGGCATGCTCTGGGCCGTCGAATTCGTCAAAGACAAGAAGACCAAAGAACCGTTCCCGGCGGAGAAGAACGTCAAGATGGACATCATCATGCAGTGCATGATGAAGGGCGTGTTCTTCTATCCGGGATACTATCAGGATGCGCAGGACCGTGGCGACCACATCATGCTCTCGCCCCCGTTCATCATCACCGAGGAACAGGTAGATTTCATGGTGGGGGTACTCAAACAAACGCTCGAAGAGTCGCAGGAGAGGTACCTCGCAGACTGATTGCTGTGTGAAGTTGTGTATGGCTCTGCAGGGGCGCTCTTGTGTGGGCGCTAGGGATCGCTGACCGTGTCACACGACAGCAAGGGTCTTCCCATAACGGGCCTGTCTTCACGCCTCTACGACCGGTTCAACGAGGTCTTCGGCTTCGGAACCAGGTTCCGTGAACGGATCGTGAATGAGGCTTCGCTGAAATCCGGCGAGCAAGTCCTCGATTGCGGATGCGGCACTGGCACGCTCGCCATCATCGCCAAGAAACAGGTGGGACCCGAAGGTGGCGTCCACGGCATTGACCTCTCCAAGGACCAACTCGCCATCGCCGCTCGCAAGGCGCGCTCGAAAGGTCTCGATATGGCCTTCCATGAAGGCTCGATTGATGAACTGCCGTTTCGCGACCGCAGCCTCGACGCCGTCTTCTGCACTCTGATGCTTCACCACGTGCCCGCCCGCGTAAAGAGAGGCGCCTTCCGCGAAATGCGCCGCGTGCTCAAGCCCGGCGGCAGGGTCGTCATCGCCGATTTCGGCCCGCCCGCTCATGCGCTCGGCTGGGTGCTCCTCGCCCCCCTGATGCTCTCGCTCCTCGCGACCGAATCCACTCGCGACAACCTCATGCATCGCCTCCCCGGCATGATGGCCGAGGCGGGCTTCAATATCACCGACCACATGATAATCAAGGAAGCCGTTCATGTGATAAAGGCCGTGTGAACATGGCGTCCAAAGAGACAGCCTCTCGAGGCCGTCGCGCAATTGTAGGGGCGCCCCTACGACCGAAAGACGAAACACAGCGTGGTCCCACTCCCCTGATCTTCGGTCCGGCAGGCATACCGAAACAGGTCCGCACGCGCGACAGCGAGGCGGGCATCGCCAGGGTGAGCGAGGTCGGGCTTGATTGCATGGAGCTTGAGTTTGTGCGCCGGGTCTCGATGAGAGAACGGAAGGCGCAACGCGTGAGGGAGGCATCGCAGAAGCTCGGAGTCTCGCTCTCCGTCCACGCCCCTTACTACATAAACCTCAATTCCGCCGACCCACAAATCGTGAGAGATTCGCAAGAGCGCCTCTTCGAGGCCGGGCGCATCGGCTCCCTGTGCGGCGCGCGCAGCATCGCTTTCCATCCCGGCTTCTATATGGGGCGCCCGCCATCCGTCACGCTCGGGAATGTGAAGAAGCGTCTCAAAGAGGTTCTCAAGCGGTGTGCGGACGAAGGCCTCGACGTACAACTCAGGCCGGAGACGACTGGCAAGCCTTCGCAATTCGGCAGGCTTGATGAAGTGCTCGCCCTCAGCGCCGAACTCGACGGCGTGCTCCCGTGCATTGACTTCGCGCACATGCACGCATATTCGGGCCGCGCGAACTCCTACGACGAATTCGCAGAGATACTCGACGCAATTCGCTCCCGCCTCGGCGCTCGCGCATTGGCGGACATGCACATCCATGTCTCAGGTATCCGGTTCGGCAACAAAGGCGAACTCGAACACCTCGACCTGCGCGAATCGGACCTTAACTACCAGGACCTGCTCAAGGCGCTCAAGGATTTCTCGGTCGGCGGCCGCCTCATCTGCGAAAGCCCCGACCGCGAGCCCGATGCCCTGCTTCTGAAGAATCTATATCAATCCTTTTGAATGTCCATGGGTCGGAGGAATAATTATGGAATATGAGGCGATTGGAGACGAATACCAGCGACTGACCAGATACGTCCGCGGAGCGCTGCGCGGAGGAGAGATGTGGCGAAGTCCCCGGCCGTCACTGCGCAAAACGTACAAGAAACCGCTCAAGACCGTCCGACTCCCGGAGCCGCAGAGTGCAGGCGGGCTTCCTCTTTGGCAGGCGCTCCAGGGGCGACGTTCCGTTCGCTCATACAAGCGATCGCCGCTCAGGCTGGAAGAACTCTCGCAACTCGTGTGGGCCACGCAGGGAACAACCCAGGAAGTCAGCGGTTACAAGTTCCGGACCGCGCCCTCGGCGGGCGCCCTGTATCCCGTCGAAACGTATCTGCTTGTGAACCGCGTCGAGGGCCTCGCTTCCGGCCTGTATCATTACGACGCGCTCGAGGCCGAGCTTCAGCTCATCCGCGAAGGGAACTTTGGCCCCGAGGCCGCCGCCGCCGCACTCGACCAATCAATGGTGGAAGAGGCCGGCGTCGTTTTCATCTGGACCGCCATCGTCGAACGCTCGAAATGGAAATACGCCGAGAGAGGTTACAGGTACATCTATTTGGACGCCGGCCATATCGGGCAGAACCTCTATCTTGCGGCCTCCGCGCTTGGCCTCGGCTGCTGCACCATCGGCGCGTTCTATGACGATGAAGTTGACCGGCTGCTCGGCCTCGACGGCGTCACTGAGACCGCCATCTACATGGGCTGCGTCGGAAAAGTGTAAAGGCGAACCTCGTGTTCGCCCGGGAAGAATATCTTGGCGCTCCCTTGGTGGGCGCGGTGACTTGGTGGTTAAGAGCACATATGCGCGCTACCGCACCATCTCCCTGTAGCGTTGCTCGCCCAGGGCCAAATCCTCTTTTTCAGGCAGGGTCTCGGAGAGTCGGAGCACGGCGTCCAGCCGCTCGCGGGAGGGGGGGTGCGAGACGGCGAACACCCGGAAGCTTTCGGGTATCTCCTGCTCCATCTTCAGAAGCTTCCTCACCATGGATATGCTGGCGGAAGGATCATAACCGAGAGCGTATATGTACACCGTTCCCTGGCAATCAGCCTCGATCTCGTCTTCCTGATTCATCCTCAGAATCGCCACGTTCGCCGAGAGATATGAACCGGCCTCGAGCAGCGTCTTGTCCGCGCCGCCCCCCAGAAACTTCCTCACCCATGACATCAGCATCGCCCGCCCAAGATGGCGAGCATAATGCCGCCGCGACACGTGGGCGACCTCATGCGCCAGCACAGCCGCCAGCTCGCCCTCGTTGTCAAGCTTCTTGAGCAGCCCCGTCGTTATGTATATTTTCCCGCCGGGTAGCGAAAATGCATTGACCGTCGTCTGGTCACGGATGACGCCAAACTCGAAATCCGCGTCCCACGGATTGTTCTGCTCGCCAATCCTCGCGCCAATCTCGTTCACGTAGGCCGAAAGCGGGTCCGCCTTGGGGGCAACGTCAAACTCCGTCTCCAGCTTCTCGGCCTCCTGTTTCCCCAGCCGTTTCTCCTGGTCCATGCTGACAACGTGTAATCCGCTAGTCGAAATATGATTGACGGCTGCGTACGGGACCCACAGAATTGTCGCCACCAGCAGAACATATATCGACACCTTGACCAGTGTGCGGGATGGCCCCTCGGCCAGATGCCCCGCCATCGTGTCAATCCACCGGTCTATGTCCTTCAGCGTTTTCATGCGGTTTTGCCGCTACCATTTTAGCTTATGTCCGTTCCGATAGTAAAGCAGCCCGATCACGTGCATCGTGACCACAAACACGTAGAATTCAAGGATCGGTTCCACGAGATATCTGACCAGCTTCGCAAACCAATCTGCCGCAAGGACATCCATCGACATCGTGAACAATGTGAGCGCCGCCCGGAAGAGCACGATTATCAGCATCGCCGCAAGGTATTCCCTGCCCATCCGGAAGATGGAACCGATTATGAACGCAGGATTGATCGCTTTCAGAAAGCTCCTCGTGACGACCAGGCTCATCAGCACCATCGGCATGTAGAACGCGGCAATCGCATAGAGCAGCGTCATCGCCTGCAGATTGGTCGAGACTCCCCCGAACACGTTGTCGCCGGCGATCTCGCCCCTTGCCTGTGCCTCCCACATGCGCGCCATGATCTCGATGTTGGTCGCAATCGCATAAACAATAAAGGGCGAAAACGCCACCACCGAAGCCCCCAGCACCTTCAACAGGTCCTTCACATGGTCCTGCCAGCTCTGAAACAACGGTAGCTCGGGTATCTGGCGGATACCCATCGAGGACTTCTCGATTATCAGAAGCAGGTAACTGAAATACATTAACCTGATACTGATGATGCTGAGAAAGATGAACCCGATTATGATCGGCCCGAAAAATGGAAAGTAACGAAACGGCGCCATTACAAGCCACACCACGGGACTGAACAGTATCGCGCCGGTCAGGAAAATCTGCGTCGCCGTCTTGTTCGAAACAGGATACTTCAGGATGTCACGATACATGCTCAGCAGGCCGACCCGCTTTCCCTCAACAATCAGGTCGTCCGCCGGTATCGGGGGCTCGTCGTGGATCACCCCATACTCCGGATACGTGACGAGGTCTTCCTCCGAGTACTTCTCATCGAGGGAACCGCGACGCCCCGGAGATGCGCGATAGCTCTTGGACGATGCGACGGGCGGCCGCGTCGCCTGCGGCGGCGGCACAATGAGCTCGCGCCCGCAGAGCTTGCACCGCCCCCTGGCGCCGGCCCGCTCGACAGGCGCCTGGATCACCTGGCCGCATTCACACGTGAATTTTATGGTTCTGTCGCTGGACACCGGGAATGTTAGCTTCCTATATCGTCAGCCGATCAAAGGGACAATTGAGTTCTCGGGAAGGAATCACCAGCATGCAGGGAGGCACATGCTCCTTGCAGGGCAGGGCGGAGCCGTCTCCCGGCCGGAGCGGAGAAACTTCGGGCGGCCGCTGCGCATACGCGTTCACCGCCTCAACCACTGCCGTCATCGCAGAGGTGACCGCTGCCCGCTTGCTCGGCGGGTCGCTCAACGTTCCGCCCGGCCAGATGGAAAGCGTATATCTTCCAAGCACACAGTCATATGTCAGCCTCAACTCGGCCGTGCGAAGGGCAGGCCCCAAACCCAGCAGACTCCGATACAACACCGCAAAAGCTCGCGTGTCAGTCACATCAAATGTCACGTAGGCGGTCGGAAGATATTTCTCACTTGGGACCCGGTCAAAATGGCCCTCGCAACTGTACACCGTGCTCGCAAACGCAAGCCTATTGACCGCATCCACCAGCGGCCTGATGCCTTCTTCAATCACAAGCGTCAACTCTTCACCTTCCGGCAAGGCCCTCATAGAGCCAGTCCCGCATTGGGGACATGCGAAGAATCCGGTGTGAGTGTGGATTCATTCACAGTGGACATACTCTATACAGGTATCCGCATGATATTTCCTACAAGAAGAATTATAACAGACCCGAAACCTCCATTCAATCTCAGGGTTATCTCCCCATCCGAAATCCGCAATGTCTTGAACCCGAAACCCGAAACCCACTTCGTTGACAACGCCCCATACCGGTGCTATAATCCGATACCAGTCATCCATTATCACTCATCTATAATAAAATGGCATACTTATAGAGGAGAGAGCCGCGGTTTGCCAATTGGCTCAATCAATCGCCGACGAAAATGAAGGATCAAGATTCACCAATCCATGTGCTCTGGCTGCCTACCATACTGGCGGCGGGTATATCCTACATAATTAGCTGGATAGATCTCGTGCCCGGGCTCGGCATCGGCTGGCTCGACGATATCGCCGTATTCATCGCCCTGGTCTGGTTCTTCACAAGCTGGCTGCCCAGGAACAAGCACAGGATTTACTGGTTCCGTCCCGCTCAGGCGAAGCCTCAAGACCGCGCCCGCACAGCCAAACCGGCCGGAAACGGCGGAACCCAGTTCGACCCCTTCCAGGTGCTCAACATCCGCCCCGGCGCCTCAGAGGAAGAGGCCAGGCGCGCGTATCGGGAACTAATCTCCAAGTATCATCCTGACAAGGTCTCGCACCTCGGCAGCGAATTCCAGCAGATGGCTCACGAGAAAGTGATCAAGATACAGAAAGCGTACGAAATGTTGTGCGGAAAGGGGTAACATGACGCCGTTCTGTCCCATGTGTCGAAGCGAGTACGAAGAAAACGTCATCCAGTGCACCGACTGCGGAGCCACACTGGTGGAGCATCTCCCGCCCGAAGAGACAGAGGCCGAACCCGAAGCCGAGGTGGTCGAAGTTTTCGAGGCGTCGGGCGAGAAGGAAGCCCTCGTCGTCAAGGGCCTCCTCGAAAGCGAGGGCATCATGTGTTCGCTCAGTTCCGATGTCCCGCATTCCGTGCTTCCCCTGAATATCAACGGACTCGGCGCCGTCAGAATATCAGTAGCCGAGCAGGACGCCGAACGCGCCCGTGAAATCCTGTCGGCTTACGAACAAGAAGGGTCAGACCTTGACATTTGACACGCAGGGGCGCGATTCATCGCGCCCGCAACGCTTCAGACTGAGTAGCGCCGATGGAACCCGAAAACGGAAATAAAGACAAAACGCTCATCCTCGTGGTTGACGACCACAAGCTCACCCGCGAATTGCTCAAGACCTATCTCGAGCACGGCGGCTACAGCACCATCGAGGCACAGAACGGCAAAGAGGCGCTCGAAAGGATCGAACAGTATTCGCCCGACCTCGTCCTGCTCGACATCCTCATGCCCGTCGTCGACGGATACAAGGTCTGCAAACACATCAAGGATGACCCCCGCACCACGCTGCTCCCCGTCATCGTCATCACGGGACTCGAAGACTTCGACGCCAAGATGCAGGCCCTCTCCCTCGGCGCCGACGACTTCATCAACAAGCCCATCAACGAGAAGGAACTGCTCACCCGCGTCAAGAACCACCTTCGCATAAAGCAGCTCACCGACCAGCTCGAAAGCGCCGAAAACGTCATCATTTCACTCGTACGCTCCGTCGAGGCGAAGGACCCCTACACGCGCGGGCATTCCGAACGCGTCGCCGAGTACGCCGCCGCGCTCGCGCGTGAATGCGAACTCTCCGACGAAGACCGCCAGATCCTCCGCCGCGCCGCGCTCCTGCACGACCTCGGGAAGATCGGAGTCGACGACTCCATCATCCGCTCCCCCGCAAAACTCACCGAGGAGGAACTCGAAAAAGTCCACAACCATCCCTTCATCGGAATCGAGATCATGAAGCCCCTCGGCTTCCTCTCCGAGGTCATCGATGTCGTCCAGAGCCACCACGAACGTTACGACGGCAAGGGCTACCCCGGCAGGCTCGCCCGCGAACAGATACCGCTCACCTCCCGCATCATTGCCGTCGCCGACACCTACGACGCGCTCACCACCGACCGCCCCTACCGCAAGGCCGTCTCCCCCGACGATGCCTTCAAGGAAATGAGACGCAGCGCATCCTCCGGCCAGCTCGATCCCGACCTCGTCGAAAAGTTCATCGAGATAATGAACTCCCACCCATCCCCCGACCCCCGCAAATCCAGGTGACACATCCTTCGCCCGGCGGGGTCAACGAACAGGATTGCCACAAACTCTTGCCTTGGCAGCCTCCAATGGACATGATTTTCGGAGCACTCATGGCCCATCAGAATCGAATGTGCCTCCTTTCTGTCATTCCTGCGAAAGCGGGAATCCATTTGATAACAATGTGTTACGTGCGCGCAGTCTCGGTGACGAGACCGAGAAATGCTTCACCGACCAGGACATGTGGCGCGTGCACGAGCAGGTCGAGGCGTAAGGACGGGTATCGAGTTTCTGGTCTCGGGCTACTTGGTTGAAGGGAGTGCGGATTAGCCCGATTGCGGATTGAGAATACAGCGAGAAGGTTTATCTGCGAAGGATAAAGCAGGTGCAGGGTGGAAAGGAGAAGACGGAACCGCTGAGACACAGCGCGGCGGAGCCGCAACCAAGAGAAGAAGATTTGGATCACGAATGCCACGAATTCAACGAATTGCACGAATGAACCCCGTGGTGGCGGGGTCATTCCCGTCCCTTTTTCTGTCATTCCCATACCTCTTCTTGTCATTCCCGCGAAGGCGGGACTCCGCTTCAAGGCAAACTATTACACATTAACGCACTCACAAATTGTGACGAAGATTCACGATTTTCGGAGTGAGGTAGCACAGCGCGGCGGAACCGTAGCCAAGCGGAAACTCCCTCGGCCAAAGACCAACCCATGTGGGTGAAACCGGCCAAGAAAAATTCACGATCGCAAAAAAATCCACAAAAACCTTATTGACGGATCAGGAATCGGGTGATACAATCT
>CAZEBC010000105.1:0-13904 GCA_964510165.1 uncultured bacterium
CAAGGGCCGCGACGGGCGGCCACACGGGGCCGCCCCTACAGTCTCGCCCCTATAAAGCACCCATCCGACCCAACTGTTATGTCGTGACATATCACCCTTGAATGTCACATGCGAGCCACGGCTTCGGTCATTAGGCCCAACTCGGCAAGCAATTCTTTCCGCATGCGGGCAATTTTTTCTTGGGGTCTTCACTCCGGCTCTGAGGCATCCGCCGAATGACAAAGTTTGTCAGATATAAGTAATTGTCATTGCTTATAGTAACGCGTTCCGACACCACCCGTGTCACACTTCTCTCTTTGGCACATCGCTTGCTCAAAAAAGCACGTTGAATCTCACCCTCGATTTTACAGGAGAGTCATGCTCAAGGGAATGTATGCGGCGGCCTCCGGGATGATAGCCCAGAGGGAGCGCCTCGACGCGATCGCGAATAACACCGCAAACGTGAGTACGGTGGCCTTCAAGAGGGTTATTCCGGTATCCCGCGGCTTCTATCAGGTGTTTGCCCGCGAGATAACGAGGTTTCCGGGACAGCGAGGTTCGACTGAGATTCCGGGGGGCGGCTCCGCGCTCGACGCGGCCACGCTCGACTTTTCGCCCGGTTCCATCAGCGACACGGGCAATCCATTTGATTTGGCGCTGGATGGCTCGGGCTTCTTCGTGGTTCAGACGCCGACGGGCGAGCGTTACACTCGGGCCGGAAACTTCACGCTGGATGCCGAAGGCCGCCTCGTGACCCAGAATGGACATGCGGTGTTGGGTCAAGAGGGGCCGATTATTGCGCGCGGGGAGAGCGCGCTCATTTCGCCGTCCGGCCAGGTGACAGTTAACGGCGCGCCCGTGGAGCAATTGCTGATTGTGGACTTTCCGCGCCCGTATCAGTTAACCGAGTACGGCCAGAATTATTACACGGCGACAGAGGAAGTTCGCCGGACAAGAACTGTGCTTGAACAGCCGCAGCTTCGAGTTGGCGCTCTGGAGCGCTCGAATGTCAACCCCATAGCCGAGCTTACCCAGCTCATGGATGCCGCCCGGAGCTACGAATCGCATCAGCGCATCGTGCAGGCGTTCGATGAGTCGCTCGACGCGGCGGTGAACGAGATAGCGCGTGCCTGATAGATAGTAAAGGCGGAGGCGGGAATGCAAAGATCCTT
Organism: uncultured bacterium; assembly: GCA_964510165.1. Taxonomy (GTDB): domain Bacteria; phylum Abyssobacteria; class SURF-5; order SURF-5; family SURF-5; genus CAZEBC01. The sequence goes on from CAZEBC010000105.1 coordinate 1,152, forward strand.
GTTTGTCGGGGCCACCGGAATGACGGCCCAGCAGTTGAGCCTCGATGTGATTGCCAACAATCTTGCCAACGTGAATACGACGGCCTTCAAGCGAAGCCGGGTCGATTTCCAGGACTTGCTTTATCAAACGCTTCGCGCACCCGGGTCGGCCTCCTCGCAAGGTTTTGAGGTTCCGGCGGGAATTCAGCTTGGGCACGGCGTCAGCATCGCCGCGGTCACAAAAATCTTCTTGCAGGGGCCGTTTGCGCAGACGGGCAACGCGCTTGATCTCGCGATAGAGGGCGACGGCTTCTTCCAGATAACACTGCCCGACGGACAGATCGGGTACACGCGCGACGGCTCATTCACGCTCAATCGCGACGGCATCATCGTGACGGCTGACGGTTTTCCACTCGAACCCGAAATCACGATTCCCGAGGACTCGATCAACATCACCGTGGGCACGGACGGCACGGTATCCGTGACACTTTCGGACGGGACAATTGATGAAGTAGGCCAGATCGAATTGGCGCGGTTTATCAATCCGTCCGGGCTCCTGAGCCAGGGTCGCAACCTGTTCCGCGAGACGGAAAGCTCCGGCGATCCGATCCTCAGCCAGCCGGGAGAAGAAGGCGCCGGCACGCTCAGGCAGGGTTTTCTTGAGAGTTCCAACGTATCGGTGGTGGACGAGATCGTTCAGCTCATAATCACTCAGCGAGCATTTGAAGTCAATTCGACCGTGATACAGACCTCGGACGAAATGCTTCAAACGGCCAACAACATGAAACAGTAAACTCCGTAGGGCGCATAGCATGAATCGGACATTTTTTGCGGTATCGCTGATAATGGTAATTTCTTTCGTCTGCGTGATACCGCAGTCGTTCGCGGCAACGATAACGCTCAAAGGCGAGACGAGCGTGGCGGCAGGGGTAGTGCGCCTGAGCGACATCGCATCCGTCGGCGGAACTGAATCGGCCGACCAGCTTGAAGCGCTGCGCTCAGTCATCATCTGCGCCGCGCCAGCGCCGTCTGAATCGCACATATTGGGTGTGCGCGCCGTTGCGGCGGCGTTGCTGGCGTCGGGCGCCGACCTTTCCACGACCACCTTTGACGGAGCCACCGAGGTTCTTGTCAGTCGAGAGTATGACCTGATTGAGGCCGAGGAAATTCGGAAGGCCTTTGTCCAGTTCGTTTCGGCACAGACAGGGTGGGAAACAAGCTCATTTCTCGTGAAGCCTCCGAAGAACCTGGCGGCGGTCCCCGTCCCGTCCGGCGCAAAAGAGATTGTCTTTGAAACTGGGCCGGGTGAGGATTTCCAGGGAAGCGTGCTCGCGCATGTCTTGATTTCCATTGATAACGAACCATATCGCCGGTTGTCACACAGGTTCGACATCGAGCGATATGTGGAGGCGCTCGTCGCGGCTCGCAAGATACCGCGCGGGCAACCCATCAGCGAATCCGACATCAAAATGGCGAGAGTCGAGCAATTGAGCGTCAGCGAGGAGTCGCTCACGGAAATAGATCAGGTAGTAGGACTGATGCCCGTTCGAACGATTCACCCCGGTGTCGTCCTGGATTCCAGCCTGCTGGCGACACCGCCGGTAATAGAGAAGGGGCAGTATGCGGCGGTTGTCTGGGAGGGAAACGGCTTCAATGTGATGACTCGGGGCCGCGTCCTTGAGGACGGCAGTGAAGACGAAATGGTTCGTGTGCGACTTCCGTCCAGAAAGATAGTGAGGGCGCGGGTCGTTGATTCCGGCAAAGTGGTGATAGCCAACCAAGGAGAGGTTAATGCAGAACTCGAGTAGAAGGATGCAAAGGATCGTTATCCGGCTTAAGCAGGGTCATCAAGCCGCCAAACCGATACCGTATAGGATATTCCTGGGAATTCGGCGCAAAGCGGCATTGCCGAACCCGTGTCTTTCGCTGAAGCTCGAGGAGGGAAAATGAGCCGGCTGGCGAGGTTGCTCTTCATGCTGCTCATGCTTGCCGTTGTTTCGGCGGCAAGTCCGGGAACGGCACTGGCCGATTCGGTCTGGAACGGGGCGGCCTCTCAACCGGCGTCCCTGTACTCGACGACACGAGGGGAGTTCCACATCGGTGATATCTTGACTATTCTGATAGTGGAAGATATGAGGGCGACAAACGCGACGAATCTCGAGACCGACAAAGAGCGTGATTTCGAGGCGGGTGTTTCGGGCTTTGACGAGATATTCGGGTTCACGGAGATATTCGGCCGTTCGCTTTCGACCGATCCAAGGTTTGGCGTGCAGGCGGACAGTGAATTCGACGGGGAAGGCGCCTCGAGGCGGTCCTCGGTCATAACGGGCACGATATCAGGCAAAGTGACCGAGGTGTTACCTAACGGTAATCTGCGGATAGAAGCAAGCCAGACGACCGTCATAAACGATGAGAAGAACAAGGTGATTCTTGTCGGGACGGTCCGCGGGCAGGACATCTCTCCCCAGAACACGGTGTTGTCCACACAGGTGGCGAATGCAGAGATATTTTATAACGGAGTGGGACCATTGAGCACGGTGCAGAAGCGGGGCGTGCTGACCGAAGTTATCGAATTCATCTGGCCGTTCTGAGCGTGGGGAGGAGGTTACAATGAGGCTGAAACTGGCCGCCTTGGTCGTGTTTGCCCTCGCGGTTCTCATCCCGGCGACCGCCGAGCCCAGCCCGAGAATCAAGGACATCGCATTCGTTCACGGCGTGAGAAGCAACCAACTGGTAGGGTACGGGCTGGTGGCCGGACTTGACGGCACGGGCGACGGACGCCGCGTCCCGTTCACGAGGCAGATGCTCGCGAACTTGACGAACCAATTCGGCATAACGTTCGACCCGCGCCAGCTTCGCTCCGAAGACGTGGCGGCCGTCATGGTCACCGCCGAACTGCCGCCATATGCCAAGGAGGGCGCACACATTGACGCGCTCGTTTCAGCCCTTGGAGACGCGGAGAGCCTGCACGGCGGGACTCTCCTGTTGACGCCGTTGCGGGGCGCCGACAATCAAATATATGCGCTTGCGCAGGGGCCGGTTTCGATCGGCGGTTTCGAGGCAGGCCGGAGGAGAACCGGCCAGCAAAAACATCTGACCGCGGGCTTCGTCCCTGGGGGCGCGATCGTGGAGAGAGAGGTTCCCTCAAGCATCTTTGTTGGTGAGAACCGGTTAATGCTCAATCTCATGAGGGCCGATTTTTCCACGGCGGTCCGGGTGGCCGACGCCATAAACATGCACTTTCATCAGGTCTGCGCCGAGGCGGTGGACGGCGCATCCATCAGCATTCGGGTACCTTCCAAGTACGCCTCCGACAAGATTACATTCATAAGCGAGATGGAAACCATCCAGGTCCGGCCCGACATTCCTGCGCAGGTTGTGATCAACGAAAGGACAGGCACGGTCGTGGTCGGACAGGATGTCGTCATAACGCCGGTGGCCGTCTCCCATGGCGACATACGCATCGTCATCGGCTCATCAGAGACCATGGCGGCGGCAGAATCGCAAGCAATGGAAGGCCACGTGGCCGAGATAGAAGGCGCGAACGTGGGAGAAGTCGCGGCGGCCCTTAACGCTCTGGGGGTGCTCCCGCAGGATATGATTGCGATATTCCAGGCGATCAAGAGCGCGGGCGCGCTTCAGGCGCAACTTAATCTCATGTGAAAGAAAAGGGGGGATTACATGCAGGCACATAGCCGGAGAACCAAAACGAGGAAACGGACAAGCGCACCGCTTTGGTTATCTCGAATGGGGCAGCCACGACCCGAGCGGGCCAACTTCGAAAGGCCGCTCAGATACGGCAGTGAAAACCTGCCGCCCGATGGATCCCGTCGTTGGCGCGATACGTTGAGCGGACTCTCCTTCAGGGTTATTGCTTGAGGCGCGGCACAGCATGGACCGATTCGACCTCGCCGACTATTCGTTCCGGCATGCCGGCATAGGAGAAACCCAGGCCAGGCTGGAGTACCTGCGCTCTCCCAATGGGGATACCGACCCCGAACGCCTGCGAGCCGCCGCGCGAGAGATGGAAAGCTATTTCCTCCACATGCTGATCCGAGAAATGCGCAGGGCCATTCCCCCAAACCCCCTCATAAGCGGTGGCAGGGCCGAGGAGATATTCCAGGATTTTCTGGATGAGCAGATCGCCGCCGAGATGGCCCGCGCCAATCAACTTGGCCTGGCCGACCTGATTTACAACAGTTTGGCAAATCTGCTAAAGACCAAGCCCGAAACTGCCGATAATCTCTAAAGAAGGGATACACACCTCTATGCAGAACATTGCCGAACAGATTGCCTCCATAATCGAGCAGCAGATTCAGAATTACCAGGCGCTCAAGAAGCTTGTGCTCGAGGAGCGGAAGGCGTTGATTGCGAATGACTTGAAGGCTCTCGCCGACACCACTGCCAGCATCCGCTCTCTGGTCGCCTCGAATAACCATCTGGAAACGGAGCGACTCGAACTCATCGGAGCGGCGGCCAAGAGCCTCGAAATCCCGAACGGCCGGCCTACCCTGCTCGACATCGCGGCCAAGCTCGGCGGCTTACGTTCCGAGCGGCTGCTCAAGCTGAGGCGGGCAGCGTCCGACGCCATCACAGATGTTCAACGACAGGCCCGCATCAATGAAGAAATGATGAAATATTCCGCCAACCTGCTGGATTCGGTGCTAAAACACCTGGTGGAGCCGCATCCGCGGGAGGCAACTTACAGCAGCACGGGCCGGACAACCCGCCCGGGCGCACAGGCCGCGTTGCTGGACCATCACGTCTGATTCAGGAGAACCCAATGGCGCCCACTTTGTTTTCGATGCTCTCGATGGGGTCAAGCGCACTGCTGACCCAGCAGATTCTGCTCGACGTCGCGGGACAGAACATCGCCAATGCCGCCACTCCCGGCTACACCCGACAGCGCTCCGACATTCTGCAGCACCCCGAAGTGCGGATGGGAAACCTCCTGTTCGGGCTGGGTTCTCGCGTGGAGACTATCGAGCGCGTGCGTGAAAGCCTGATTGACACGCGGTTCCGCCGCGAAAACTCGCTGCTCGGCGAACTCACGATACGAAGAGATTTCCTTGTTCAGATAGAAGACATCCTGGCGGCGCCCTCGCAAAAGGGGACGGAACAGGCGCTTTCCGATTTTTTCGACAGTCTTCAGGAACTTGCGAACAATCCGGAGAATGAGGGGGTGCGCACCACCGTTCGAGACTCGGGCGTGACGCTCGCCAACTCCATCAGTTCGTCCTATGACCTTCTGAACCGGCTCCGCAGCAACGTCAACGACTTTGTCCGCAGCACCGTGGACGAGATCAACCGGCTGTCGGCCGAGATAAGCCAGCTCAATCGAAAGATAGCGAGCATGGAGGCTGGGGCGGGAACTGCTAACGCCTCTCGCGACGCCCGCGACATGCTGCTCAACCAACTTTCCGAGTTGGCGTCGGTTGAGATCACGCAAAGCCCCAACGGGACCGTCAGCGTGTACCTCGACGGTTACGCGCTCGTGCAGGACTACACTTATAACGCTATCGGACTGAGGGTCAATTCGCAACTTGATCCGGTCAGAACCGATTTTCTTGAGGTAGTTGCCTCGGGCGACGGCAACCGTCCGCTCGAGATAGCCAGCGGGACGCTTCGCGGCTATCTCGACATACGGGATGGCGTGGCCACCGATCAGGTGCTCGCCGACCTTGACCAGCTTGCGCTCACGCTCATCGAGGAGGTCAACCGGACCCACTCCCAGGGAGAAGGATTGGCTCGATTTGAGTCCGTCACCTCGGAATTCTATGCTTCGAGCGCAGATGCGCCGCTGAGCGGCGCTGGATTGCCGTTCACCGTTGTGGACGGCTCGTTTTTCCTCGCGGTTTACGACAGCCAAGGCGGTTTGCTCGAGCAGCATGAGATAACGATTGACGCGGACATTGATTCACTCAACGACGTGGCCGCACGGATCAACGCCGCGTTCGCCGCCGACGGAAGGCTCACGGCAACGGTGACCGCCGACAACCGGCTCGTCATCGAGACAACCGCGACGGGCGACACGTTCTCTTTCGTGAGCGATGACACCCAGGCGGGCGACACGAGCGATTTCCTGCTTGCAATGGGACTCAACGCCTTCTTCACGTTCGATCAACGGCGCGGGCCTGCCGCTTCGATAGCGGTGTCATCAACCATACTGTCCGACGTCTCCCACATCGCCGCGGGCCGCTCGACCGGCCCGGGCGACAACACCAATGCGCTCGCGATGGCCCAGCTTCGCAACAAGTCCGTGCTCGGACCAACCACCAACGCCACAATGGAGGAGTTCTTTCAGGCGACCCTTGTAACGCTTGGCTCGACAACGCGCGAGGCCATGGACCGGCATGAGGTGCAGTCGGGAGTCGTGGTCGGGATAGCGAACATGCGCGACTCGATATCGGGCGTATCGCTCGACGAAGAGGGTGTGAACATCATCGCCGCGCAACAGGCATATGAGGCGTCGGCCCGGTTTGTTTCCGCCGTGGCCGACATACTGGACATTCTGATGACTGAGCTTGGCTGACACTGACCGAGGGGGTAATCGGCTTGGTTTGGCGTATCTCAAATCCCGTTCTTATCAACACATCGCTCAGGAACATGCAGACCTCTCTGCGACAATTGCAACATACACAGGAGGTGCTCGCGACGGGGCTCGCCATCAGGCGGCCTTCCGACGACCCGCTCGGCGCGACGACCGTACTCCGACTCAGGGCCGATATCCTCAAACTTGACAGGTACGTGGCGAACAATGATCGGGCGGAATCCTTTGTGAACGCGACAGATCATGCGCTGGGGATCGTGAACGACCTGCTGATCGAGCTCCGCGAGATCACCGTCACCGAGGCCAATGACGTCGGAAACGCCCAGTCCCGACAAGCGGCTGCGGAACAGGTAAACGCCATAATTGAACAGCTTATACAGACGGCCGACTCCGATTTCGGCGGCCGTTATATCTTCGCTGGGTTCCAGACCGAGACGGCCCCATATTTCAGAAGCGACACGAGCGTGGGATACCGCGGCGACGCCGGCCTCATATACGAGGAGATCGGACCCGGGAACCTCATCGCGGTCAACACGCCGGGGATGACGGCTTTTTCAACTTACATCGGCCAAGTCATCGGCGATGTTGACCTCAATCCTGACATCAGCGCGGGGCCGGACTTCGACACGCCGCTCGCGCAGCTCAACGGCGGTGAGGGCGTGCAGGCGGGAAGCATCGTGATAACCGACGGCAGCGGCGCAGCGGCCACGGTTGACCTGTCGGGCGCGGTCACCATCGGCGATGTCATCAACGCGATAAACGCCGCCGGAATCAATGTCAGCGCCAGCATCAACCATGATGGAACGGGCCTGCTGATAACCGATACCACGGCAGACCCGACACTTCCGCTTACTGTTACAGAGGACCCTTCGGCAACCACGACAACCGCCGCGGACCTCGGCATCCTCGGCAGCTCAATGGGATCGATAAATGGGAGCAATCTCGACCCGATCGTCGCGATACCAACCGTTACAAACGCCACACCGCTGAGCGACCTCAACTACGGAGCCGGCGTCGCTCTCGGAACATTTAACGTAACGGACCGCGACGGAAACACGGTCACCGTGGATGTCTCGGGCGCCAGTACGGTCGGCGACGTGGTCGCCGCAATTAATGCGCTCACCGGCCCGGCCTTCCGTGTGACCGCCTCCATCGCGGCGGACGGGAGCGGCATTGACCTCTCCGATACCACAAGCACAGGCCGAAGCCAGATAACGGTCACCGAGGCTGGCGGAACAACCGCCGCCGATCTCGGGCTGCTGGGAACCGGCTTCGGGACAACTCTCCAGGGCGCGCGCCTGGACCCGATAGGCCAGTCGGCCACGCCCGTTTCTCTTCTGAACGGAGGACTCGGCATCTCGCTCGGGACCATCCGCATCACCAACGGAGACTTGTCTGCGTCCGTGGATTTGAGCGGCGCCATTACCGTTGGGAACGTGTTGGCGGCGATCGAGCGGGCGGGCGTCAGAGTGGATGCCTCGGTAGACTCCGCCGGATGCCGCATCATCATTACCTCGCAGACCGGCGACACGCCTATCGTCATCACGAGCGAGGGCGGAACAACAGCGGAGGGTCTGGGGCTTTTCGCGCCCGGCCTGTTCGAGACAGCCGAGGCGGTGCGGCAGGCATTGTTGAATAACGATGCCGAGCGATTGTCTGCGCTCATCGCGGATGTTGATGCAATCAATTCGAGGATTATTCAGGTCCGGGCTGAGGCCGGTCAGAAAATGACGCAAATCGAATTTGCGCGGTCGCGGCTGCTGGACCTGCAACTGAGCTTCGAATCGCTCCGGGCCGAGACGGAGGAGGCGGACCTGACCGAATTCGCCACCAAGCTGGTGAATCAACAGACGATCTACCAGGCTGCACTCGCGACAACGGTTCAGGTGATCCAGCCGACGATCTTCAGTTTCTTGCGGTAGAATGGGGACGTCATTGTGAGGAATCTCGTGAAGCACGGGATGACGAAGCAATCCCGATATGATGGGGGATCGCCTTTCGAGATTGCTTCGGTCGGAACTGCGTTCCTCCCTCGCAATGAATCCGGAGGGGCGCAAGGCGTGCCTTCTGAAAGCCCGTGCATGCTGTAGGGGCGCACGGCGTGCGCCCTGTGAACGACGCGGGACACGGAAAAAATATGGGTAAACTGAAAATTCACAGCAAAGCGCTCGGGGAGATAGAGCTTGCAGAACACCAGATAATAGAGATGCCCTCGGGGATGATCGGGTTCCCCTCGCTCGCTCGGTACGCGCTCATTCCGTTCGATGACCCGCAGGTCCCATTTGTATGGTGGCAATGTGTAGATGAGCCTTCCCTCTGCTTTATCCTCATTGATCCCGCATTGATTTGTCCCGATTACGTGGTAAACGTGCCGGCGGAGGAACTCGAGGAAATCGAACTCCAGTCCGTGCGAGACGCCTCCGTCTATGGAGTGGTCACGGTGCCGGCCGACCCCCGCGAAATGACCGTGAACCTGATGGGCCCGATCATCGTCAACCAGTCCGCCCGCAAGGCAAGACAACTGGTGCTTGCCGATCCGCGCTACTCTGCCAGACACAGAATCCTGCATGAAAAGGCGTCGGGCCATGCTTGTGCTAACGCGCAAACTGAATGAGAGCGTCATTATCGGTGACGACATCGCGGTCACCGTCCTGGCAATAGAAGGCGATCAGGTCAGGCTGGGCATCGCGGCCCCGAAAAATATTCCGGTCCACCGGCAGGAAGTCTACGAACAAATAGAGAAGGCCAATTTGGAAGCTGCCCGCTCCTCGACCGATATCTCGTCAATCGCCAAGCTGCTCCCACCCCGAAAACCCGCAAAGTAAACACCCCTCTGCTTCGCGCCTCGCTCTCCATGATACCGGGGACTTCATCTTGCCACGTGCTTACGCGTATGCTAATCTTGAAGGATAATTGGACTGGCCGCGCCGAGCCACTGTCGGCAATGGGTATGAGGAATTCCTTTCATGACTGACACAAGCGCCTTTTATGAAATCGCATTGGTTCTGGCTCTCGCATGCGCGCTCGGATTCCTCGGCCAGAAACTGCGGCAACCCCTGATCATCATGTTCCTGCTCGCCGGCATCTTGGCGGGGCCGTCTTTTCTCGGGATCATAAGAAGCTATGATCAGGTCAAGTTGTTCGCACAAGTCGGAATAGCCCTCTTGCTGTTTATCGTCGGATTAAGACTGGATTTGAATTTGATTCGCACCATTGGCCCGGTAGCGCTGGCAACCGGCCTTGGTCAGATCATTTTCACATCCGTAATCGGCTTCTTCATTGCGCTTGCGATGGCGATGTCTCCCCTCAGCGCAGCATATGTGTCCGTGGCCCTCACGTTTTCCAGCACAATCATCATCGTTAAGCTCCTTTCCGACAAGAGGGAAATTGACTCGCTCCACGGTCGCATCGCCGTGGGCTTTTTGATCGTCCAGGACATTGCCGCCATCGTGGCCCTTGTCGGGCTGACGACTTTCGGGTCGGGATTCGCCCGGAACGGACAAGCCCTCGGAATATCTCTCCTCATGCTTGCCAAGGGCATCGGCTTTCTCGCCGCTATCGGCCTCCTCATGAAGTATGTCCTTCCTCGTCTGTTGCGCAGATTGGCGTATTCGCAAGAGTTGCTGACTCTGTCCGCCATCGCTTGGGCCATCCTCTTGGGGGCAACCGGCGAGAAGCTCGGATTCAGCAAGGAAGTCGGCGCCTTCTTGGCCGGTGTTTCTCTGGCCTCCTCCGAATACCGCGACTCGATCGCGGGGCGGCTGGTCAGCCTTCGAGATTTCCTCCTTCTTTTCTTCTTCATCGATCTGGGCGCTCTTCTGGACTGGTCCACCGTGGGCTCCCAATTCGGCGGCTCCATTGTCTTTTCGGTGTTTGTGTTAATTGGGAATCCTCTGATTGTGATAATTATCATGGGCCTCATGGGGTATCGGCGTCGCACCAGTTTCCTGGCCGGACTGACTGTGGCTCAGATCAGCGAATTCTCGCTGATCGTCGGCGCGCTAGGGGTAAGCCTCGGCCATATTATGCCCGAAACCATGGGACTGATTACCTTGGTGGGAGTAGCAACAATCTTTGCTTCGACTTATATGATTCTCTATTCCGGCGCCCTATACCGACTCTGCGCAGATTTCTTGAAACCATTCGAACGACGCATCCCGTTCAGGGAGCCTACCGGCGACATCGTACAGGATATCCCCTCTGCCGATGTGATCCTGGTGGGCTTGGGCAACTACGGAAGCGGACTCGCCGAATACCTGCTCCAACGGAGGAAACGGATTATCGGAGTTGACTTCGATCCCAGAGCGCTGGAAACATGGAGTTCCCGAGGGGTTTCGGTTCTGTATGGCGATATGGCGGACCCGGAACTGCATGAACAATTGCCCTTGGAAAAAGCGCCTTGGGTGGTGAGCACCGTGCGAAACAGGGACCTTAATATAGCTCTTCTCAGCCTCTTAAAACAACGCGGGTACGGCGGAAAGGTGGCGCTCACGGCGGCGGACCCGCGCGAGGCGAAAATCTACCGGAACTTGGGGGCGCATGTCGTGTTTCGCCCGTTCACGGACGCTGCAGAGCAGGCCGCCGACGCGCTGTCTCATGCGATGGATATGCTGCCGGAAGAGACGGGTTGGCCGATTGCTTTTCGTGAGATTCGATTGAGGTCCGGGTCGGCCTTCGCCGGAAAAACAGTGAAGGATATTCCCCTCAGGTCCGAGACGGGAGTGTCAATCATCGCTGTCAGCCGGGCGGGGCGCTCGTACTATGACCCGGGGCCCGATTTTCAACTCTATCCCGGCGACCGTCTCGTGACCGTTGGCCCGCCCAGCGAGCTGAAAAAGGCAGAGAGTTTTCTCACTCAGATGGAAGAACCGGAGGCTGGCGATAGACTTAAACGTTTTGAACTCGCCGAGATCAGTATCGCGGAAAACTCCGACAAGGCCGGTCGAACATTGGCGGAGTTGCAGTTCCGCCAGAAATATGGCGTCACCGTGGTCGGAATCCGGCGCGGCAACGACCACATCGCGTTCAGAGGCCCCCACGAAAGGCTGCTCGGGGGAGACGTATTGGTCGTGATCGGAGAGTCCGAAGCGGTCGATGCGATCAAACGGATGGAGCCTCTTTAAGTGACTATGTGTCCCTGTGGAACCCCGAACGCCGCGAGACTTTGCCTGAATCCCCTCGCGGTGTTAGAATAAGATTGTGTCGCATATCTTCGGGGCCCCTCAAACGGAAGGGGAAAGCCATGAATCCTTATCTTATGGCAATTTACTCGGTTCTTCGGCGCACGCGCACGTGTCCGAAGTGCGGAAAAGAACAGGTCGTGCCGCACTCAAAGATAAGAGGCGCCGTCCGATGCAAGTTCTGTGACGCAGAAATCCCGCCACCCAAGTAGTCTCGCCCTTGCGTAACACTTCTTGGGCCCCGCCGTGACAGGACACAAAAGAAAGGGGGCGCACGCCGTGCGCCCCTACAGTCCTCATTATCGCCCTGCGCTCGTTACTGCGCCAGCAGCTTCTTGAACTCCTCGGTCATGATCGGGACCACCTTGAACAGGTCGCCCACGATGCCGTAATTGGCTACCTTGAAGATGGGTGCCTCGGGGTCCTTGTTGATGGCCACGATAACCTTCGAGGTCTTCATCCCGGCCATGTGCTGGATCGCGCCCGAGATGCCGCACGCGATGTAAAGCGAGGGATTGACGACCTTGCCGGTCTGGCCCACCTGGTCGTGATGGTCGCGCCAGCCCGCATCAACCGCTGCGCGCGAGGCGCCGACGGCGGCTCCAAGCACATCGGCCAGTTCCTCGAGTATCTTGTAGTTTTCCGGGCCTTTCATGCCGCGCCCGCCCGATACGATGACGTCGGCCTCGGTGAGTTCCACCCTGCCCGCCGCGCTCTTGACGACCTCCTTGACGATGGCGCGCAGGTCCGCGTCCGCCACCTGGACGGAAACCTTCTCGACGTTCGCCGCCGCGGATGCGTCCGGGTTGCCGGGCGCAAGCACGTTCGGCCTTATCGTCGCCATTTGCGGAGTGCCCTTGCAGGAAACCTTGATCATCGCCTTTGCCGAATATACGGGCCGCGTGAAAACAAGCGTCTTGTCCTGCATGGCGAGGCCGGTGCAGTCCGAGCACAGGCCCAGCCCGAGCTTGGCGGCCACGGTCGGCGCCAGGTCTTTGCCGACCGCCGAGTTTCCAAAGAGGAGCACGGAAGGCTGGTTCTTCT
>CAZEBC010000106.1:0-13813 GCA_964510165.1 uncultured bacterium
TAGGTACTTCGCATATCCGTCGCGGCTCGCAAAGACGTTCTTCACCGAGCCGACTTTCGTCCCTTCGCTGTCAAGCATGGTCCTTCCCAGAATCCAGCTCGCCCGGTAGGTTCCCTTCATGGGCATCTCGCCTTCCTTGAAGGCGGGCTCTACACCATAGTAGCTGTAAACGCTCTTCTCCCACTCGGGATCATCGAATTTCTCCCATTTACCCTTTTCAAACCATGGAGCTTTTGCCAGCTTGTCCCTGCTCATATCCACGGTAAATGCATATTCCGGGCTCGCTTTCACGGCCTTCCAGGGAATCGCGAACCACTTGCCGGACATCTCCTCCCACTCCGGCGAGAGAATCGCATACTTGAAATGTCCTTCCTCTGAGATCAGGAAATCCTGAAATTTCCCGAGTTTCTCACCAGCTGTATTCGACAAGTCTTTGTCGAACATCTTGCTGAGCTTATAATACTCAAACGTCGCCTTTGCCTCTGGCCTCATGTGTTCCGACGCTTTCTCTCCGGCAAATGCCTGAACCGAAAACACCAAACCAAAAACCAGAGCGAACGCAACTACTGAGCTATACCATCTCATTGACGCTCATCCTCCTTCCAATGAGGCCGCAGCCTCGTTACTTTCTCTTTAATATAGATTGCTACCGGCAAGGCAATTCGTATATGGGGTATATACTGTATTCGGGGATGGCGACCCGCCGTGCGTAACCTGCCGCGACCCAACGAGTATTGCTCATTGACTCCCCCGCTGTTAACTTTAAAGAGGCGCTAAGACTCCCAGCACGGAATGGCGGCACGACACACCTGTGAGCGAAAAGAGAAAACAAATCCTTATCGCGCAACCGCATGCAATCGACCGCGCGGGTCTGAAATGTCTCCTGGTCTCTCATCCCAATATCGAGATCGTCGCAGAAGCCGAAAACGGAATTGATCTACTCAATCACGCCGAGCACCTGAGACCCGACCTGATCATAACCGATTTTATCCTCCCGAAGATGAACGCAGCCTCGGTCACCAGACATATCAAACGCAAGACCCCCGAGCAAAGAGTGCTCATCCTTGGCGATTCAGACTGGAATGAACAGGCGGTCGAGGCGCTTGAGTCCGGCGCTGACGGGTTCTGCCCGAAAGACGCTTCTCCTTCCGAATTGCTGGACGCCGTCGAGACTACCCTCTCAGGGAAACGATACGTCCATCCGAAAGTCGCCGACAGACTGGTGACCCGAAAGGCCAGAAAACCTTCCTCACCGTGGGACGCTCTCACCCGCCGCGAGCGCGAGGTGCTCAAGTTGATTGCGGAAGGGCATACGAACAAGGCCATCGCAGGCTATCTGTCCATCAGCGAGAAAACGGTCGAAAAACATCGTTCTAACCTCATGAAGAAGCTCGACCTCCACAATGCCGCCGTCCTCACCGCCTACGCCTTCCAAAAAGGCCTCGTCTCACGGAAGCTCTGAAGAGGCCAAATGAATGCCATTTATACAATGAATTGCATTTCCAAATCGCCTCTGATATGATAGCCGCGTCAGCGCAAGATAACGCGACGGTATCGTCGTCAGGGCCATTGACAGGAGTCCGCCATGTCAGCAATCGATTTCGTCAACTGGGTTGGAAGACAGCGCTCGCTCAGGCCCGTTGGCCTGCTCTTGAAAAAATCGATGGGAGGCAAAACTTTCGCGCAGATGGCCGCGGGTTCGGGGCGGAGGATCGGATCGCCCATTATGGGCGCGTATCTGTGCTCGCTCACGGGCACCACGGTCAAGCAGAATCTCACCGACGGATACACGATGTTCAAGACGATCGAGAAATACGTCACCACATTCAAGCCCGACTTCGTCATGTGCACGTTCCCCGACCTGACCGCCGAGGCCGAAGCCTGCGGCTGCGAGATCAACATGCCCGATAACGCGCTCCCGTCGGTCACCCTTCATCCCATCCAATCTCACGACGACATGAGGAAGCTCCGCATTCCCGACCCTTACAAGGACGGCCGCCTGCATGTCTTCATCGAGGCGACACGTCTCTTCACGAGACGGTTCACGCTTCCCAAGACGGTTGCCAGCGCTGGCCCGTTCACGCTCGCGGCAGAACTCATGGGTGTTGACATCATCACTCGAAAGATAATAAAGGACCCGCCGCTGGTACACGAAGTGATGGAGTATTCGCTCCAGGTCGTGCAGCGCTACAATGAGGAACTCATCAAGGCGGGCGGCGACGTCATCGGCATCGCCGAGCCTACGTGCAGCCTTCTCTCGGCCAAGGCATTCGAGACGCTTGTGCTGCCATACCTGAAGCGGTTCGTGGATGGACTCTCGGTGCCTGCGACCCTCCACATCTGTGGCCGCGCCAACCACCTGGTGGAACTGATGTGCAAGACGGGAGTGACCGGCCTCAGCCTGGATGCGCCCACCGACATCACAAAACTCAAAGATCGCGTTCCGAAGGACGTCATCATACTCGGGAATCTCTCGCCCGTGGATGTACTCATGATGAAGAAACCCGAGGAAGTCCGCCAAGCCGCGCTCGACCTGCTGAACGCCATGGAAAACGTCCCGAATTTCGGGCTCCTCAGCGGATGCGACCTCCCCGTCGGCACTCCCATGGAAAATATCGCCGCCATGATCAACGCCGTGAAGGAATACCGGAGATAACAGAATGATGCGCCTGTAGGCGCGAATTCATTCGCATGCTGCGCGCGCCATGCAAGGGCAAGGCGCGCCGTGCCATACTATCGCGGCACATACGTGCTCGCCATGCGCTCGCATGCGCCCACGCTCACGCGGATTTCCGTCTTCCTTCGGATTTTCGGAACCTGCTCGAATGCGTCAAGCGCCCGGATGTCGGCGTCGGTCAATTTCAGAAGGATAGCCCCCAATACTGCCCCGCCCGGCCTGTGTTCGAGCACCAGTGTCTTCTTCGCGCCTCTCCCCCGCTCTCCCCTGGTGTAGTTCCTGGCCACTGCCGCCCCGAACGGAATATAATGCCCCGTTATTCCCCGCACGAATTCCGGGTCCATCAGCTTGCCGCTCACAAAAACGGCCTCGCCTT
This sequence comes from uncultured bacterium, assembly GCA_964510165.1. Taxonomy (GTDB): domain Bacteria; phylum Abyssobacteria; class SURF-5; order SURF-5; family SURF-5; genus CAZEBC01. The sequence goes on from CAZEBC010000106.1 coordinate 3,054, forward strand.
CCGTAACGTCATCAAGCGATACATTGACCTCCGCCGGATGCGCCACCCAAGCATACTGCTCAGGGAAAAATGTTATCTTGGACATCATGAGCTCGTGTCTCTCTCTTATTGCCTATCAAAAACTCAAATCCAGTTTCGTGTTTCCATAGATATTTATCGCCTCACCATTGATCGAGCGAGTGGTGTCTTCCGCAAGATACAGGGCCAGGTCGGCGATCTCGCGCGGATTGATTATCGCCTCGCCCGCTCGCTCCTTCACGGTTTCGGGCACCATATCGGTCTCAACAAGGCCCGGACAAATCGCGTTTACCGTAATATTCAACGGCCCCAGTTCCGCCGCAAGCGATTTCGTCAGGCCAACCACCCCGTGCTTTGATGCACAGTACGCGCTCACATACGGATGCCCTATCTTGCCACTCCTCGAGGAAATGTTGATGATCCTGCCGCCCCCGCGTTCTATAAGAATCGGGACGACCGCCTTCGTGAAGTAATAGGTCCCCATCAAGTTCACTTCGATCACGCGACGCCAATCCTCCGAATCCATCGCCACGATGGGGCCAGCCTGCAGAATACCCGCGTTATTCACCAAAATATCGATCCCGCCGAACTTCTCCAGAGTTTGGTCAACCATGCGGCGCACGTCTTCCTCCCGCGTGACGTCCGCCGTCACACCCAGCGCCTGACCACCGTCCTCGGCAATCCTCCTCACCACTCCGTTGACCTGTTCCGTGCTCCGAGCCGAGATTGCCAGCCTGGCGCCCTCCGCTGCAAACAAGAGCGCGATCTCCCGACCTATCCCCCTCCCGCCTCCTGTTACCACTGCAACCTTATCTTTCAGCTTCATCGTCTTGTCTCCCTTAGGGCCATTCCGACCGTAGAGGCGAACCTTGTGTTCGCCCGCACGGCACCGACTCTCTGGCACCACGCTGATCGGGTAATTGTAGGGGCGCACGCCGTGCGCCCCAGTGCTCAAGCGGAAACTCCCGACAGAGATTCTTCCGCGCAGCCGCACCGAAGCCCCCCTCACTCTTCCCTCTCCCAGTGGGAGAAGGTTGAGGTGAGGGAAAAAACGCGGCTGCGCCCGCCTTAATTCTTCTTGACAATCACCCCCGCTCGGCATATAATTGAACGCATCTCAACCTTGAGCGAACGTCAAATAGTCCGCCCCGGGTTCGCCACCCCGAAGACCGGGTATCACGATATCACATGCAGAAAAAATCTTCCAGACACGCGCCGCCGCCAACCAGGAACCGCGCCGAACGCCGCAGCAAAGAGACCCGCGAGAAACTATTGAACGCCGCTGAGACCATATTCCTCGAACGAGGCTATGATAACGCCACTACCCGTGAGATCTCCGCCCGCGCCGACCTCGGCGCCGGTACTTTCTACGTATACTTTCGAGACAAGCGCGACGTATTCGACGCGCTCGTGCGCCGAGCCAACCGCGCCATGCATCGCAGATGGCTCGAGGCCCGAAAACCCGGCATGTCGGTCGAAGAGCAAGTGGTCGCCGCGCTCAGGGTCAGCTTCGAGTACTTCAGCGAAAACGCCGACCTCGCGCGCCTGATACTCATCGAAGGCCCGCCGGTCGACGCCGAATACACCATGCGGCTCCACTCGGGCATCGGCGAGGAACTGCGCGATATCCTCAAGGACGGGATAAAATCGGGTCGCCTGAGCGAGATCGAGCCGGCCGTCCTGGCGACAGTCATCATAGGCATCTCGGTGGTGCTGGGGCGCTGGATGCTCTCTCCCCAGCCACCGGAAAACCCGAAGGAAATCGAAGACGCGATAATCCGATTCTGTCTGCGCGGCATGCGCCGCGACTGAGTCGTGGTAACTGGCGAGAACCACCCTCGCCGGTTCGCGCCTTTTGTAGGGGGCGCAGCGCGCTGCGCCCGCGTGGCACATAAGTATCGGCTATCCGCTAACAGTAGGTGATTACAGCAAACCCACACCACAAAGGAGAGTGAAATCATGCCTATCGACCCCAAAAAAGCGCTCGGCGCGAAACTACAAGCCCTTCCCTACGAGTATGGCGATACCGAGGTCATGCTCTATGCGCTGGGAGTCGGCGCGGGTGTTCCTCCGACCGACGAACAGCAACTCCAGTTTTGTTTTGAAAACGACCTCAAGGTGCTTCCCACCTTTGGCGTCGTTCCCCCGTTCCCCTCGCTCGTTGGCCTCATGAACGCGCCCGGAATGGAGTTCAACCCCATGATGCTGCTGCACGGCGAGCAGTATCTCGAAATCAAGAAGCATCCAATCCCCACCAGCGGCAAGCTGATCAATCAGCCCAAAATCTCGGCCATCTACGACAAGGGCAAAGGCGCGCTCGTCCTGCTCGACGCGGTCACCACGGACGAGAACGGCGCCGAGATTTTCTTCAACACTTTCTCCGTGTTCCTCCGCGGTGAGGGTGGTTTCGGCGGAGAGAGCGGACCCAAACCCGGCCATCTTCCTCCCGACAGGACGCCCGACAAGGTCGTCGAGCAAAAAACGCTGCCCCAGCAGGCGCTCCTATACCGCCTCTGCGGAGACCGCAACCCGCTCCACGCCGATCCCAACTTCGCCGCGATGGGCGGCTTCGAGCGGCCCATCCTCCACGGCCTGTGCACATTCGGTTTCGTCGGACGCGCCGTGCTGCAGGAATATTGCGGCAACGACCCGGCAAAGTTCAAAAGCATCAAGGTGCGCTTTGCAAGCCACGTGTTCCCGGGCGAGACCATCGTGACTGAGATGTGGAAGGAAGGCAACCAGGTCATCCTCAAGGCGAAGACCGCTGAGCGCGGCCTCGACGTCATAACAAACGCGGCAGTAACCCTGAATCCGTGACCAGGCCGGGCATGGCCCAAGGGCCCAAAGGAGTTCCGAATGCTTAAGAGCAAGCTGCCATTCACCGAAGAACATGAGATGCTTCGCGACACCTTCCGAAAATTCATCGAGAAGGAGATAACACCGCACCACGAGCAGTGGGAAAAGGACGGCGTCGTCCCGCGCGATCTCTGGCTCAAGGCGGGAGAGAACGGGTTCTTGTGCCCGTGGGCCGAGGAAAAATACGGCGGCATCCAGTCCGATTTCCTCTACTCCGTCATCATGACGGAGGAACTCACCAAGGCCGGCGCATCGGGCTTTGCGCTCCCATTGCACAACGACATCGTCGTTCCCTACATAGCCGCCTTCGGCAATGACGAGCAGAAGGAGCGCTGGCTGCCCGGCTGCGTATCAGGCGAAAAAATCAGCGCGCTCGCGATGACCGAACCCAACGCCGGCTCCGACGTTCAGTCCATGAAGACGACCGCCATTCGCGACGGCGATTATTATGTGATCAACGGGCAAAAGACGTTCATCTCGAATGGTCTCCTGGCAGATCTGGTTGTGCTCGCCGCCAAGACCGATCCCAAGGCCGATCCGCCTTATTCTGGAATCAGCCTCATCGTCGTCGAGCGCGGCACGCCCGGCTTCGAGCGCGGCAAGAAGATCAACAAAATCGGCATGAAGGCGCAAGACACCGCCGAGCTGTTCTTCGACGACTGCCGCGTGCCCGTGAGCAATCTGCTCGGCAGCGAGGGCGGTGGTTTTTTCATGATGATGCAGAAGCTCCAGCCCGAGCGGCTCGTGTGCGCCATCGGAGGCTTGGCCGGAGCCGAGAAGTGCGTCGAACTCACGGTCAAGTACACCAAAGAGCGCGAGCAGTTCGGCAGGCCGATCTTCAGTTTCCAGAACACCCAGTTCCTGCTCGCTGACCTCGCGAGCGAGGTCTCCGTCGGTCGCGCGTTCATAGACAGGCTCATCGCCGACCACATGGCCGGCGAGAACATCGTCACCGAAACGTGCATGGCGAAGCTCTGGGTGTGCGAGATGGCGAACCGCGTGGCCGACCGCTGCCTCCAACTGCACGGCGGCTACGGCTACTGCGAGGAATACCCCATATCAAAATTCTGGGTTGACGGGCGCATCCAAACAATCTTCGCAGGAACATCCGAGGTCATGCGCCTCATCATCGCCCGCAGCCTGGGAAAAGAATAGCTCTGAGGAGAGAATGTGTCACCAAAAAGGCGAGGCCAAAAGCCTCGTTTTTTGGTTGACAGACACGCGCGTCAAGGTATACGCTGGAATCGAAGTAACATGCGTTGTCCTGCGCCCGGTTCCCGCGTTTAGGCTTATCTCCAACAGAGGAGATTTTTGACAATGACCCTTTGTTACACACGCGCCAAACATGCGGCAGTGCTGCCTCTTGGCGAGGATAGAATGCTCGTAAAGAACCGACTCGAAGACACCCATTTTGCGGTGTGTGTCGAGATCGAGGTCACCGTTCCTGACCTCGAGATCGTCGCAGTTCGCGGAAGCTTCGAGCGGTGCGCAGACGAACAATGCCGCGAAGCTGAGAAGGTTCTCGAAAAGGCGAAAGGCCTGCGCGTCGGCTCCGGCCTGACAAAGCTCGTTGACAGCCTGCTCGCAGGACCGTTCGGCTGTCCAGTACTCGCAAACCTCGTGTTCGAGGCCTGCGACGCGGTTATCCTGTCGTTCACGGCTCAACAGATGGCAATGGCCGGCGCACTCGATGAAACTCAGCGCGCCGAGGGTCTGCTCCAGATGGTGCAGATGAATCCGCGACTCTTGAATAGCTGCATCGCCTTCGATGAGAACAACCCGCTGCTCAAAGGGCGGCTGTAGATTGCGAACTGTGGGCGCATGGCGTGCGCCCACTCCTGAAAGGGAACCATGACGCTCAAATTCACCCGTACAAAATACGTCGGCATCGAACGCCCGGCAAAGGATAGGGCCATCGCTCACGGTTTTCTCGACGACTACATCTACTCAATGGAACTCGATGTCGAATTCTCGCTCCCGGCCTACGAAATCATCAACATCACCGGCCGCATGAAGCGCTACACTACACCCGAATGTCCGCGCGCGAATGATATCCTCAAAAGCGCCATCGGCATGCGGATCGAACCGGGGCTGACCGAGAAGGTGAAAAAGCAGATAGGACGCGCCGGCTGCCGACATTACGCGACGCTTCTCATGGAATGCTGCTACGCCGTGATTTCGGCTTCCATCAGCTTTGCGCGGCAGGACCTCGAGGATGAAGGCCTCTCGACCGGCGACGCCTCGGTCCGCAAACGCCTGCTCGAAATGCTCCCCAGCATTCAGGACCGATGCATGGTGTATGCAGGGCGAGATTGAATTGGGGACACCATACGGCATGGTGTCTGTTAACCAAGACGCGAATTCTGATTGGAGCACATCGTGAAGATCGATCTGCATGTGCACACTCACCCCGCATCCGCGTGCAGCAATATGACCGCCGATGACATGATCAAACACGCGAAGAATGTGGGACTGGAGGCCGTCTGCCTCACCGAGCATAACCGCACCTGGGAGCCCGACGAAATCGCGCGACTGCGCGAGAAACACGATTTCTGCATCCTCCGCGCGATGGAAGTCACAACCAGGGACGGCGATGTCCTCGCGTTCGGAGTCTATGATGACATCAACGAGACCCTGACCGCCGCTGAGCTTCACCGGCGAGTGCACGAACTTGGCGGCTACGCGATAGCCGCACATCCGTTTCGAGGGTTCCTCCTCTTCAGCTTCGTGGACATCGCGCTCACGCCCCAGCGCGCGGCCATGCGCCCAATCTTCCAATCGGTCGACGCAATCGAGGCTTACAACTGTAAAGTGACTGAGCGCGAGACACGGCTGGCGGTTGAAACCGGCGCGCACCTGAGCCTGCCCTGCACCGCCGGAAGTGATGCGCATACGCTGGCTGACGTCGGCAAATATCACACTGTTTTCGAAAATCAAATCACCACCGAGGAGGAACTTGTTCGCGAACTCCGTGCCGGCCGCTTCCGTCCGCAGGGGAACCAAACATGATATTCTCAACCACCAAGACACCAAGCACATCAAGAAGTCTTGGTGCTTCCTTTGTGCGCTTGGTGTCTTGGTGGTTAGGAACAATCCTAACTCGCTTCACTCCCGGAGAAATACAATGGCTGATTGGACAAACCTAACCAAACGGCTCGAGGCCTTCCTCAGGCTCAAGACGTTCCCCGTCGCCTTCAAACTGCTCCAGGACGCCTCCGAACTCGACAAAAACCCCTGGCTCAGACGTCTTCCCCATAAAGTCACCACCTGCCAGCTCATCACAATCGTGCGCACATTCGACTGGACCGTCGGCGCGATCGCCGACGATTTCGTCTCGCCTCGATGCACAAGCATCATCGGACTGTCGGGACTGCCCGACTACATCCGTGACGGAACCATGCGGAGCATGGTATGGTGCGCCACAGTCGAGGATGCCCGCAGGTGCGAGGACTCGATCCCCATGATCCCCGCCGGAAAACATAACGCGGTCATGCTCGCGCCGCTCGTGTATAATCCCTTCGATCCCGATGTCATCCTCGTGTACGGCAACCCGGCCCAAATGATGCTTCTCATCAATGCGATTCAGTTCCGCCACTACGAACGCATGCAGTTCTTCAGTGTCGGCGAGAGCGCGTGCGCCGACGCGATCGCGCAGTGTTATCTCACCGGCAAGCCCGCCCTTACCATCCCTTGCTACGGCGAGCGACGTTACGGCCACGCGCAGGACGATGAGATGGTCATGGCGCTCCCAAACGCATACTATGAAAAGGTGGTGGACGGGCTCGAGCAGCTTTACAAGCGGGGAATCCGCTACCCGATTTCCCAGTTCGGCGCGCAGTGCGACCCAGGCCCCGGCCTCTTCGGCGCATACGGCAAGTTCGCGCAATAACGGTAGCGGAAGCCTTCAGAACCTATAAGGGCGTCACGCCTTGGCGTGACTGCGCCTGTGTGGGAACCGAGCTATGATCATCGTTGGCCTCACCGGGGGAATCGCAACCGGCAAGAGCAGCATCGCCGCCATGTTCGCCAAACGCGGCGCGTATATCCTCGACTTCGACGAACTCGCGCATCTCGTGGTTGAGCCGGACAGGCCCGCGTGGAAAGACATCGTCGATTTCTTCGGCTCTTCAATCCTGAAAGAGGACCGCACCCTTGACCGACCAAAGCTGGGAAAGATCGTGTTCTCCGACGCCGAGAAACGGAAAACACTCCAGCAATTCATCTATCCGCGCATCTCGGAAGAATACCTCCGACGCGTTCAAGAGATTGCCGAAGAAGACGCCGACCCCATAGTGCTCGCGGATGTGCCGCTCCTCATCGAACAGCATATGCAGCCCATGTTCGCGAAAATAATTTTGGTCTATGCAACACGGGAGCAACAGATCAAGCGCTTGACCGAACGCGACGGCCTCGCCCTCGAAGACGCCCTCAAACGACTCGCGGCTCAAATGCCCATCGACGACAAGCTCAAGTACGCCGACTACGTGATCCGCAACACCGGCTCGCTCCAGGAATCCGAAGCCCAAGTGGAGGAAATCTGGAGGGACCTGAGAGCACGACGCAGTCCGGCATAGCACGACCCGAAGACTCCCAACCGCCAACCAACAAAGAGCACAAAGAAACTCACAAGGAGTTTGGCGCTTTCTTTATGCCCTTGGAGACTTAGTGCTCTGATTCATAATTGCCCTCATGAATTCTTGTCCAACGACGCGCCCACTGAATGTGGGGGCGGTTCGCGAACCGCCCCCACAGCAACTGGCCGAAATGGTTACAAAATTTGCGGAATCCTATACTTCGTTGGTCAAACGCATGTTGGGTTCACGGGTTCGCCGTGATGTGATCTCCTGATTCCCTTTTATCCCCTTCTCTGAACGGCGTTCAGAAAAAATATTTGGCTCAGTAAGCCCATGATACGAGACGATTTGCAAATGAAAACGGCGACTATTGCCCAAAAATGGGCTTGACAAAGCCTATGTCATATGGTAAGTTATGGACGCTGTAAACAGTTCAACTGTTAACTACGTGCTGGCTTTCACGACGCTACATCACAGACGCCTTGAAATCCTATGACTACTCCGTCTGCCAGACAAAGGCCTGCTCCGCGTGAGAAGTTTCTGAAGATGCGCGAGCTGTCACGACTAACCGGCCTTCCGCCGGGCACGATCCGCTACTATATCAATGAGGGACTCCTGCCGAAGCCCCACAAGACGCATCGCAACATGGCGTACTACGACTCGGGCTACGTCGAACGCATCAAGCTGATTCGAGAGCTTCAGGAGAAGCGTTACCTGCCGCTGGGGATCATCAAGCGGATGCTGGAGCAAAACGAGAGTGCGATGGAGCGTGAGGAGGTCAAGACGCTGCTTGAACTCGAGGGCAAGCTCTTCAAGAACATATCAGCGCTGCCCAAGTTCAACCCGCCGAACATCCATGAACTCAGTTCACGAATGGACATCGCCGTTGACGATATCCGTGAATTGGAGCGTATTGGTGTTGTCGCAAGCGACAAAGCCGGCTTGTATGATGAAGACTCGGTCAGGGTCATCGAAATATTGAAGAAACTGCGCGATTCAGGCTACACACGCGAGGCCGGATTTACGGGCGATTTCCTCAGGACGTATAAGGAGTTCATTGAGGTTCTGGCCCGACAGGAAGTGCGGCTGTTTTCCAAGGCCGTCACCGGCAAGATGCCCTTTGACGACATGGTGAAAATGGCCGAGACCGGCATCAACCTGCTGAATACCTTGATCGGGATACTGAGAAAGCGGCTGATTCTCAAGATAAGCCGCGAACTCGATAGAGAACAGCCTGACGGCGCGCCTCGGTGAATAAGATGACAGAAGCCAGGTCACCAAACGGTGGCGATTCGCTCTTCCCCGGCATGAGCCGGCGCGAGTGGTTGCAACGCTCGCTTTCGATAGTGGGATGGGGAACCCTGTTCGGGCTTTCGGCCGCGGGCGCGGTTGAGACAGTCCGCTTCTTTTCTCCATCGGTGGTGTTCCATCCGCCCAGCACCTTCGAGATAGGAACCATTGACGACTTTGCGACAAGCGCCGACCCGGACACCCACGGAGTCATGCTTGTAGAGCCCAGATGGAAGACAGAGCACCGCTTTTTTGTGATTCGCGACCAATCGCGCATCTATGCCCTGTTTGCGCGCTGCACTCACTTGGGCTGTACGGTTAACTGGTTCCCGGGTTTGCACATATTCAAGTGTCCGTGTCATGGGAGTCAGTTCTACTCGAATGGGATCAATTTCGCCGGGCCTGCCCCTCGCCCGCTTGACCGGCTGAAAATATATCTGAACGCGCGGGGCAACCTTGAGGTTGACACTGCCGCGGTGTATGACATAAACGAGTTCGAGAAACAAGAAGTGTACATCCGGGTCGGCTGACTCGTCTGGGGGCGCCGCAAAACAATATGGCCAAGAAGCAATTCGTCGCATTCATAAACGAGAACTGTACAGGCTGCGCCGGAACACCGATATGCATGATTTTCTGTCCGACCGATGGCGCGCTGGAGCAAGTGCACGACGACAGCAGTTTCCACTTTGAGCGAGTACAGGTGAATCCCGAGAAATGTGTAGGATGCCGGAGCTGCGTTACCAGGGGATACCTCGGTGCGCGCATCGAAGGCTGCCCGTGGAACGCCATCACAATGGTCCCTGTGGACGGCGCGGATAACGGTGAACTATGAAAGCGATAGTCTTCGAGGAAACCAACAAGGTTGCACTGGCGGACGTTCCCAGACCCAAGATTCAGGACGCTGACGACGCGGTCGTCAAGGTGACGCTGACGAGTATTTGCGGCAGCGACATCCACATGATCCGGGGAGCGGCCCCCATGATGCCGGGCGACGTGCTCGGCCACGAATTCGTAGGAATCATCGAGGAACTGGGCGAACGCGTTGAAGGCTTCGAGGTCGGCGACCGCGTGGCCGTCGCCTGCACCGCCCAATGCGGAAAGTGCGAGATGTGCCGAAGGGGACTGTTCGCCAAGTGTATAAAGGGCGGAGTCTTCGGGTGCGGCCCGGCGCTTGGAAACCTCGCGGGCGCGCAAGCCGAATATATCCGCGTGCCTTTCGCACAGGTCGGAATGAAGAAAATACCCAAGGGCCTCACCGACGAGCAAGCGCTTCTTGTGGGCGACATCCTGTCCACCGGTTATTTCGGGGTTACAAACGGAAGACTCGCGCCGGGCGACACAGTCGCAATATTCGGAGGCGGACCGGTGGGTTTATGCGCGACGGCCTGCGCGAGGCTGTTCAGCCCGTCAAAGCTGATAGTGGTCGATCCGATACCGTTCCGTCGCGAGATGGCAAAGAAACTGGGCGCAACTCACACGCTTGACCCCACGCAAGTCGACGCAGTCTACGAGATACTGGAGCTCACCGGCGGCGCACCCAAAGACCTTCTGCAAATGTTCGCCAATCGAAGCGGTGCCGACCTCGTCATTGAGGCAGTCGGCATTAAGCCCACATTCGACGCCTGTTTCCAAGCGGTCCGCCCGGGCGGTTACGTCTCCATCATCGGCATATTCGAGGAGTCGCAGGAACTTCCGATGCTCCAATTGTCCGTCAAGAACATCGGTGTCACGATGGGCCTGGTCAACGTCGTCTACATGGACAGGCTCATCAAGATCATCGAGGCGGGCCTGCTCGATACAAGGCCGCTTATCACTCACCGGATGCCGCTTGCAGAGGCCGTCAAGGGGTATGAAATGTTTGATAGAAAGCAGGACAACGTCATAAAAATAGCTCTCAAGCCCTGAGGGGCGAAACTGGTTCGGGGCCAGGATTCAAGGAGGATGATATGTCGGATTTCAGGTTCACAAGGCGGCAGTTCCTCAAGTTGACGGGAACGGCCACGCTGGCGCTTTCCCTGGATT
>CAZEBC010000107.1:0-11839 GCA_964510165.1 uncultured bacterium
TAATGCGTGGATTCCACATCTTGAAGTTCCTGGCGCGGGGCCGTCTGCATTGGCGCTCGAACCAGTATGCTGAAAGGGGAGGTTGGTGAGTATGAGTTTGAGAAAGTGGTTTGGCTTTGCGCTGGCGGCGATAGTTGTGATACTCATTTCTTCAATCGCGCCCGGCCAGGAATCGGGTTCCAAAGGCAAGAAGGCTGAAGCATGCGTGTATGTGGGCGTGAAGAAATGCGCGTTCTGTCATGTGCGGCTGGATGATTCGTTGAGGACGTGGGCCATCACCAAGCATGCCAACGCTCTGGCGGTGCTTCGGACGCCGGAGGCGAAGAAGTTCTCGGACAAGCCCGACGAAGACCCGAAATGCCTAAAGTGTCATATGACGGGATTGGAGTCTGACCCGCATGGACCCAAGGGGATTTCGCTCGCCGAGGAGTTTCAGGGCGTGCAGTGCGAGATGTGTCATGGTCCGGGCCAATTGTATAAGGCCGAGATGGCGCGAGCGCTCCCGAAGGACCGGGAACTGGACGAGCAGGAATGCACGCGCCGGGGACTCGTGATACCCAAGGAAGAGACATGCAAGAAATGCCACAATGAGGAATGCCCGGTGTATCACGGGTTCGATTTTGAGGAAGCAGTAAAGCTCATCAAGCACGGCAAAGACGAAAGCAAGTGCCAGTATATCGGGCAGGACAAGTGCACGTTCTGCCACGTGAAGCCCGACAATACCGCACCGAACTGGGTTATCCTGAAACACCTCAACGCATTCTCGGTTCTGAAGACCCCGGTGGCGCAGAAATTCTCCGATGACCCGGTGCACGATGAGACCTGCCTCGAATGCCATTCCACCGGATTGCATGCGCCGGGCGGCTACGAGATCAATGACCCCGAAAGCAAGAACCGCGAAGGCGTTCAGTGCGAGATGTGTCACGGATGGGGCTACAGCTACGTGGGTGTAATGGCCAAAGCCAAGGTGCTCGACGTCTGCAACTGCAAGGAGGAATGCTTCCACAAGGGGTTGGTGATACCGGACGAGAAAGTCTGCACTCGCTGCCACAACGAGCGCTGCCCCGTGTTCACCGGGTTCGATTTCGACGCCAGCCTCAAGCAGCTCCAGCACGGAAAGATGTTCAAGAAACACTGATTTCAGAGAGGATGGTATAATACGTAGGGGCACGGTGCGCCGTGCCCCTGCAGAAAACAGTTGCAGTAATAAGCGGACCTGACGATGACCGACGAAGACATCCGAATCCTCATCGTGGACGACGAGCAGATCGTGCTCAGGTCGCTCGCGGACTGGTTCCGCGATGACGGCTACTCGGTGGGGACCGCCTCGACCGGCAAGGAAGCCCTCGCCAAGCTGACCGAGGGAGCATGGGACATTTACCTCTTGGACGTCAAGATGCCGGGCATGAGCGGCCTGGAGCTCCAGAAGAAAATCCAGGAGATAAACCCCGAGGCCATCATCATAATCATGACGGCCTACGCTTCGGTGGATTCGGCAGTGCAGGCTCTCAAACAGGGAGCATATGATTACCTTACCAAACCCTTCGACCCCGAGCATCTCGGGCATCTCATCAAGAACGCCATCGAGAAGAAGGCGCTCGCAGCGGAAAACATAAGGCTCAAGAGGAGCATTGACGAGACCGTTCTCGCGCATAACATCATCGGCTCGAGTGAGGGCATCCGAAAGGTCGTCGAGGCGATCGAGACGGTCGCAAACACCGAGACGTCCGTGCTGATCCGGGGCGAGAGCGGCACCGGCAAGGAGCTTGTCGCGAAGGCGATACACGCGAACAGCCGCAGACGCTACATGCCGATGATCGTGCTGAACTGCGGCGCGCTGCCCGACGGCGTGCTCGAAAGCGAATTGTTCGGCCATGAGAAGGGCGCGTTCACGGGAGCGCAGTACCGGCGCAAAGGCAAATTTGAGCTCGCGGACGGCGGCACCCTGTTCTTGGATGAGATCGGCGAGATCAGCCAAAAGATGCAGGTGGACCTGTTAAGGGTGCTCGACGAAAAGAACATCCGGCGGGTGGGCGGCGAGAAGGAGATATCGGTCGATTTCCGCCTGATAGCCGCCACCAACAAAGACCTGGAGTCGAGCGTCACGGCAGGCTCGTTCCGAAATGACCTCTACTATCGCCTGAATGTCTTCAGTATCGTCATTCCGCCGCTGCGTGAGCGGCGCTCCGATATCCCGCTGCTCGCGGAACATTTCCTGAGGAAATACCGTGAGAACACCAACAAGCATATTGACAGCATCGCCGCGGATGCCATGGAACTGATGGTAAGCCACCCCTGGCCGGGCAACGTGCGCGAGCTTGAGAATGCAATTGAGCGCGCAGTTGTGGTCTGCAAGTCCAACCTCATCCGCCCCGAGCATCTGCCGTTCGGGCAGCCGGCGTCCAGGCACGAGACCGCTGGCAGGACGCTCGATGAAATGGAACGGGAACACATTCTGAGCACGCTCAACGAGACCGACTGGAACATCTCGCAGACCGCGCGTTTCTTGAATATCGACCGGGTAACGCTTTACAGAAAAATCAGAAAATACAACCTTAAGAACCGATAGAGTTGGCCAGAATCCACATTTTCCCCGTCGGCGGAGTGGACAACTCGATCCTTGAGTTCCTCGCTTTGTCGCTCAGCGAGAACTTGAAGCTCTCCTGCGAAGTGGCGGACACGGCTATCTCCCTGGCAGGCGCCTACGACGTCGTGAGAACCCAGTATTACTCCACCCGGCTGCTGGAAAGATTGCTCGAGCGCCGCGCCGACGACAACACCAAACTGCTCGGGGTCGCGGACGTCGACCTCTTCATTCCCCCGCTTTCCTTTGTGTTCGGAGAAGCGCAATTCGACAACCCCGCATCCATCATCTCCGTCCACCGGCTCCGCCAGCAGTTCTACGGGCTGCCTGAAGACCTCGACCTCCTCTATCTCAGGACCGAAAAGGAGGCTGTCCACGAGCTCGGCCACAGCTTCGGGCTCATTCATTGCCGGGATTATCGGTGCGTCATGTTTCTCTCCTACTCGGTGGAAGACATCGACCTGAAAAGCCCCACGTTCTGCCCCAAATGCCGGGCCGCCCTCCGCGGCAAGCTTGGGTGAGGTGAACCAGACCTGCATGGCCAAGTGGGGCCTTATTTTCTTCTTGACAATTGTGCGGATGGCTTATATAATCCGTCCAGACGGTTTAGGAATATCTTTCATATTGTGAGGAGTGTTCATAGAACCTCGGACCTTCCAATGAGCCCTAAAATCGGAATTGAGCCGGTAAGACAGGCGCAGATCATCGAGGCGGCGCTCAGGCTGATCGCGCGTCATGGAAGCCACAACGTGAGCATCCAGAGCGTCGCTACGGAAGCTGGCTTGTCAAAAGGGGCCGTCCTGCACTATTATCCCACCAAAGAGGCGCTGTTCGCGGCGGTATTCAGAGAGTTCTTCCGCCAGATTTTCGAGCGAAGCAAGACGACGATGGACCGTTACGACGACCCGGTTGAGAAGATACGCTCGTTCGAATGGTTGTTCGATGACAACGATCCGACAATGCGGCTCGGCTATCCAATTTATCTCGAATGCATGGCAAGGGCCGTATACGAAGAGTTGTTTCGGGGTCTCATACGCGAATGGTTGGACAACTGGGTGACCCTGCTTACGGACGCGATCGAGGCCGGCATACGCAGCGGCCAATTCAAGGAAGTGAATGCGGAGGAGGCGGCGCGCGCGATCTCTGCGTTTTGTCAGGGGATATGCACGCGCTGGTATCTGCATCGGGAGCGGCACCATACGCCATGGGCGCGGGAAACATTGAGGAATTATACCGAGGCGCTTCTCACGAAAGAGCAGAAGGCCCGGTCGGGCAATAGGTAACCAAACACACGCAAAAGGGGGAACAAAGACCATGTATCTTGACCTCAACGTGAATCTCACGAGCGAGCAGGTCGCGCTGAAGGAACAGGTGCACCGGTTCGCCGCTGAAGTCATGAGACCGGTCGCGGACAAGCTTGACAAAATGGCCAATCCGGCGGATGTAATCGCGAAGGACTCGCCATTGTGGGACCTGATACGGCAGACCCGCGAGCTGGGCTATCACACGCGCGGGCTTCCGGAGGAGCTTGGAGGCCTGGCGATGACCCCGCCCGAGGGTAATATAGTCTCTGAGGAAATGGGCTGGGGCAGCGCCGGCTTGTCGGTGTGTCTTGGAGCCGGGGCGATGCCGTTCGCCTTTGCGGCGATGTTCGGGAGCCCGGAACTCATCGACGAGTTCGTCATCCCATTCCGTGACGACATGAAGGGGAAGTACGTCGGCTGCTGGGCGATCACGGAGCCCGAACACGGCGGCGGCGACCAGATGTACATCGGCTCGAAGAGAGAAGGCATTCCGCTCATTCGTCACAACACGCGCGTGAAGCTGGACGGCGACGAATGGGTGATACGGGGCCAGAAGTCGGCCTGGGTCTCAAACGGCACGATCGCGACCCACGCGCTGCTTCATGCGAGCGTTGACGGAACCGACGACCAGCGCGACGCCGCGCTTTTTTTCGTGCCGCTCGATCTGCCGGGCATCACCAAAGGCAAGCCGCTCGACAAGATCGGCCAGCGAGACCTCAACCAGGGCGAGATTTACTTCGATGATGTCAGGATTCCGAAACACTACATGCTTGTCAATCCGATGATGCACGAGTTTGTGATCGACGTGATCGTGTCGGGCGCGAACGGCGGGATGGCGAGCACGTTCGTCGGAGTCGCGCGAGCCGCCTTCGAGGAAGCGCTCAAATACTGCAAGGTGCGCGTGGCAGGCGCGAAGGTGCTCTGTGAGCATCAATTGGTGCAAAAGCGGCTCTTTGACATGTTCAAGAAGATCGAGGCCGCTCGCGCGTTGTCGCGAGCCGTCGGCGGTTATAACGCCGTGACAATGCCCCCGGAGCCGCACTATGCGATCGCGGCGAAAGTGCACAACACGCAGGTCGCCTTCGAGGTTGCCAGCGAGGCGCTTCAACTGCTCGGCGGAAACGGGCTGAGCCGCGAGTATCCGCTCGAGAAGATTTTCCGCGACGCGCGCGCGGCGCTCATCGAGGACGGCGACAATGACACCTTGACACTCGGCGGCGCGAGGTATCTGCTGGAACGTTACAACTGCTAAAGGGGGATCAACGAGATGGCATTGGACAAGAAATATCAGGAACTGTTTCGGCCCAAGGTCCATTGGGGAAGGATCGAGATAGACGAAGAAAAATGCATCGGGTGCGGCCAGTGCCGGGATAATTGCCCCGGCAAGGTGCCCGATCTCAATGAGAACGCCAAAGCGTTCATGTCGCGACCGGAATGCATCACGTGTTCAAACTGCGTGGTGACCTGTCCGGAGGAAGCGATCTCGATCAAGGAGACTTTCTACGTCGAGGAGGGCTTCTACAAGACCGTCCCCGAAGACATTCCCTACAAGTATCCGGCTCCCCCCAAGGACGCTAACGGCAACCCGACAGAATATACGCCAATGGAGAAGGCCGTATTCGAGCGGCGCAGCACCCGGAACTTCAAGGACCAGCCTGTCCCCGAGCCGCTTATCAGGCGAGTACTCGAGGCTGGCAGGCTTGCGCCCAGCACCGGCAACTGCCAACCGTGGCGCTTCATTGTGATAACCGACAAGGCGCTGCTCGACGAGATCGCGGGTCGAATCCAGCCGATGGCCCAGATGGTCAGCACCATGTACCGCACCGACGAGATGCTCGAGATGCTCGCCATGCAGTATGAGGCGGCCCCGCAACCGGGCATGTTCGATCCGCGCGTGCAGGGGGGCATCTATTGCGTGGGACAGGGAATTCTGCCGGTGTTTCTCAACACGCCGTGTCTGATCATAATCTTGGGCGATGAGCGCGCGATCGGCGGGCCGGAGATAAACGTCGGCATTTGCGGAACCAACATGACGCTGGTGGCGAACTCGCTCGGGCTGGGCGCGTGCTGGATCGGGTTTGTCAATCTGGTGAACATGCTCGAAGATATCAAGCAGAAGCTCGGCATAGAACCGCCATATAAGGTCATCGCTTCGGTTGCGATCGGATATCCGGCGTTCAAGCAACACGGCATGGTGGCTCGTGAGGCCAAGCCGGTCACATGGTTCCGTCCCGGCATGGGCGGTCCGGAAATTGAGCAGTAGTGAACGTCGGTTTGGCGGGGACACGGCGCGCCGTGCCCCTACATGAAACGAATCGACATGGAGATGAGAGGAGAATCGGATGCGCAAGGTCAAGATCATCGGCGGCGCCGTCACCAAATTCGGCAAACACATGGACCGCAACATGAAATCGCTCGTGGCGGAGGCGGTCACCGGCGCGCTCGCCGACGCAGGGATTACCAAAGAGCAGATACAGGGCGCCTGGGTCGGAAACGCGGCCCAGGGCATCACGGACGGACAAGAATGCGTCCGGGGACAGGTGGTGCTGCGCGCAATGGGAATTGGCGGCATCCCGGTCGTCAATGTCGAGAATGCCTGCGCCTCGTCGGCCACGGCGCTGAACGGCGCGTGGGCGATGGTCGCCCTGGGCGAGATTGACGTCGCGCTCGTCATCGGCATGGAGAAAATGTTCTCGGAGGATAAGACAAAGGTTCTCCGCGGCTTCATGGGCGGAATGGACGTCGAGGTGGTCCAACAGTTCATGGAAGCGTTCAAGAAGCGCGAAGAAGAGATGAGGAAGGCGCGCGAGCAGAAGGGTGAGGTCGCGAAGCAAAAGACCGAACAGCGCAGCGTCTTCATGGAAGCATACGCATGGGGCGCGCAGCGCCACATGGAGCGTTTCGGCACTACTCAGAAGCAGCTTGCGATCATCTCCTCGAAGAATCATTACCACTCCTCGATGAATCCGCTCGCGCAGTACCAGAAACTGTTTTCGGTGGAAGAGGTGCTGGCGGCGCCCGAGGTCGCCTGGCCGCTCACAAGGCCGATGTGCTCGCCGATAGGTGACGGCGCAGCGGCGGCGATTGTCTGCTCGGAGGATTTCGCGAAGAAACTGGGAGCAAAGCACATCATCGAAGTGGCAGCGTGTTGTCTTGCGAGCGGAGAGGACCGCGAGACCGACGAAGAGACGACGTTGAGCAAGCTCGCTCGCAAAGCGTATGAGAAGGCCGGCATCGGGCCTGAGGACTTGAGCCTGGCCGAGGTTCATGACGCCACCGCGTTCGGGGAACTGTCCAGCGTCGAGCAGCTCGGCATCTGTCCCATAGGCGAGGGCGGGCCGTTTGCCGAGGCTGGCCATACGACACTGGGCGGAAAGATTCCGGTAAACGTTTCCGGCGGCCTCGAATCGCAGGGACATCCGGTGGGCGCCACAGGGTGCCGGCAGGTGGTCGAGCTGTTCTGGCATCTGACCGGCCGGGCCGGCCAGAGGCAGGTTCAGGGGGCAAAGGTGGGCCTGGCCCAAAACGCGGGCGGCAGCGTCGGCGGCACGGAGGCGGCGTTGTCGGTAACCATATTGAAGCGGTGAGCGAGCAACGGACCCTCACCCCAACCCTCTCCCATGGGAGAGGGCAAGTGAGGGACTTCGTTTGTGGCTCTGCCTGTGAAATCCCAGGAGGTCTTTGAACATGTCCAAGGAATCCCTTCAATATTTCGCCGACTTGATCGAATATCAGGGGAAGAATATCGGCGACAAGCCTTACATACTGCACGGAGAGCGAGTCGTCACGTTCGGCGAGTATGACAGAGTGACGTGCGGGGCAGCCAATGGGCTTGCGGCACACGGCGCGAAGCCGGGTGACGGAGTCGCCATCCTGATGACGAATTGTCCCGAGTACCTGTTCATCTTTTATGGAATGCCGCGAGGCGGCTTCTACACAGTGCCCGTGAATGTCGCGCTCAAGGGCGAGGGTCTCAGGTACATCCTAACCAATTCTGACGTCAAGTATCTCGTCGTGGAAGATACGCTCTACCCAACGTTCGCCGAACTGCAGAAGCCGGTGGGCCAGATTCAGAAGGTATTCGTCCGGCGCACGACTGATGCGCCGCTGCCTGCCGGAACACTGGACCTTGAGGAATTGCTCGGCGGCTCGCCGGAGAAACCGGCGCATGTGATGGACCCCAACGCGATCACCTATCTCATGTACACGTCCGGCACGACAGGATTCCCCAAGGGCGTCGTCTCCCGCAACTCAGGCGGCAACGTGCAGAACTTCATGATGCTGGCGGGTATCATGGTCAAGCCCGATGACATCCTGTACACATGCCTGCCGCTCTTCCACGCCAACGCGTTGATCTTGACTTCGGGTTTCTCGATGTGCGCCGGGGTTCCGTTTGGGCTGGAAAAGCGGTTCTCGGCCTCGAAGTTCTGGGAGCCGATCCGCCGGTACGGCGCGACTCAGTTCAATGCGCTCGGCGCGATGATCCCGATCCTGATGAAACAGCCCGAGCGGCCCGATGACGCGGACAACCCCGTCCGACTCGTAAATTCCGCCGCGTGTCCGGCGAACCTGTGGGTGCCGTTCGAGAAACGATTTGGCGTGAAAATATGGGAAGCGTACGGCGCCGTTGACGGCGGGGGCGTGCTCATTTTCAATTTCGGCAATGCGCCGGTAGGCTCGGTCGGCAAGCCGATGCCGGGCACCGAGTGGAAGCTCATAGATGACAACGGCAACGACGTTCCCCCGGGACAGATAGGCGAACTGGTCACCAAGGTAGCCGACAGGGCGAAGCGGCCAGTGGAGTATTATAAGAACCCTGAAGCGTCCGCCAAGAAGGTAAGGGGCGAGTGGATTCACTCGGGCGACCTGTTCTATGCCGATGTGGAGGGCAATCTCTTTTTTGTCGACCGGAAGACGGATTCGATGCGACGGCGGGGCGAAAACATCTCCTCGTTCGAGGTCGAGAATATCGTCGAGAAACATCCGGCAGTCGCCGAATGCGCGGCGTTCGGCGTTCCTTCCGAGCTCGGAGAGGACGAGGTCATGATATGGGTCAAGCCGAAAGAAGGCGCATCGCTCGACCTGAAAGACCTGATGCGACATTGCGCCGAAAACATGGCATACTTCATGGTGCCGCGCTTTGTTGATGTGGTAGACGATATCCCGCGTACGGGCACGCTCAGGGTAACCAAGGGAGACATGAAAAAGCGCGGCGTCACCGAGAGAACCTGGGACCGCGAAAAGCAGATGCCCGATCTGAAGCTGAAAAAGCCGTGAAGTAAGCGAACCAACCCAACCATAAGAATGTGTAATATTGGGGACACCATGCAGCATGGTGTCCCCAATATCACAATTACCCGAGGAGGGGCTCGTCATGCCATACGAAAGTTACGACTGTTTGAAGGTGCGCCTTGATCGCCAGGTCGCATTCATTACGATTGATCACCCGCCGATCAATATTCTCGACCTCGCCTTCATCTACGAACTTGATCGTATCGGGAGAGAACTCGAGGCCGATGACTCGGTGCGCGCCGTAGTGTTCAGGAGCGCCAATCCCGACTTTTTCATCGCTCACGCCGATGTGAACCTGCTGCTGTCTCTGCCGAGCGAAATCCCGCCCAAAGCGACCGAACTCGGGCTGTTCCATCAGATGGTGGACCGCTTCCGCACAATGCCGAAGGCGACCATTGCGCAGATCGAGGGGCGAACACGTGGAGGTGGGAGCGAGTTCGTGCTTTCGCTCGACATGCGGTTCGGGGCGATCGGACGCGCGATACTGAGCCAGCCGGAAGTGGCGGTGGGCATCATCCCGGGCGGTAGCGGAACCCAGCGTCTGCCCCGCTTGATGGGACGCGCGAGAGCGCTGGAAGTGATACTCGGCTGCGAAGACATCCCGGCAGAGATCGCTGAACGCTACGGCTACATCAATCGGGCGCTTCCGAGCGGCGAACTTGGGCCCTTCGTTGAGCGGCTCGCGTATCGAATCGCCTCATTTCCGGCGGAAGCGATTGCACTGGCGAAGGCGTCGGTCAATGCCGCCGAGCTTCCCACGGAGCAGGGTTTGCTGGAAGAAGCGCACTACTTCAATCAGTCCATAGCGAGCGCCGCCGCTCAGAAGAGGATGGCCAAATTCATGGAACTCGGCGGTCAGACGCGAGAGGTCGAACTCGACCTTGAGAAATTGCTTCCCAAATTAGCGGATGAGCCGTGAGAGAACCGCCCATAATCGGCTAGGTGCGAATTCATTCGCACAGCCACAAACGAAGCCCCTCACCCTGCCCTCCCCCAGCGGGAGAGGGTTGGGGTGAGGGTCACTCCCCCGCCGGTTCCATCAGACCAAGTCTGTCAGCCTCAGCCGAAGAGACGGAGGCGGGCGTGATATGCGGTGTGATGAAGATTATCAGCTCCCGTTTGTCGCGCGCCTGATTGAGGTTTCGAAACGGGATTCCGAGGATCGGGATATCGCCGAGGAGCGGCACTTTACGGATGGATTCGTTGTCCTGATGGGTGCGAAGGCCGCCGACGGCGATGGTCTGGCCGTCACGCACCATCACCATGGTCGAGGCCCGGTTCTGGGCCTTCACCGGCACGCGGATGCGGTTTGTGATGGCGCCGCCTTCATCCGGAATGATGGTTGTCTCAAAGAACTCCTCCCGCACCAGGGTGCTTACTTCCGGCCTGATATCCATCATGATATAGCCCTCGTCGTTGATGTGGGGAACGGTCTCCAGAATGATCCCGATATCGATGAACTGAATATCAAGCGAGGCGGCTGAACCGCGCTCGGTGTAGCGGGTGTTGGCATAGGGTTCAAGCGTCGCGACCTCGAAACGAGCAGGATGGCCGTCGAGCACAAGGATGCGTGGCCTCGAGAGCGTCTTGGTGGACCCGTCCTCGATGAGGGCGTCGATCGCCGCGCTGAAATCGCTGCCGGGAATCACCTGGGCCGGCGTTATGATATTACCGGCGCCGTCGGTGATGGCCGGCAAAACGACGGTGGGCGTCCCGATGCTGATATTGCCCGTCGCCGGAGTCTCGGGTGTCTCACGGTCCGCGTTGATGCTTATAACAGCGTCGTGCTCGCCGCCCTCATAGCCGAGCCTCAATTCCCATTCTATGCCGAGTTCCTTCAGTTTCGCGGTCGAAACATCAAGGACGTCTGCCTGGATGAGCACCTGCGGCGGTTGCCGATCCCATTCGGCGATCAGCGATTGGATGTGGTCGAATCTCGAAGGAATAGTCTTGACGTAGATCGTATGAGTGCGGACATCGGGGATCACGACCCCATCGAAAGGTGAGAGCACGCGCAGTATCTTTTCCGCGGTTTCCAAGGGATCGGCATATTTGAGATAGAATGTTCGGGCAGGCATCTCAGAGTCGAGCCGACGGATGATTCTCTCGATGACATCCAGGTTGGCTTCGACATCGGTGACAATCAGCGAGTTTGTTCGCTCATCAACCGAGAGCGCGCCCTCGGGTGTGACGAAGGTTTGAACGATCGATGCGAGTTTCTGCGCGCTGGCGTGGTTGGGGGAAAATGCCCGTGTCTTGACGGCCGCATTGGCCGGCAACGCGTGCGCCTCACAAATCAGACTGGCGATAAGCGCCGCCGATGCAATCGCTGTGATCAGACCCGTCCTGAGAAAATAGAGAATCCTCCCGCTCTTGTTGTCCATTCTTGCCTTCTCCCCCTCTCCCACTGCTCTGCATGGACACGTGATGGAATTGGAATCTGCTCGAGAGCGCGCGAACCCGTTGGCGATCAGGTTTGCTTTGTGTCGAGTTTAATCGCTTCGTCGATGAGCATCACCGGAATGTCGTCCTTGATGGGATACATCAGCTTGCAAGCGTCGCAAATGAGGCCGCTTTCGT
Organism: uncultured bacterium; assembly: GCA_964510165.1. GTDB lineage: Bacteria > Abyssobacteria > SURF-5 > SURF-5 > SURF-5 > CAZEBC01. Next base: position 11,761 of record CAZEBC010000107.1, read on the forward strand.
CTTCCTTCAGCCGGATGTCTCCCTTGCATTTCGGGCATGCGAGGATTGCCAGGAGTTCCGGGTCGATCATGAGGTCACC
>CAZEBC010000107.1:11939-13527 GCA_964510165.1 uncultured bacterium
TGCATTTCGGGCATGCGAGGATTGCCAGGAGTTCCGGGTCGATCATGAGGTCACCTCCTCTCGATAATCGGTCTCTGGTTGCTGGTCTCTGGTTCCAGATATTCGGGCGGGTGCCCTGCCCCCGGCCTTATGCACTATAATCCCGGAGCATAATTAAAGTCAAGCAAAAGATTGTCAGCAGGCGGGCCTAAGTCGCTTCATATTCTCTACAATCGCGGCGGCGAATTCCGAGCAATTGACCTCGGTGGCCCCGTCCATCAGACGCGCAAGATCGTAGGTGACCTTCTTTTGTTGAATCGTCCGCTCCAGGGCCGAGGGTATCAAGTCGGCTGCCTCGCGCCAGCCCATGTGGCGCAGCATCATCTCGCCCGAAAGGATGAGCGAGCCGGGATTCACTTTGTCCTGCCCGGCATATTTGGGCGCAGTGCCGTGGGTGGCCTCGAAGACCGCGGCCTCATCGCCGACGTTCGCGCCGGGCGCCATGCCGATGCCGCCGACCTGCGCGGCGGCGGCGTCGGAGAAATAGTCGCCGTTGAGGTTCGGCATCACGAGGACCGAGTATTCCTCAGGGCGCAGCAGGATTTGTTGGAACATCGAGTCGGCTATCCGGTCTTTGATGATGATCTTTCCTTCGGCCGCGGGGCCCCCCGCGTCCTTCTCGGGAACGGTCCAATCGGCGAATTCCTGCTTGGCGACCGCATAACCCCAATCACGGAATGCGCCCTCGGTGTATTTCAAGATATTGCCCTTGTGTACCAGCGTTACGCTGGGGAGCCTCTCGCTTATCGCGTACTCGATCGCGCGGCGAACCAGCCGCTTGGTGCCGGTCGCGCTCATGGGCTTGATTCCGATGCCGGAATCGGGCCGAATGGTTATATTGAAGGTGCGACTGAGGAAGTCCATGACCTGCGACGCGCCGGGCGAAAAGGCGGGCCACTCGATGCCCGCGTACACGTCCTCGGTGTTCTCGCGAAAGATGACCACGTTCAGCCGCTCAGGATGCTTCATGGGGCTTGGAACGCCGGTAAAATAACGGACCGGCCTGACGCAGGCGTAAAGGTCAAGCTCCTGGCGGAGCGTGACATTAAGCGAGCGGATACCGCCGGCAACCGGAGTAGCGAGCGGTCCCTTTATGGCGACTTTGAAGCGGCGGATCGCATCCAGCGTATCCTGAGGCAGATACTCGCCGTATTTCTCGACGGCCTTCTCGCCCGCGTAAACCTCGAACCATTGAATGCGCCTCTTGCCGTTGTACGCCAGCTTCACGGCCGCGTCAAACACGCGCACGGAGGCCGCCCAGATATCAGGGCCAACGCCGTCACCCTCGATGAACGGGATGATGGGCGAGTCGGGTACCCTGAGTTCGCCGTCTTCGATGACGATTTCCTCACCCGGTGGAACGGAGATTTTCTTGAAGTCCGCCATATTTGTCTTGTCGCCGCCTCACTATCGGGGACGAGTTGCCCAACTGGCACGCAAGGTCAAATATAACGTGAGAACTCGCCGTCTGTCAAACGCGCTGTTGCAGCTAACTAACAAGAACAAGTTCCGGTTGCGGCCATGACCGCGCTGTGGTAGAATTCGGCAG
>CAZEBC010000108.1:0-3753 GCA_964510165.1 uncultured bacterium
GGAGGCAGTGGTCGGTGAAGCGGGCGGCTTTGCCGTCGCTCGGCGTGCGCTCTATCTGGATATGCGCGAGGTCGGGATTGAAGATGTCGTTGTAGGTGAACGAGCAAATGAGCTGGCAATTGCGGCAACCGGTGCATTTGTCGAGATCGATCAGGATTTTGGGGTTGTTGTCGTCAAGGTATGGCATGGTTGGAATCCTTTAGGTTGTACTAGCCATCAAGGCACAAAGAGCACAAAGAACTCACCAAGTAACTGTGTTCCTTCTTGGTGTCGTTGGTGTCTTGGTGGTTATTCCAAGCATCACACCTGGTACTCCAGCTTCCGGTTCATGTATTCGACGGCCTGGGAGATGCCGCGGGGCGTGAGCGGAAACATTTTCATGAGGCGCATGATGTAGTCGGCGGTGGTCATGGGCCATGCGCGCGGGGGGATCGGGTTGAGCCATGCCGCGCGCGAGAAGCGCTGAGCGATCTGAGCGAGGAGTTCGATGCTGGGGATTTCGCATTCCTCGCGAGGCTCGATTGAGCCGTAGCGCGAGAGCAGTTCGTGCGGGGCCATGTCGGCGTCGCCGACGACGAAGAGCCGGTGCGAGGGGTCGTTCTGCATGATTTTGTGGAGCGGCACGGGGTCGCGCCGGAATTCGTCGGTGTATACGCGGTCGTAGATGGAATTGTGGAAGAAGTATATCTTGAGGTCGTGGGTGAAGCGGCGCTTCATTTTGAGGAAGAGGGCGGAGACGGCGTGCGCATACGGGCGCATCGAGTAGCCGCCGTTGTCGATGAAGAGCATCACCTGCACGCGGTCTTCGGTAATGGGCTTGAGGTACGGGACGAAGATGCCGCCCTTACGGACGCCCTCCTCGATGGTCTTCTCGATATCAAGCTTGAAGTCCACGTGCGAGTCGGCGATGTTCTTGAGCGAGGCGAGCGCGACATCAATCGTGTCATCGGTGAGCACCTTGTCGAGCATGACGGGATAATATTCGGGATCGCCGAGCACCTTGCGGGCGACCTTGCCCCTGCCCGCGCCGCCGATGCGGACTCCGCCGACGCCCCTGCCGCCGTGGCCATAGGGCGAGATGCCGTCGGTGCCGATCCAATGGCTGCCGCCGCTGTGGGGGTTTTTCTGCTGGCGCGCGACGCGCTCCATACGCCTGAGGATTTCGTCAATGTCGATATTGCGGTAATCGGCGAGCGCGTCGGCGAAGGGCGAGCGTCCGCCGCCCTCGTCGCCACCGAGGTCCTCCATGTCGGGATTGTCCTGGTCCATGATGTCCTGTCCGGCGAACCTTCGGGCGATCTCCTCGGCGGAGCTTGAGCGGAGCACGTCGTCGAGGAATTTCTCGACGAGTTCGGCTTCGTTGAAGTCCCATTGGGTCTTGCCGGTCTGCTCCAGGTAGCGGTCGAGCCATGTCTTGAACGCGACGGAATTGGCGACGGCCTCATCGAGAGTTTTCGCATTCTTCGTTTCGATGCCGAGGAAATAATCGAAGAAGGCGAGCGTGTAGGGAGCGACGTCGCGCTTACCCTTGACGACCAGAATCTTGCCGATGTCGAACAGGTCGCCGAGGCTGGTGACGAGGCCGCGGCTCATGCAGTGGTAGAGTTCGCCGATGGTTCGGACATCGGCCTTCAGGCCGTATCGTTTGAGGGTTTGCGGGAAGCTTGTGAACATCAGTATGGCCTCTTGTAGCCGGGCTGCGGACGGCTGTAGTTTTGAATGCCGCGTTCCTTGATGGCGCTGAGGACGGGCAGGTCATCCTTGTGTTTGACGAGCGCCTGATAGCCTTCGAGGTGGTTGATCTGCTCGGCCGACACCTTGCCGTCGCGCTTGAGATATTCGAGCCAGTCGATGATCTCGCTGGTCGAGGGCTTGCGCTGGAGGCCGAGGTCGCGCAACTGGTAGAAGACGGTTATGGCCGACTCGACCAGCGTTTCGTTTGCGTCGGGATGGTGGAGCCGGACTATGTCGCGCATGCGGGCCGGATTTGGGAACTCGATGTAATGGTACACGCAACGCCTGATGAACGGCGCGGGGAGGTCCTGTTCGTGGTTGCTGGTGATGACGATGGTGGGCATGTCCGCAAGCGTTGTCTGTATTACTTCGCCCGTTTCGGGAACGATGACCTTGCGGTCGTTGATGGCGAAGAGCAGGTTGTTGGGGAATTCGCGCGGGGCCTTGTCGATCTCGTCAATGAGCAGTACCGAGTTGGGGGTCTGATACGCGCGGGCGAGCGGCCCGAGCCGGACGTAATGGTCCAGATTGTCAATGCGCCTGCCCTTGAGGTCAAGCCGTGTGTCGAGGCCTGCGCGTTCCATTTGGGCGTTGGCGATGACGGCTTGCGAGTCCATGAGCCTGAGCACGTCGTCAAAATTCGAGACAAGATGCGAGACCTTGCTTTCGGATGTGACTGGGAACTCGAACAATGACAGGCCGGTATGATGCGCGTATTCCTGCGCGAGCTTTGTTTTGCCGGTGCCGGGCTCGCCCTCAAGCAGAAGCGGTTTCCCGAGGATTCTGGCGATCAGGAACGCTTTGGAGAGGTCGTCATCGAGTATGTATTTGTCGGACCCTTTGAATTCATCTAGTTTCGGCATTTCTTACCTCGTTTCGAAAGCGTAATGTAAACGGCGATTGGGCGGTGACAATGCATTTTATCACGTAAGAGAGCGGCAGTTCAAGGCGGTTTTGGGCGCGTTCATCTGACGCCTCTCGTCAAATTGGGGACACCATGCGGCATGGTGCCCCCAATTTGACGGATGCTTACTCAAGGTGTTGGATAACGAGGTCGCCGCCGGGCCGCCGATATTGCCAGTTGAGCGGGTTGCCATGCCTGTCGAGTTCGATGACGAGTGAGAAGGGGGCGCCGTTCTCGCGGAAGGAGCGCTGCACGAAGTCAATGGTGCTGAAGAATCTCAGGTCGCGGAGCAACAGCCGCGTGCCACCGGGGCTGTTATGGAGTTCCATGACCGGATACCTTGAGAACCAGAGATAGGTGTGGAGCATGCCGATTCCAGGCTTGAGTTGCTCCATCAAGTCTGAGGGCGGTTTGTCATACCTTTCGAGTTTGAGTTCGCGGTCCAAGTCGAACAGACTGACCCCGGCCAGATAGTAGTGCTCATCATCCTCGGCGACCAGTTTCCAGAAGAACGGGCTGAACGGCTCGGTCGTCAGCTCGAATCTCTGATATGGAAGCGCTTGAGCCTGAAGGTTGTCCGCCAGATATGCGGCAGAAACCTCGCGAATTCCGAGGCTGAACATGGGATAGAGCAGGACCCATGCGAGGCCCGCGAGGACAAGCCTCCTCGATTTCCGGCTCCACCACAGCGAGCAGAGGAGAAAGAGGATTATCCCGAGAGTGAAGATCGGGTCAACGATGAAGACCGAACTGAGCGCGAACCGCCTGTTTGTGAAGGGCGAGAGGACGAGTGTGCCGTAGGACGTGATGAGGTCGAGAAAGATGTGGATCAGAATGCAGAGATAGGCGATGATGAACGCGGCAGCGAAGGTAATCTTTCTCGTGAACAGCCGGAGAATGCCCGCGGCGGCGATCGCCAGAGCCATGCCGCCGAAGACGGAGTGAGTGATGCCTCGGTGATAGAGCAGGTACGGTTCCGGCCCGAGGAGTCCGGCCAGATTATCGATGTCCGGCAGCCACGCGAGCGCGACGCAGTACCATGTTATATGCTTTGGTTCCAGCTTGGGCTGCGCGAGCCGACCGACCAGCGCTCCGGAGGCAAGGTGTGTAACGGG
>CAZEBC010000108.1:3853-11078 GCA_964510165.1 uncultured bacterium
GGGTTCAACACGATATCAAGCCCGCGCGCAATGGTGTCGCCGATGAGATGGTCCGTTGAGCTGGATTCCGTGTAGGCGGTCGTTTCAGGAGGAAGCTGATATTCGGATTGCTGCTCGGCGCGGGCGGTCCCGAGAAGCGCGAGCACAAGCGTGCATGCGATGATGTACTTAATCATTTTTCTGTCATGTCTCCTGTTTTGGATTGCGGGAACTGGTTACAAAGGCGCGATGCCACTGCAACAGTTCGCCGATTTCGAATCGGATTGCCTTTCGCTTTCCCTCGGTGACCTGGTAGAACGGGATATCGCTTTCATCGAGCCACTTGTATATCTGTTCCACGGGCACCCCGAGTGTTGCGGCGGCGTCGGCGACCGTCAACAGTGTCTTTCCGCGTCGGTCCTCAGCCCGCCGCAGCCACACGCGTCTTTGAATCAAGCGGCGCTCATCGGGTACCAGTTGTTCGGCGCGTCGTCTATCCCCCAGGCGCCTGTTGTACTTTCTTCGCTCGTTCGGGTCTTCAATGAGCTTCCACTCGATTGTGCCGCTGGCTTTCGAGCAGAGTTCATTCCCGGCTCCGCCGCCGAGCTTGGCGCCCGCGAGCGCCAAATGAGGCACAGCGGCCAGTGGAGAAGGTTTGAATAATTCCCGGTCTTTCTCGATCATCTCGACCAGGTCATCCATATCGAGGCCGGGGTCTTTGCGGTCTTTCTCGCCAGGTTCGTTAGGCATTCTTCTTGAAGGGCTTCGTATTGCAAGGGTGATTACGAGGGCGCTGAGGAGCAATCCGAAGACGAGCGTGAACAAGAACTCAAGCAGCAACGCCACGAAGTCGACTAGCATCCGTCTTCCCCTGTTTTCGGTTATCTGCCGATGAGAGAGTTGTATGTTTCAGCCAGTGAATTGAGCAGCTTCACCACACCGACAGCAATCGATGACTTGTAAGAGAACAGTATCACGGCAACAACTACCACGCAGACGTAGAAAATCAGGGTCCTCAGCGTTCTTTTTGCCTTGATTCGGGTCACCCGGCTCTCGCTCCAGGTCACGGCTCCGACACCATTCTACGCTTTTGGGCCGGATAAATCAACGTGCCCGGTCAATCCTCGTCCTGCTCAAGTCCCCTGACCGACTCGAATCGCTCCTTGAGGATTCTCGAGAAACGGCGACCATATATGATGTTATACGTTTGCTCCTTTCCTGGGAACAGGCGGAGCGCCGCGCCTCTGGCGGCATTCATAAGGTCCAGCGCCTCATCCATGGTCAACCGTTCCTGGGCGAGGACGGCAGCGGTGAGGTCCACAATTATCCTCAGTCGCCGCAGCTTTTTTTCTTCTTCTAACAGAGCGTTCTGTGGGTCTGGTGTTTCCATCATGATTCCGTTTGTGTCGCGTTCACGATCAGGGCTTTGAACCGCAGCCTGAATGAACCGACGTCTCCTTCGCGTCGGTTCCATAGGGAAATCCCGGCAATCTTCCCCTCTCCTTTCAGTTTGGCAGCATCCTTTTGGACGGGCAACGTGATTCCGTACCAGTTCTCGCCGACGTCGCCCGGGAGCTGTGATTGGCGAATGACCAAGGCGTTGGGTTTCGCGCCGGGTTCGTCAGGCGCTGCGTCCGGCCTGGAATCGAACAAGCGATATTCGATTGACTTGCCGTCGGTGAATGTCACTATCAGGGAGGACATCAGCCGGCCCGCATTGCTCACGCGCGGCTGCTTCACCTCGAGGAACATCTCGATAGAACTGGGAGTCTGCCGTGAGAAGTCATCGTTTTCGAGCTTGAGCGAGCACATTCGGCCCTTGCTGCGTTCGCCGAGGATTGAGATTGCGCTTTCCTCGAAGGAAACGCTCACGCCGTCCCCGCAGTCGGATTCAACCGACCAGGCTTCCTTCGAAAGGGAAACGGGTATGGCCGTCATGGCGCCGGCGAGTTCCTCTTTGCATTTGTTCTCGATCTCGGCCCGTTTCTTTTCGAGAGCCTGGATCGAGTTTCTCACGGCGCGTTCTTCCTGAAGCCTTTTCTGTTCCTTGGCCCGAGAAGACTCGGCGAGGCGTCTTTCTTCGGAAGTCGCGTAAACCGCCAGCTTGATGTCAGCGCGCGCGATTTCGGCCAGACCTCCGCCGGGCAGGGTGCGAATACGCACTTTATCGAGCGATTCCTCAACTATCTCGCAGCGGATTTCGCTGCCCTTCTTGAGCAAGAGCAGGTCGGCGGACATGGTTTCGGGCGGCACTCGTTGTGAACGCAGGTCGTCAAGGCGCTTGTCGAGCAACGCGACCTCGGCGGCAACCTTATCGAGCTTTTCCTGACATGTGGGCGGCGTTGGAGCGGGGGAATCGGTTTGGGAGTCGGGAAGCGGGGTCTGAGGAGGCGGTTCCTCATGCGGCGACGGGGGAGGCTCCGCTTTCATCTGGCCGGCGACGATGACGCGCGGGGCCGGCTCGGTTTCGGCGCCGGGCACATCCGGCTTTTGGCCGCGCCGCTCCTGGATTGTCCTGTAGGTAAGCACAATCGCGGCAAGCAGCAAGAGTGTTGCAGCGCCCACACCAATTTTGAGGCCAAGGGAGTGGCGAGGAGCCGTCGAGATGAAGTGTCCCTGTCTCAGGCGCTGAATGTCCTGAATCAGTTCCTGACAACTTGAGTAGCGAGACCGCGGGTTTCTGTCCATCATCTTGCGGATGATCTTCTCAGCGTCGACCGGGATGTTGGGGTTAATGGAGCGCGGCCATTCGGGTTCGGAGTTCTGTATTTTGTTCAGGACCAGCAGGGCCGTATCGCCTTCAAACGGCACCTTTCCGGTAAGCAGTTCATAGAACACGACACCCAGGGCATAGATGTCGCTCCTCGGGGTCGCAACTGCGCCCGCAGCCTGCTCGGGCGACATGTATTCCGGAGTGCCGACAATGCTGCCTTCCATCGTGAGGCGCGTGGTGCGTTCCTGCAGGGCAAGGCCGAAATCGGTCACCTTGATCCTGCCCGACTTGTCGATCATGACGTTGCTCGGCTTGATGTCGCGGTGCACGATGCCCTGGCTGTGAGCGTACTGAAGGGCCTTGGCCACCTGCACGATGATATTCATGGCGCGATCAAGGTCGAGGAGGCCCTCCTTGTAGACAATATCATCGAGCGAGAGGCCCTCAATGAACTCCATCGTGTAAAAATGAATATCTTCTTCGTGCCCGATATCGAATATCTGGACAATGTTCGGATGGTTGAGCCTGGCGATGGCGCGGGCCTCATTCTCGAATCGTCTGACGAAAGCCGGGTCGCTGGTCAGATGTTGGGGGAGCACTTTCATGGCGACCATCCGGTTGAGTGAAAGCTGTTTGGCCTTGTAGACGACTCCCATGCCGCCGCGGCCGAGTTCCTTGAGGATTCTGTAATTCCCTATCTCTCTTCCGATCATGGGCCTGATGGTCTTTGTTCGGGCGTTGGGGATGGAAGGGCGCCCTTGAATTCTGCCGGTGGGTCGTAACGAACGCTGGCTGCCTCGATTTCGTCAGCCCTCTTGAGGAGGCTACCCAATCGGGCGGTGTTATTCTCGATGTTGGTCTGCATCTCCTTTATGCGCGCGCTGAACTTTTCGGCGTCCTCAAATGAGGGGCTCTTGGCCATGGCTTCGCGCACTCCCTCGATCGCCTTCTGTTCCGAAGTGATCTTATAGTAAAGGTCAAAGATTTCGGGCTCCATCCTGGTCAGTTCTCCGTGGTGTTCGCGAGTCACCCAGATGTGCTTGAACTTGACGAGCCCCTTGGCCTGTTGTTCGGCCTCGAATTGAGCGAAGTGTTCCTGTGCGCGCCGCCGCAGGTTGAGCAGTTCCTGTTTTTCTTCCGGAGTCATCCATCTGTCCTCGAACTTGATCAGCCCCTTGGCCAATTGCTCCTGTTCGTACTTCTGGCGGGCGGCCTGCCTTTCTTCTTGCGCCTTCTTCTCCTGAAGTTCCATCTTTCTCCAGTTCTTGCGCAGTTCCTGATTTTCCGCGTCGGAGGCCTTCTCAATGAAATCGACCTGTTCCTTGCCTATAGTGGAAATCCCCATCTCGGTCACAAAAGTTACCGAATCCTCGGTCTCTTTCAGCACAACCACGGTTCTTGAAAAACCGCTCTTGAAGTATATTTCGTCGGCTGAGACCGACCGGGAAGCGCCCGCGATGGCCAGAGCGAGCGCCGCCCCGAGGAATATGCCAAGGGAGACCCGCCGACCCAGATACCGCGCATTAGCTATGGTTGCTGACATAATGTTCGACTGCCTTTCGTCCTGCCTCATCCAATTTGGTGAAGAAGATCGCCACTTCATACCCTTTTCCATAGTCGTCAAGTGCCGGCTCGCACCTGACAACTGTCCCCTCGCATTGTATGCCGCCGCTCATGCCTGATGGATGACCCGCAGGGCGTTCTTGCGGGAAGACCAAGGTCATTATCAGGCGGGTCATGAGCTCTAAAGGATATTCCAGCCTGAAACACAGACCGGAGAGGCTGATGTCTTTAACCTGCACGCCTGTCACGTGGGCATCGATGCCGACAGACACGCCGTCGGCGCCTTTGGCCCGTGGCTGCCTCCGTCGTTCGATCTTCGGCTCCACCATGGGTCACTCCCGCGAATCAGGCTTGACTCAAGGCCTCAATAGCTTTCTTGATGTCCTCGATGAGAAAAGGCTTTTCGACGACCTTACACGAAGTGGCCGCGCAAAATGCCCGGAACTCGTTGCTGAGCGTGTCTCCGGTGGAGAAGATCACCTTTCCGCACAGGTCGGGATACTGTTCCTGAATTCTTCCGTACAGTGTTTTGCCGTCCATGCCCGGCATCTTGAGGTCGCAGATGATTCCGTCGAACGTGGAAGCCGCTATTCTCGCGAGGGCTTCGTTGCCGTTATGAGCCCGCTCGACGGTCACGTTCATCTGCGTCAGAATGTCAGTCAACAGGTCGAGTATCACTTCCTCGTCATCGACCAGGAGGACGTTGATCTTCTTCTCCGGAGAGGGCACGCGAGCGGGCGCGGCTTCTGCCTTCATTGATTTGTTCACAGATTTCGCAAGAGGAAGTTCTACATAAAATGTGGCCCCTTTACCCGGACTGCTTTCCACGGATATGTGGCCGCCATGGTCGCGCGCGATGCCGTACGCGACGCTCAGGCCAAGCCCTGTTCCCTGGCCAACTTCACGTGTGGTGAAGAACGGGTCGAATATCTTTGGCAGCACATCAGGCAATATGCCGGGGCCGTCATCCGAAACGGACAACACCACTCTGTTTCTAGCGGAGTCGGATGCGGTCCGTATCTCAATCTTGCTGCCTTGCCGTGCGCCGATAATCGCCTGATGCGCATTGTTGACAATATTGAGTAGCAATTGCTGCAACTGATGAAAATCGCCCACGACCCGGCACGGCTCCTCGCTGAGATGCGCGATGAAGCGGATTCCGTCCGCATTCACCTGGTACTCCCGCAGGTCCACAACGCTCTGGATGACGGCGTTGAGGTCCATCACGCGCTTCTGGGGCTTATGGCCTCTCGCGAATCCCAGAAGACTGTGAACAATTTTCTTGCATCGCAGCGCTTCCTGGTTGATTTTCTCAACGTTTCTGCGATATTCGGGATCCGAGACCGCCTCAAGCAGGAGTTGGGAGTAGCCGACGATGCCGGTGAGCGGGTTGTTCAGTTCGTGGCCGATGCCCGATATCAGTCCGCCCATGGCCGAGAGCTTCTCGCTCTGCACCAGCTTTATCTGAGTGGCCTTCAACTCGGCCATCGATTCTTCCAGCTTGCGGTTTGTCCGGACGACGGAATCATGCAATTCCTTGAATTCCTGGTCGCGCCTCTTCTTCTCAGTGGAATCGCGCGCAATGCACATCATGCCGACAGTTCTGCCGTCTTCAATGATGAGGGAGCTGTTGAGGTCCAAGTACAGGTCCCCACCCTTGGCGTTCTTGATCTTGAGCGAATCGACTTCCTTTCCGCCGGAGAGGCCCTTGGCCCACAGGTCCATCGCGTCGGGCAGACTCTCGGGGTCAAGTATCTCGGCAAAGGAACGGCCAATCCAATTCTGTGCGGAATACCCGGTGATTTCCTCGGCCCGCTTGTTTATTGACACGAATCTTCCCTCCATATCAAGGATGAAGATCATGTCAATGGCGTTTTCGATTAACTCCTTGTAGCGGTGCTCGGAGTGACGGATCTCCCTGTACAGCTCGGCGTTGCGCCAGGCCACTGCCGCCAGATCGGCAAAGACGCCAAGGTTTTCCATTTCAGCGTCGGCAACTGACCGCGTCGAAGCGAACAAGACCGTCATGAAGCCCAACTCCGACCCCGAAGCGAACATCGGGACGACAAGCAATCCCTTTACGCCAAGGCCCGACAGCACGCGCGCTTTGTGAACGCGTGAGTCACTGGAGACATCGGATGTGAAGACCGGCCTCCTCTCCTTGAGGGCAATATTGAATACTCCGTTGATTCCCTCAGAACCACGGGGGACAAGTTTGAAGTTGTGAAGCAGCTCAGGCAGCCGGTTCTCCTCGACATCGCGAAGCACGGGTCCGATCTTGAACTGCTTGAGGACGAAATCGCCGGTTTTCCTGTAAATCATGTATATGGCGACGGCATCGGCGGGAGTGATCTTGAGGACGCCTTCGCATACCATTTCCAATACTTTGTTCGGCTCAACGGACGGGTTCAGAATCTGTTGGATAATCTCATCGAAGAAGCGGATCGAACGAAGCCGCATGAAGGCGTCGCGTTCGTCGCGAATAGGGTCGGACTGCTCGCTCCCGGCTTCGGGAAGCCGCCGCCGCGAAACGATTTCCCTGGCATCGCAGAAGAAATGCGTCACCTTAAGCACATCCTGAACCGCAGAAACACCCGATGCGGCATGGGACGCGGCGTTGAGCACGGATTTCTCAAGATGATCCAGTGACGCAATCTGTTCGACAGGCCCATGAGATTGAGAAGCTTCACGCGCTGCCGCTGTCAGCCTTGCCTCGAGCGGGCGATAATCTTCCCCGCTCAGGGCCAGCATCAGGCAGGAAAAAACCGCTTCCTGGAGCGCGCGGAGACGCGGGGCCTCTCCGGTCGCGGCGGAAGCGCGAGAGACGATGTCGGCCTGGTGTTCGGCCAGGATGTTTCGTAAGTTCATGAATGCAGCGGGATAACGACGACCCCGGAGTTTGCGCTATGCGCCTTCAATCCGTATGCGCATTATAACATAGGGCGGCGGAATTTTCCATATTCGGCGGCT
>CAZEBC010000108.1:11178-13419 GCA_964510165.1 uncultured bacterium
CAATCCGTATGCGCATTATAACATAGGGCGGCGGAATTTTCCATATTCGGCGGCTTCGGTTCTTACCTCCAATCATTCAGATTCCGATTCCGGACAATCGCGGCTAGAGGTCGCGGCGGCCTTTGTGGTATCATGAATAAACGGGCGGCTTCGGGGCTCTCGGAGGGAAGGAAGTAATCGTGGTTATTCGCCTGATCCGGAAATTCTTCGAACCTGCCGAACAACTCGAAGAGCGTGAAATGTCCTCGCGCATACAGATAGCGACATGCGTGCTGCTTCTGGAGATCGCGCATTCCGACAATCATTTTGGCGAGGATGAGCGGGCCCATATTGTCGAAATCTTGAAAGAGGATTTTCAACTTTCGGAGCAATACGCGCACGAACTTCTCGAGCTTGCTCAGGAGAAACGAAACGCGAGCACTGACCTTTGGCGCTTCACGAACGAAATCGACACTCATTATTCGCCCGAGGACAAAGAGCGCGTCATGGAGACTCTTTGGAAGGTTGTCTACGCCGACGACCGGCTTCACTTTTACGAGGACCACTTGATTCACCGTCTCTCGCGGCTGATGAACCTGTCTCACAAACAGCTCATCGACGCGAAGAAGAGGGTCTTGGACTGGGAATGACCAACGAGCCTGAAAGATCATGCCGAAATCAATGATCCAATTCATCACGCGTCATGCGTGGGCGCTGCTTTTGTCATCGGCCATCCTCATCGGAGCGTACGGCCTGTACCGCGGCGAAGCGATCGACGTGTTCGAGAAGGCCAGAACCATCTGTCTCGAGTGTATAGGTATCGGATGAAGCGGCGCATCTTCCAGCTCGCCAGCACTGTCATCACCAATTCCTATCTTTACGGCATGTTTGCCGGTCAGCTTATCTATCGGGGTCCCTTGAAATACTTCTGCGTGCCGAGCTTCAACTGCTATTCCTGTCCGCTCGCGCTATTCGCCTGCCCGATCGGGGCCATCCAGGCCGTGGCGGCGGGTTACACTTACCAGTTCGCTTTCTATGTGTTTGGGCTGTTGGGAGTGGTCGGCGCGCTGGTGGGGCGCATGGCCTGCGGTTGGGTTTGCCCGTTCGGCCTCTTGCAGGAGTACCTCTATAAGATACCCTCGCCGAAATTCCGGATACCGAGATTTCTTAACTACGGCAAGTACATATTCCTGGCGGTATTCGTCATTCTGATGCCCGCGTTCCTCGTGAACGAGTTCGGGCTGGGCGAGCCGTATTTCTGCAAACTGATCTGTCCGGCTGGCACGCTTGAGGCTGGCATCCCGCTGCCGCTCATGGAGCCGCAACTCCGCGCCCAGCTCGGCGCACTTTACGTCCTCAAGATTTCGATCCTGGTGTTTTTCGTCGGATGGATGATCGTGAGCCACCGCGCGTTCTGCCGCACCGCGTGCCCGCTCGGCGCTATCTATTCGCTGTTCAACCGGCTCAGTCTTTACAGCTTGAGTTGGGAAGCGGTCACGTGCACGAAGTGTGATGAGTGCTACAAGCAATGCCCGATGGGCCTGAAGATATACGAGGGACCGAACTCCGGTAGCTGCATCCGCTGCCTGAAATGCCGCGACAACTGCCCCACGGGCTCAATCGCGTACTCACACCGCCGTCTGCACACGCCGCCCGCAGAGTCCGCTCAACGGACCTGAATCGCATCCGAGTCTGTATCTCTCCGCTTGTCCCTTGGAGGAAACACGAAACACGCAATACGGAACACGCACTCCATCAGTGACTGGGGGTAATCCTTCCCAATAGCAATCAGCAATCGGCCTACTCACCGTCTCGCGACGTGGTGAGCGCGCGCTCGGCCCACTTGAGTGCGGCGGATGTGCGGGGGAACCCCACGATGGTCATCATCTGCAACAGGGCGTGGTAGACCTCGTCAGGCTTGGCGCCTTCTTGAACGGCCATGATCGCATGACGCTCGACGGCGGTCTCTTGATTGATGGCGCCCGAAATCCCCAGTTTGATGAGTTCCCTGGTCTTGCGGTCGAGCGGCCCGCTTTCGGCGCAGGCTTCGGTCATCTTCTGGTGGGCGTCCCACACCTCGGGATATTTCTCGACGAGTCTGGTGAAATGCGGCGGCAACGTGTCCTTCATGGTGCGGTTCCTCCTTCCAAGGTTTGTACTGAAATCTTAACAACTTTGCAAAGATATCGCTATGGCTTGCCCACCGCGCCACTCCCTCTGGAATACTCAGCCTGAATATCATGAATTTCTGTCGTGTTTTTC
>CAZEBC010000109.1:0-13399 GCA_964510165.1 uncultured bacterium
TCCCTCTTGACATTCCGCCAAATCGTTTGTATAATTACCCCAAAAGGTGATGTAAATACCCTAAATAAGGTGTCCGCACCTTGGCTTTCTGTCGTAGGGGCGGCCCTGGGTGGCCGCCCGCCACCCCAGGTAGGGACAAGCTCAAACAGGGCCTTCGTTACATGGATATCTCCAAAGCTTCAGTCACCGCGATTCACGGACTCGTCTATCTCGCCAACAACGGCAACGGCGGGCCCCTCGACGTGGGCGAGATCGCCCGCGAACTCGGCATTCCCCAAGGCTACCTTGCCAAAATCTTCCAGCAGATATCCAAAGCAAGGCTCGTCTACTCCGTCCGCGGACCACAGGGCGGATACCTTCTTGCCACTGCCCCCGATAACATCAACCTGCTCGATATCGTCGAGGCCATCGATGGCCCCATGGTCACCGGCCGATGCCAACTCGGCCCCGGCAGCCAATGCCCACAGTTCGACCGATGCAAGATACGCAGGCAGCTTGACTCCATAAGACAGCAAACCCGCGAACTTTACAAGGGCATCACCCTCGACACCTTCAGCAAACAATTCAGGAAAGAGTCATGATAGAATTTTTTTGTCTCGATTTAAGTGATTTAACATCTTAAAATACGTATTTCCGTTTGCGTTTCGGAATGACGGCTAACATAATGTAAATGCTTCTTTTACGAAGACGGCTTGGATTCCCGCTTTCGCGGGAATGACACAGAAGGGACGGGAATGACATCTTCCGGCATAGCGGTTTTCTTAGTCAAGTCTCTTCCGCCTGTGGTGGGGATGAAGTTGCGCGCAAGAGAAACTGATAAGGACAATCACTACCATGCCTGAACGCCGCTTCAACGTCAGGATACCCGACGCCGCCTATTGGCGAAGTCTGATCAATTGCCAGGACGCTTGCCCCGTCCACACCGACGCGCGCGGGTACGTCCGCGCCATCGCCGCCAAGGACTACGAACTGGCCTACCTCATCGCGCGCGGACCCAACCCGCTCGCCTCAATCTGCGGCCGAATCTGCGGCGCTCCCTGCGAGGTCAACTGCCGCCGTGGCTCGCTTGACCGCCCCATCTCCATTCGCGCGCTTAAAGGCTTTGTCGCCGAACGCTTCGGCCCCGAAGCCTGGGCCGCCGAAGGCGACTACTTCCGCGAATGGCTCAGCAAGAAGGTCACGCCGCAGCTCTGCCAGAGTCGAGACGAACTGCTCTGGCTCCTCCACGGCTCAAATAATCTTCAAACCCAAAAAGCAACGGTCGCGATCATCGGCTCAGGGCCGGCCGGCCTGGCATGCGCTCACGACCTCGCGCTGCTCGGTTTCAAGCCGGTCATCTACGAGATGGAATCCGTGCCCGCCGGAATGCTCTACGTCGGCGTCCCCGAATACAGGCTTCCGCGAGAGGTCATCCGCGCCGAGGTGTCCGTCATCGAGTCGCTGGGGGTCGATATCCTCTGCGGAATTCAGGTCGGCAAGCACGTGGAGTTCGACACGCTTCGCGCCGAGCACGCAGCCGTCGTCGTGGCCGTCGGCGCCAAGAAATCCCGAAGCCTGCCAATCCCCGGCGTGCAGGGGCCGGACGTCCTCGGCGGCGTGGACTTTCTCCGCGACGTTGCGCTCCGCAATCCCGTCACGCTCGGCAATCGGGTGGTGGTTATCGGTGGTGGAAATGTTGCGTATGACGTGGGACGCACCGTCCTCCGACAGGCCTATTTCGACATGGCTCGAACCGCAGTCCGGCAGGAAGCGGTCCGCGAAGTGCATCTCTGCTGTCTCGAATCGCTCATGGAAATGCCCGCCGACGACATCGAAATCCGCGAGGGCGCCGAAGAGGGAATCCTGCTCCACACAAGCCTCGGCCCCAAGGAAATACTTCGCGACCGCGACGGCAAAGTCACCGGCGTCGTCTTCCAGAAGGTGTTGCGCGTCTATGACGAAAACAAGCGGTTCGCCCCCCAGTTCGATCCATCCGAGATCACAACCATCGAATGTGACACCGTGCTCCTCGCCGTCGGGCAGTCCGCCGACCTCTCGTTCATAGAGCCCGCGCGCGACGGAGTCAAGATAAGCGAACGCGGAATCCCAACCATCAATGCGGACACGCTTGAAAGCAGCGCCAGCGGCGTATTCTTCGCCGGAGACGTGGCGCACGGGCCGGGCCTCATGATCGGCGCCATCGCCAGCGGCAAGAAGGCCGCGCGGTCCGTCTTCGAGCACATAACGGGCAGGCGTCTCGACGTCAACCTCCGCGAACTTCATCTCGAACTCACCGGCTACAGGCGCGAGAAGGGATACGAGCGCATCGCGCGCGTCGAAGTACCCGCAGCCGATCCCGAATCCCGCGTGCGTTCGCATGGCATACCGGTCGAACTCGGCTACTCCGAGCGAATGGCCCTCAGAGAGTCTTCCCGCTGCCTCGATTGCGGCGTCAACACCATCTTCGATTCGGAAAAATGCGTGCTCTGCGGCGGATGCGCCGACGTGTGCCCAACGCTCTGTCTCCGTCTGGTCTCTCTCGAAAACATGGAGTTCAACGATGACCTGACAGAGGCGATCAAGGCTCGGCCCTCCGAGAACCCGCATCAACCGCTTTCTGCCATCATCAAGGATGAGGAAAAATGCATCCGTTGCGCATGTTGCGCCATGCGGTGTCCGACCGGCGCGATTACCATGGAACGCTTCTGCTTTCAGGAGAAACCGCTATGAGTGATACGAGGAAACCGGAACCGATCAAACGCCGCGATTTCCTGGGCAGGACCGCGATGCTCACGTGTGGCGCTTCACTCGGACTGGCCGCCGTCGGAATCGCCAGGCTGCCGTTCCCCGCCGTCATCCCCGGCGAATCGAGCAAGGTGAAAGTCGGCCGCCCCGACGATATCTCCTTCGGCGAGCCGCGCTGGATAGCCAAGGCGCGCGCATTCCTCTTCCGCGACGGAGACGGCGTGTTCGCCATCTCGGGCGTATGCACGCACCTCGGCTGCATTGTTGCCCGGTCCACCAACGGATTCGACTGTCCCTGCCACGGTTCGAGGTTCGGTCCGCTCGGCGAAGTGACAAAAGGGCCGGCGCCGGCGCCGCTTCCCTGGCTTGAAGTCGCCCTCGCGCCCGACGGCCAACTCGTTGTTGACGTGCAAACTACGGTGCAGCCGGGATTCCGGTTCAAAGTGTAGGGGGGACCAGTGAAAGAGTCTGACAAGGAATCTGCATCCGCGCTCCAAACCTTTATCGCAAATCTTCGAGAGACGCCCGGGCACTTGCGCGACGCTGTCTTTCGGCACGACCGCCCAAACACCGACCGCACCCGCTCGCAAGCGGTCTTCGCGAACTTCTTCCTCCATATCCATTCCACCCGCATCCATGAGCGCAGCCTGCGCTTTTGGAGCACCTGCGGACTCGGCGTCGGCGCACTGGCCTGTTTCATAATTCTGACCTTCACCGGCATCTTGCTTATGGTGTATTACAAACCGGCCACTTCACAGGCCTACCAATCAATCAAAGACATCCATTTCGTGGTTCCCACGGGCCTGTTCATTCGCAATATCCACCGCTGGAGCGCGCATCTTATGGTGCTGCTTGTGTTCCTTCACATGGCCCGCGTGTTCTACACTAACTCATATAAGAGTCCGCGCGAGTTCAATTGGCTGATAGGCCTGGCACTGCTCGTCGCCACGCTTGGGCTCAGCTTCACAGGCTATCTTCTGCCCTGGGACCAGTTGGCGTATTGGGCCATCACCATCGGCTCGAATATCGCGCAATCGCCTCGCGAGGTCACCGATGCGCTGGGCATCACCCGATACTTCGACCCGGGCGGGTTGCAGAAAAGATTGCTGCTTGGCGCTGACACCGTTGGTCAGGAGGCGCTCACGCGGTTCTATCTGTTGCACGTGATACTGCTTCCGCTTGTCGCTGCGATCCTTATTGCTGTGCACTTCTGGCGAGTTCGCAAGGACGGGGGCTTGGCGCGGCCGCCCGACGAACCAGGCGAACCTGTCCGTTTGCTCACCGGCCAGAGTGTATCGTTCGGGCTCGATCCTCGGAAAACTTACGGCCTGATGGCGCTCGTTCGCGGAAAGACGCCCCAAGTGGACCATGGCCCGGAAAAGACGGTGACCACGTGGCCGAACGCCTTCTATGCGGAACTCGCGGTCTTCATGGCCACGTGCGCGATCTGCCTCGTGCTGGCCTTGCTCGCCGACGCGCCACTTAAGGAACTCGCCAACCCCAACATTCCCGAAAACCCCGCGAAGGCGCCCTGGTATTTCCTCGGGCTGCAAGAACTGGTTTCATATTCGGCGTTCATGGGAGGAATCGGAATTCCCACCCTCGTGCTGATCGGGATCGGTCTGATACCGTTTCTTGATCGAGAGCCGGAGGTTGGCGGCGTGTGGTTGTCGGGCCCGAACCACAAACTGATCGCCGGCCAAAGCGCGCTGTACGCCATGTTCGTAGTGCTTGCCATGCTCATCTTCACGATCAACATGGGCTGGCTCCGCAACTGGATACCCGATATCCCCCAACTCATCATAATTGTGCTCAATCCGGGCACCATTTTTGTGGCGCTCTTTGCGTGGTGGTCGCTGTTCATCGTGCGGCGGCACAACTCAACGCGCGCGGGCGCCATCGCTCTGTTCACATGTTTTCTTGTTGCGTTCACGATCCTCACCTATGTGGCTACGGTCCACCGAGGACCGAACTGGAACTTCTACTGGAGTCACAGCCAATGGCCGATACACTGAACGAGAGCAACGACAAGCAAGAGCGGCGAGACATCTTCGCGGAGGTACCCGTCCCGACGTTCGACCCGGTGACGCCGGAGGGCCGCAAAGCGCGCTGGGCGCTTCTCATCACCTCGCTCATAACGCTTGTGTGCCTGCTCGCGGCAATCGTGTCGGAGCACTATACCAAACCCTGGAGGATATACCAACGACGCTTTGGCGACGTACTCGCCGCGCAAGCTCGCGCACGCGGCAAGCGCCCGGTCTCCTTTCCCCAGGAGGTCAAACAAGTCACGGTTCAGGCATTCGATGTGGTGGATAGATGCACGACATGCCACGTCGGTATTGACGACCCATCAATGTTCAATGAAGACCAGCCGTTCCGCGCGCATCCGAAATGGGCCTTCGACATTCATTCGCCCGACCGGTTCGGGTGCACCACCTGTCACGGAGGCCAGGGACTCGCCACAACCGCCGAGGACGCACACGGCTACGTCGAGCACTGGGAAGACCCAATGATCCCAAAAGATTATTACCAGGCCGGCTGCGGCAGTTGTCACACTCACATCAAAGTACATTCCAGGGAACTGGCTGATTACGGGCTCAGGCTTTTCGAGCGAAACGACTGCTTCGCGTGTCACCGGATCAACGGAAGGGGCCGCGGAAACGGGCCGGACCTCTCCGCCATCGGAGCAAAGCGCCCGCGAACTGACTGGCACACGCAGCATCTCGCCCTCAAAGAGCAGGTCGCCGATGAACAGTGGCTCCAGAGTTACGGCCCTCTCGAACAGGATGAAGTGTTTGCCATCAACGCGTTTCTCGACCAGTTGATGCAAGCCCCGCAACTTGTCGAAGCGAAAGCGGTCGTGTACGAGAATGGCTGTCTGGGATGCCACCGCATAAACGGAGTGGGCGGAGATGATGGACCGGACCTCTCAGGCACGGGGAAGAAGAATCTCGCGCGACTCGATTTCTCGAACGTCTCGGGAGACCGAAATCTCGCAAACTGGCACAAGGCCCATCTCAAGAACCCCGGCCTCATCGTTCCGAACAGCCAGATGCCGCAGCCCGACCTCGCGGGCGAGGAACTTGAAGCCGCAACGCTCTACATGCTCTCTCTGCGAGGAGCGGATGTCCCAATGAGTCGGTGGCCGCCCGCCCGCTTCGAGGCCGAGCGGCTGGGCGTGCGCGATTTTCCGCAGGATGGCAAATCCCTGTTTAAGGCGTTCTGCATTTCCTGTCACGGCGAGGACGGGATGGGAACCAGATTCGGCATATCGCCGCAGGCGTTCCCCGCCGTTGCGCATCCTGAATTTCTTGAGGTCGCCTCCGACCGCTTCATTCGCGAAAATCTGTTTCAGGGGCGGCCGGGGCGCCGCATGCCCTCGTGGGGCACAAAGGAAGCCGGGCTGAAATCTTCGGAGATCGAGGCATTGGCTCGTTATCTTCGGTCGTTCGAGCCGTCTGCGCCCGAATGGATAGCGGTATCGAACGCGACGCCCGACAAAGAGCTTGGCGGGCGCTTATATCGAGAAAACTGCGCGATGTGTCACGGAGCCAGCGGCGAAGGCGCAATCGGGCCCGCCCTTTCAAATCCCGTCTTCCTCGCGACAGTCGAACCGAAATACATTCACACAATGATAGCCGAAGGGCGCGAGGAAACCGCGATGGGCAGCCAGGCCACGCTCGACGCTCATGAGATGGCCTCGATCATCGCGCACGTCTTGAATTGGCGACAAGGCAAAACTATGCCACTCCCTGAGTTGCCCGAGCCGGGGCCGCTTCACTTGGGGGAGGCGGTTTTTTCAGCGTCCTGCTCGCCGTGCCATGGGGCAAGGGGCCAAGGGAATCTTTCGGCAAATCTTGTAAGTCCGGCCTTCCTGGAAGCAGCGTCAGACGGGTTCATGGCCGCCGCAGTCAAGTATGGCCGCTGCGCGCCGCCGGAAAGCGCACCGCCTGGGGTTTCCGCTCCGGAAGTGACCGACCAACAACTTGCCGATGCCATCCATTACATCCGCGAGCGTCTTGGACCGGGAATCAAGCAGCCGCCTGGCCGGCTCGCAAGTGGAGACACGGCAAATGGGCGAGAGCTGTTCAGCGAGATGTGCGCAGGCTGTCATGGCGCTGATGGCCGCGGCGGAGGTTCGCCGGAACTCACCAATTTGGCGCTGCTCGCGAGCGCGACCGATGGCTACTTGCAGGCCTCGATCCTTCGCGGGCGCCCGTCGGCGGGCATGCCTGCGTTCGGCAAAGATAGCATCACGTACAGAAAGCTCACGGCAGAAGAGGTGAGCGATATCGTGAAATACCTAAGGTCATTCGAGTCTGGGTCGTGACCATCGTAGGGGGGCCCCTATGTGAGCGCCCGTGCGGCCACACAGGACCGCTCCTACGACGAATGGCGCAACACGTTAGACAATTTGCAGAACCTTGACCGGTCCAGGAGGGACACCATGAAAAGAAGCAAGGAAAGCGGTTCAGGGAACTTGAATCGCCGTGATTTTCTGAAGGCAGCGTCGGCGCTCGGGTTTGCCGGATATCTTTCGCAGTATCCGTGGCTGTGGGCTGAAGCTGCGCAGAACCCGTTGGACTATTATCCGGACCGGGACTGGGAAAGAGTCTACCGCGATCTGGTTCATCCTGACAGCACGTATACGTTTCTCTGCGCGCCGAATGACACTCACAATTGCCTGCTGCGCGCATATGTAAAGAACGGCGTCGTCGTTCGAATCGGGGCTACCTACGGTTACGGAAAGGCCGAGGATATTTACGGAAACAAGGCTTCGGCCAGATGGGATCCGCGTTGCTGCCAGAAAGGGCTTGCGCTTACACGCCGCTTTTACGGCGACCGCCGCGTGAAGGGGCCGATGGTGCGCAAGGGATTTCGCGAATGGGTCGAGGCGGGGTTCCCGCGCGATCCCCTAACCGGCAGACCGCCAGTCGAGTACTTTAGTCGCGCCCGCGACTCATGGGAAAGCATTCCATGGGACAAGGCGGCGGACCTTGCGGCAAAGGCGCTCATCAACATCGCCCAAACGTATTCGGGCGAGGAAGGCGCCAGGCGGCTGAGAGCGCAGGGCTATGACGAAGAAATGATCGAGGCGACGAAGGGCGCGGGCACGCAGTGTCTCAAGTTCCGGGGCGGGATGCCGCTCCTCGGCATGACGCGCGTATTCGGGATGTATCGCTTCGCCAATTCGCTCGCGCTTCTGGACCGGCGCATTCGGAGTGTTTCGGAAGCCGACGCGCTCGGAGGACGGGGCTGGGACAACTATTCATGGCACACCGACCTGCCGCCGGGCCATCCCATGGTGACCGGTCAGCAGACCGTCGAGTTCGACCTCAATGCCTGCGAGCATTCCAGGCTTCTGATAGTCTGGGGCATGAATTGGGTAACGACCAAGATGCCCGACACGCACTGGCTCACCGAGGCGCGCGTGAAGGGGACGCGCGTGGTGGTAATCGCCTGCGAATACAGCGCGACGTCGAGCAAGGCGGACCAGGCGATTGTGGTGCGGCCCGGAACCACTCCCGCGCTCGCGCTGGCGCTGAGCAACATCATTGTGCAGGAGAACTTATACGACGAGGACTACATCAAGCGGTTTACCGATCTGCCGCTGCTTGTCCGGGAAGATAACCTTCAACTGCTCCGGGCCTCAGACGTAATCAAGGGCTACAAGAATGCCAACCTCAGCAACATGACGAAGGTGCTGAAGCCCGGCGAAAAGCTGGCAGCCCCTGGCAAACAGGTTGAGCAGCTTATTCCGACCGACATGCGGGAAGCGTGGGGCGACTTCGTCGTGTGGGACAAGACCAGGAAAGCGCCCGCGCCCATAACGCGAGATCAGGTCGGCAAGTACTTCGACAAGGCGGGGCTGAATCCGGCGCTCGAGGGCGAGTTCGAGGTGACGCTGACCAATGACAGCAAGACGAAAGTCACGACCATATTCAGCGTGATAAAGAAATATCTGGCGGATAATTTCTCACCGGAGGACGCCGAGGGGATCACCTGGGCGCCTCGCACTGCGATAATCTCGCTTGCGCGAGAGATCGCACAGAACCAGGGAAAGACGCTGATGGCGCTCGGCATGGGGCCGAACCAATTTCATAACAACGATCTGAAGGACCGCGCGGTTTTCCTGTTGGCGGCGCTCACGGGAAACGTTGGCCGCATTGCGGGCAATGTCGGCTCCTACGCCGGGAACTATCGGGTGGCGTTGTTCAATGGCCTCGCGCAATACGTGAACGAGAACCCATTCGACATCGAGCTTGACCCGAACAAGCCCGCGAGGCCAAAGCAGTATTGGCGCGCCGAATCGGCGCATTATTACAATCACGAAGACCATCCGCTGCGCGTGGGCGGAAAGCTGTACACGGGCCAGACGCACATGCCCGCTCCAACGAAGTCGCTGTGGTTCGCAAACGCGAACTCGATCCTCGGAAACGTGAAGTGGCACTACAACGTCGTTCACAATGTTCTGCCGAAATTCGAGATGATCGCGGTGAACGAGTGGTGGTGGTCAACTTCATGCGAGCACGCCGACCTCGTGTTCGCCGCCGATTCGTGGGGCGAGCCGAAGAACCCCGACATGTGCGCGTCGGTCACGAATCCGTTTCTGACGCTATTTCCGGTGACTCCCATCCCGCGCATCCATGACACCCGTGGCGATATCGAGATTATCGCGATGGTTGGCGAGCGGATTGGCGAGCTTATTGACGAGCCTCGCTTCAAGGACTACTGGAAATTCGTGGACGTGCAGAAGGTGGGCGTGTACCTGCAGCGCATCCTCTCAAACAGCAGCACGACGGCGGGGTATTCGTTCGAGGAGTTGCATGAAAAGGCGAAACAGGGAATCCCGGCGCTGATGATGAGCCGGACGACGCCGCGCGCGATCGGCTACGAACAGGTCGAGGAAAGCGTGCCGTGGTATACGAAGACGGGCAGGCTCGAGTTCTATCGAGAGGAGAAGGAGTTCATCGAGCACGGCGAGAACCTGCCGGTTCATCGCGAGCCGATTGATTCGACGTTCTATGAGCCCAATGCGATATTGGCCGAACCGCATCCGTTCATAAGGCCGCTCGGGCCAGGAGACGTCGGGCTTGATCCGACGGACCAGAGCACCGAAGTGCGCCAGGTCCGAAACGTGGTGAGATCATGGGCGGAATTGTCGAAGACGAAACATCCGCTGATGGATAAGGGATATGGGTTTGTGTTCCATACACCGAAATACAGGCACGGCGCGCACACGACGCCGATAGACACCGACATAATCGCAGTGCTGTTTGGACCGTTCGGTGATCTGCATCGGCAGGACAAGCGGATGCCGTTCGTGAGCGAAGGGTACGTCGATATCAATCCGGAGGATGCGAAGGCGCTCGGTGTCGAGGACGGCGATTATGTGTGGATAGACGCCGACCCGTCCGACCGGCCTTATCGCGGTTGGAAACCGGAGGACCCCGATTACAAGGTGTCGCGGATGATGTGCCGCGCCCGCTACTATCCGGGCACTCCGCGCGGGATCACGCGGATGTGGTTCAACATGTACGCCGCGACGCCCGGCTCGGTGGAGGCGCACGAGAGTCGGCCGGACGGCCTCGCGAAGAATCCCGAGACGAATTATCAAGCGATGTTCCGCTATGGCAGCCACCAGAGCGCCACGCGCGGCTGGCTGAAGCCGACGCACATGACGGACTCGCTCGTACGCAAGGACATCGCGGGGCACGTGATCGGAAAGGGCTTCCTGCCCGACGTGCATTGCCCGACGGGCGCGCCGCGCGAATCGTTCGTGAAGATAACCAGGGCCGAGCCCGGCGGAATTGCAGGGGAGCGTCTCTGGCGGCCTGCATCGCTTGGCATCCGGCCCACGTATGAAAGCGAATCATTCAAGCGGTACCTGGCGGGTGAGTATATACAGAAGGAGAAAGCATAATGGCGCGCGTATATAACTGGCAGATAGGCCGGAAGATGAGCTACTGGTACGGCGAGGCGCGGCCACAGCGCCAGTTCGCCGCCGTCTTCGACATAAACAAGTGCATCGCGTGCCAGACATGCACAATTGCGTGCAAGACGACGTGGACGTCGGGCCGGGGGCAGGAATACATGTTCTGGAACAACGTCGAGAGTAAGCCCTATGGGGGTTACCCGACCGCGTATGACGCGAGAATACTGGAATTGCTGGGGCCGCAGTCATGGGAGGGCGAGCGCTACGAAGGCAGGACCATCTTTGAGGCGGCTCCGCCGGGAGAGCGGCTGCTGGGATTTCGTCCCGAGAGCGAGGATTATGCGCATCCGAATCTCGGCGAGGATGAAAGCTTTGGAGGGGTAGAGCGAGGGGCCGCGATGAATCTGCCTCAGCCGATGTGGATGTTCTACCTGGCGCGTATCTGCAATCACTGCACCTATCCGGCGTGTCTGGCGGCGTGTCCGCGCGGCGCCATCTACAAGCGGCAGGAGGACGGCATTGTGCTTGTGGACCAGAAGAGATGCCGGGGATACCGCGAATGCGTGCGCGCGTGTCCGTACAAGAAGGTATTCTACAACTCGCACACCAATACGTCTGAGAAGTGCATCGGCTGTTATCCTTTGGGCGAGCAGGCGACTCAGCCTCGCTGCTTCACGGAATGCATCGGAAAGATTCGGTTGCGCGGCTGGTTGAGCACTCCAGAGAAAGCGAGCGAGGACAACCCGCTGGATTACCTGGTTCACGTCAAGAAGGTGGCCTTGCCGTTGATGCCGCAGTTGGGACTTGAGCCGAACGTGTACTACATTCCTCCGGTTCATGTGCCGGAGCCGTTCCTTGTGCAGCTTTTTGGCCCTCGGGCGGCGCAGGCGGTGGAGACATATCAGATGGCTCAAGAGAATAACGTCGAGCTTGCGGCACTGATAGCGCTGTTTGGCTGTACGCCGAATGTTATTCCCAAGTTCAAAGTGCGAAACGACAAAGTCAGCGCTTTGGATGATCGAGGGAGCACGTTGATCAGCGTGCCGATGCGGGAACCCGTGACGGTGAGAACCGCATTTGACCAGAGGCACGGAGTCCCTCGAACGAACATAACCTGAGTGGAGGAATCCCGATGCGATCCAGAGTTCGCTTATTGCTGATGGGGGCGGCCATGTTGACCGCCACGCTCGCAGGTTGCGGAAAGGCGTCGCAGAAAGTGGCGGCGACCGGTCCCGGCATAACTGCCGTGCATATCGCCGGCGACGCCGGTAAGCTTGAGCCGGACAGTCCAGAGTGGCGGAAAGCGCCGGAGATGGCCGTGGCGCTCTTGCCGCAGGATATGACCGATCCGAAGCTGATTGAGGTAGCCATTTCGCAGGTGAAAGTGAAGGCGATGTGCGGCGGCCAACGCATCGCATTCAGGATCGAGTGGGATGACCCCACGGAGGATATGATTTCCGAGGACGGCCGTTTTTCGGACGCGGTCGCGATTCAGCTTCCGCCCGCGCCGGGCGGCCAGGTTCCCGATCCGACAATGGGGCTCACGGGGCAGCCGGTTCTCATACATCTTTGGAAGGCGTGTTATCAGAGGAGGCTCGAGTTCGGTCCCTGGGACATCCGGCAAACGTTTCCGAACGCGACGGTGGACCACTATCCGTTTGAGGCCGCTTCTGACGAAGAGAGGGGCCAACTGACGGCGCAGTACACCATTGCGCTGTCGGCGGGCAATCCGCTCGCGGCGTCTCGGACGTCGAGTGTGGACGATCTGACGGCGGAGGGCTTCGGGACGCTGCGGCCGCTTCCCGCGCAGGCGTCGGCGGGCAAGGGGAAATGGGCGAACGGAAAATGGTCAGTGGTCATCACGCGGCCGCTCTCGGTCCCGGAGTGGTTGAGCGGTCCGGGTTTCAAGCCGGGCGACAGCACGTTCGCGGCATTTGCGGTTTGGGACGGGGGCAGGGATAACGCAGGTTCACGAAAGGCGAGGTCGGTCTGGACGCCCTTGACTTTGGAGGCGGGAGGGACCAATGGATGAGATGAAATGTTTGCTGAGAGCCGGAGCGAGATACAGGTTTTGTTCCCTCCTGTTTCGTTATCCGAGCGAGGACGTTATTTCAGCGGCGAGCGCTCTGGTGGATACGTTCGCTCCCGAAGTTCAGCGCGACGCGAGCGAGTTGGTTGGGTTGATGGCGAGCGCGCAGGCGCGGACGGAATATCATTTCTTGCTTGGGAGCGGCGGCTCGGTCTCTCCATACGAATCGGCATATCAGGCGGATGGGAGCGCTCGAGACAAAGGGGCGGTGCTCGGCGACGTTGCGGGTTTCTACCGCGCATTCGACTTTGAGCACATGAGAGATGCACGTGAGGCGCCGGACCATGTAGCGGTTGAGCTTGCATTTCTCAGCTTTCTGAAGCTGAAAGCGGCGTACGCGCTGATGAATAGAGACGAGGGGGCACATCGCATCTGCCGCGATGCGGAAGAGCGTTTTCTTGATGACCACCTGTCCGGTTGGCTTCCCGAATTTCTCAAGCGAATCGGGGAGCGGGCCGCGAGCGAATTCTATCGAAGGGCGGCTCGCTTAACTACAGAGACACAGAAACACAGAGAAAGACCGACCATTGGCCGTGGACGTCGTGGACGATGTGGACGAACACGGACATACACAGGCTGACACAGACCTATGGTCCTCGTTTCGCCGTTTCCCCTCTTGAAAAACGCCTGGGGTACCGCGCCCGGGCGCG
>CAZEBC010000110.1:0-13379 GCA_964510165.1 uncultured bacterium
AGGACAGGAGGCGGTTCACGGTCACGGAGAAGGGGATCGTGGTGATCCCGAAGGGGGCGGTGCTTGAGCCTGCGCGGGCGGCGATGCCGATAGCGGCGTTGAGCGTGAGGCTGGCGTGAAATCGGAACTCCAACCACCAAGGCGCCAACGACACAAAGAAAGCGCGAAGAGGGGGATTAGTCTTCGGGTTTTTGCACCTTTATCCTGACAGTGACGGCGGGGGA
This sequence comes from uncultured bacterium, assembly GCA_964510165.1. Taxonomy (GTDB): domain Bacteria; phylum Abyssobacteria; class SURF-5; order SURF-5; family SURF-5; genus CAZEBC01. Next base: position 225 of record CAZEBC010000110.1, read on the forward strand.
CCTCTGGTCTCCAAACGTGGCGCCTTCGGGCAGGATGAGCTTCGGGGTAAGGGTGACGGTTTCCGTTATTTTGCTCAGGTCGATCGGCTCGGTGAGCACCTTGAGCGAGCCGCCTTGCAGCTTGCTCGAGACTTTGGCCGATATCACCTCGGGCGAGACGATGATCTGCTCGAGCTTGAGGGGGTTCGGCAGTTTTCCCGATGTCTGCACCTTGACGGGAAGATTGAAGGACACCAACTGGTAGGCGGCGAACCTGATTGTATCGGGCGCGAGTTCGACGACGGTGAGGCTTGACGGGCGCCGGACCATGTCTCGACTGAGGTGAATCTGCTGGGTGCCTTCCTTGACGTTGGACATATCTATAGTCAGCTTCAGCGTGGCTTCGTCGAGCAGGTCGAATGCGCGCACTCTGCCGAGGAGGGTGACCGTGGCCTGGTTGGGTTTCGGCTCCTCGATGGACCAGTTGGAGGCGAGGTTTCGGTATTCGATGGGGACCGTGAAATCCCGGCGGACCGTGCCTGTCTGGTAGACGAAGAAGAACCACAGCGCACACGCAAGCACTATGGCCACCGCTTTTTCCCACCAGTTTTCGCGGACCCACTCCTGCCATTTCGTGATATCCCTGACCGGGAATTTTTCCACATAGAACCGCTCGATGGCGGCCTGAAGCCGGGCGGGGTCCTTGACCTCTTTGAGCTTCTCGTCGCGCGCGAGGGAGATCACGCCGCGCTCTTCGGATACGACGATGCAGAGCGCGTCGGACCGCTCCGCCAGCCCGAGCGCGGCGCCGTGCCGGGTTCCGAGGTTGCCGAGCTTCTTGACATCTGTGGAGAGCGGCAGGTGGCACGCGAATTTGCGGATGCGTCCGCGTTCGATGACGACGGCGCCGTCGTGGCCGAGTGAATGCGGGTCGAAGATGCTCTTGAGGAGAGCCTCGCTGACGAGGCCGTCAAGCTCGAAGCCGCCTTCCAGGTGCCGGTCGAGGGGGTCCTTGCCGCGCAGGACGATGAGCGCGCCGATGTGAGCGTTGGCGAACTCGGCGAGCGTTCGGATGAGCACCTCGATTTCGGGCGGGCCGTTGAGCTTCTCGCTTCGGGTGCGGAGAGCGGTCCAGAGGCTAATTCGTTCGAAGAAGAGCCTGAGTTCCTCCTGAAAAATGACCACCATTGCGATTATCAGGATGGCGAAGAACGCACGCAGCACGACCGCTGACAAGTACATGTTGAAGAAGCGGGCTATCAGGTACACGATTCCGAGAACGAGGATGCCGATCAGCACGAACCTTGAGGCGGTGGTCTCGAACCAGACCAGCAAGGCGTAGATCATCAGGGAAATCAGTGCTATATCAAAGAAATCGGCAACCCTGAATGTTTGCAGGAGCTCTGAGAGAGATTGAGACATCTTCAATTACCCATATGCGCAAGGACACGGCCGCAGTCACGCCCCGGCGTCACGCCCCCACAAACCATCTGGGCGCCGCGAGTGGTTTGCGCCTACGCACTTCTAGAATAGCATAAAACTTTCGGTTCGTATAGAATGTTTTTCGAATTGGGAGCGCGATGGATGCTGGCAGCTTGACATCTTCGATGATATTGACAAATTGCCCTTTATGCGAGTCGGGCAGCTATGAGAAAGTGTTGACGGGATGCGACCGCATGCTGGGCAAGCCGGGGGAGTTCTGCCTCGTCAGATGTTCCGATTGCGGGCTGCATTATCTGAATCCGCGCCCCGCGGAGGCGGCCGAGTATTACGGCGAGGGCTATCAGCCTCATATAGACGGCGTTCCGAAGGTGCGAAGCAGGCCTCGGCGCGTGTTCCGACGGCTCAAGGAGGATACGGAGTTGGCGGTCTTGCGGAATTGGCTGGGGTATCCTCCTTCAACGGGAAAGCGTTTCTGGAAAAAGGCGCTGCTTCTGCCGTTCTTCATTCGGTTCAAGCTGCATGAGAGGAACTGGGGCAAGCTGCCGTATGAGGGAAGTGGCGAAATACTCGATGTCGGCTGCGGGACGGGCCGCTATCTGGAGTGGATGCGCGAGAAGGGATGGAAGGCGAACGGCATCGACATGTCCGAGGCGGCGGTGGAGAAGGCGCGCCAAAAAGGGCTCGACGCAAGGGCAGGCGATCTTCTGGACGGCTCGCCGTGGGCGAAGGGGTCATTCGATGTCGTTACGATGTGGGACGTAATCGAGCATCTCTCGGCGCCTGCGCCGACGCTCCGCGTGATACACGGGCTTCTCCGGCCGGGGGGTCGGCTCCTCGTAGCCACTCCCAACATTGACAGCGTTCCCGCCAGGCTGTTTGGGACCTATTGGATGCCGCTGGAGATGCCGCGCCACCTGATGTGTTTTTCGCCGAGCACCATCAAAGGACTGCTTGAGAAAACCGGTTTTCGCGTGGAGTGCATACGATTTCGCCGCCGGGGAACGGGAATTGCGGACAGTGTGCCTTATCTACCGGAAGGCAGGCTGAAATCGTTGTGCGGAATTCTTCGGGCGAAGCGTGTCCGCAAGCTGGCCGGGACAGTTCTCGCGCTCGCGCATCAGTCAGACGAGATGGTTGTGTTCGCGCGGAAGGAGGGCTAGCCGCACTCCCGGCTGTAATGCTTATTTCCCACGTATGCTTCGAGAAAAGTTGAAGCGGGTATCGATAGGTGAAAGAGGACATCGCCGATTCGCTCGATTTGGGTTATGTTATATCCCACGCGCACGTACTCGATGAGCACGACCACGCAGACCCAAAGGAATATCCGCTCTCCGATTCTGTATCCGAGCCAGCACCCGCCAAGAAACCGGCTCGCAACCATGCAAGTTGCGAACACCCACGCGCCCCAAGGCCAACGCGTATCGAGTCATGAAGCTTTCCAAGCTGCCGGCGTCCGCATCCCGAGCCGCGTCACAACGCTGGAGTAAAGAGTGCACTGGAGAAATGTAGTGCCGAGAGCTTTTTCTGTCTCTGTAAGTCATTGATACCATTCAACTTAATTTTTCAAACTGTCGAAAATCAGTCTTACTCTAACTGATTTATCAGAAAGAAAGCAAGTTTTCTATTCAAAAGGGGAGATGTTTGGTCTGCTATTTTCAGTTAAGGAAATCTATCCGCGTCCGCGGCGATTCACCGCATCTGCGAAAATCTGCGCAATCTGCGGATAGCCCGTCAAAAGAATCCGTGGAATCTGTGAAATCTGTGGTTTCTCCCCTCCCGCGGCGACTTGCCGCATCATTTCACTCCGTACGTGATCCGGTAAATCGCGCCGGCGCGGTCGTCGGAGACGAGCATTGAGCCGTCGGGCATGATGAGCACATCCACCGGCCTGCCCCATGCGCGCCCGCCTTGAAGCCAGCCCTCGGCGAACGTCTCGTAGCTGACCGCGCGCGAGCCCTCGAGCCGCACCAGCGTCACGCGGTACCCGATCGGCGTCGTGCGGTTCCATGAGCCGTGCTCAGCGATGAATATCTGGTTGCGATATTCCTTGGGAAACATGTCGCCGGTGTAGAAGCGCATGCCGAGCGACGCCACGTGCGGACCCAGCTTCATCGCGGGCGGCGCGAACTCCTCGCAGCCGCGCAACCTGCCGAATTCGGGGTCGGAGATCTCGCCCGCGTGGCAGAAGGGATAACCGAAATGCAGCCCCTTCTGCGGGGCGCGGTTCAATTCATCCGGCGGCCTGTCATCGCCCAGCCAGTCGCGTCCGTTGTCGGTGAACCACAGTTCGCGCGTCTCCGGATGCCAGTCAAAGCCGACGGTGTTTCGTACCCCTCTCGCGAAAATTTCCACGGCGCTCCCGTCGGGCTTCATCCGGGTGATAGAGGCGTAGATCTCGTTGTCGGGATTGCAGATGTTGCAGGGCGCGCCGACGGGCACATACAGCCAGCCGTCCGGCCCGAACGCGATGAACTTCCAGCCATGATGTTCGTCGGTGGGGAAGGAGTCGTTGACGACCACCGGCTTCGGCGGGTTATTCAGGTTGTCCTCGATGTCGTCATACCTCAGCACGCGGCTGACCTCGGCCACGTAGAGCGCGCCGTCGCGCACAGCCACTCCGTTAGGCATGTGCATGTCCTTCGCGATGGTAATGACCTCATCGACGCGGTAATCCTTATCCTTGTCGAGTACGGCATAAACGTTTCCCTCGGTGCGCGTGCCTACAAAGAGGACACCGGTCGGGCTGAGCGTCATCGAGCGGGCATTCGGTATGTTCTCGGCGAAGATGCCGATCTCGAACCCAGGCGGCAGCTTGATGGTTTGGAGCGGCAGCCCGTTGGTCTTCATTTCGCCGGCAGGGGAAATGCCTGAGCACGCCAGCATGGAGACGACAATCGGTGTCAAAAGGGTCAATCGCTTGAACATGGGTCACCTCTCGGGCGAAGTGGATTGTGCTTGGACACTCCAAACTATTACCAAATGCGCACGCACGCGCAAGCGAAGCGACCGCTCAGATTTCCGGCTCGCTAATGAGAAAGAAACTGATCGTCTCGATCTTCACGAACGGGCCGAACGACCGAATGAGCTCGAATGCGTCCGCTCTTACGGGAAAAGCAGGCGTGAAAAAATGCGGGTTCGGGGGATTATGAACATACACCGCATCCCCGAGCTTCAGCCCGCACTGTGTCCGTGCGACGGGCGTTACGTCCGATTGCGGACCGGCCAGTGGAAGCGCCGAGAATGAGAACACCCGGTCGCTGCTCCTCAGGAGTTGCCGGCCTTCTTGCGAAGAGCGCGAGCCGCGCAGCAGCAACGCGGCGTTTTCCGCATAATAGTAGAAAAGCGGCCGGTAATTGAGATAGAACGACTCATCAACCAGCACGACGGGCCGTTCATATCCCCGCAGAAGCTTGCCCACTTGCTCCATCTCGCCAAATCCATATTTGCAGCCGATCAGTTGATAGGCGGAGAGCAGGAACGCCGTTCCCAAGGCGACACCCAACAGGCTCGAATACAGCCGGCGAGACATCCTGGTTGAAAGCTCCGTGAAGCTCATCGCGAGAAACGGTGTCATCCCGAAGAAATAATAACTGTGTCTGTGGAGGATAAGATAGAAAAGCGAGAAACAACCTATCAAAAGCGCAATCAGGAGCTTCGCGTGACTCCTATTCCTCAGCATGAGCGCCAGTCCCGCGAGCGCGCCCGCGAGAAACAGCGGCGAGCATCCCCAGAACATCTCGCTGATGATGAAGCTCAGCATGAAGCCGGAGGGCAGGCTGGCCTTGCTGGCCGACCCGCGAAGCTGCGAGTCGAGCGCGGCGGCGGGGTCCCGAAGCAAATGATATCCATAAAACGAACCGATGAACAGTCCCCCGAGCACGAGGAACAGAATAAAATCGCCCTTGAAAAGGCGGCGCCAATTCTTCTCAAGAACCTCCCAAAGGATGATCGCGGCCACCGGCAGGATAGCAAACTGTTTCGCAAGCATCGCCAAGCCCAATAACACGCCCGCCGCCGCCATTTCGCGCAACTTCCCGGTTCGCCGTGCCCGCACGTAGAAATATACCGAAAACAACGAGAGCGGCAAATAGATGATATCGGCCATCACGTTCCTGCCCAATATCAGAAAGATCGGGCTTGAAGCATAGAGAGCCGCCGCTTCCAGACCGGTGTGTTTGCCCAGCAGTTCTCCGGACAGGAGACACACCGCGGCGATAGATGCAACGGCAAACGCAGCGGGAACCAGCCGCGCCGCCAGTTCGGTCTGTCCAAAGACGGAGAAGCTTGCGAACACCAGGTACGAAAGTAGTGGAGGCACGCCGAGGCCGACCGTCGCATTATCGTAATCGGTTGGCATGAGCAGAGAGTGCGAGAAGTAGTTTCGGGCGATTGCCGCGTAGCCTGCTTCCTGAAATCCGTGGAAGCCTCCGAACGGCTCGCCGAGCGCGAAAAGCAGCAGGCCGACATCAAGTGCGATGATGAGAAACAGTAAAACGGTGAGCCACGACCGCTCGCTCACGCTCGAGCGCCCCACTTTCTCCAGGTTCTCCATCAAGCCAGATGCCCCCACGCTACAAATACCCCAGCGCTTTCAGCAGATCAATAGTGTCCTGACCGTAATCGGTCTTCTTGTTGGTGCGTGTGAAGGCCTCTTCGACCAGCGGCAGTAGCGTTGGCAACCCGGCCGAATCCGTTCCTGCAAGATTGTTCGTTTCCAGGGGGTCACGTTGGAGGTCGTAGAATTCCATATGGTCGTGATACTTGATGAGCTTCTGGTCTTCCGTTCGCACGGATGCGCCGACGTCGGTCGGCATCCAGCCGGCCACTTCGGAGCATATGTGCCGGGAGTCGGAGCTGGCATCGCCTGAAACTATGAGCGGCGTGAGAGACCGCCCGTCAATATCTTTCGGACAATCAACCTTGAGCAGATCGAGTACAGTCGGCATGACATCGAGCAGCGCCACCTGCGATGAAATGACTCTGCCGGCCGGAATGACGCCCGGATAAACCATGATGAGCGGCACCCTCAGGACATCGTCGGTCAGTCTGTGACCATGCCACACCCTGTTTCGTTCGGGGTCGAATCCTTCCCCGTGGTCCGACAAAAGAACGACAAGCGTGCTGTCCCGGAGCTTGAGCCGCACCAAGTCATCCAACAATCGCTCGAGTTCCTTGTCGGCATCCAGTATCTCGCCGTCGTACCACGCCACGATCTGGGCGATATCCATTTGCTTCCGGGGATATTCGGCCTCGTAGCGCAGGTTGACGCCCTCGAGAACTCCCTCATATCCGGGGTTGAACAAGTCCGCGTTCTCGCGCGCCTCTTTCCGGTTCAAGAAATAGTCATGAATCGAATACGTGTGAAGGAACAAGAAGAACTTGCCCTCATGTCCATGTGCTTCGAGCCACTCACTGGCATTGCGCCGCTGAACCCCGAAAGGCGCGCGGGCATCAACCAGGTTTGGGCCCCGGAAGCACCAATGGTTGAATCCATTCAGAAACCTCGCCGAAATGCCGTAGCGCCGCCCGAAACGCCGTATATGCAACAGCGACGTGAGCAGGCAATGCGACTGTCTCACTTCGTAAAGCTGTTCGCTTTGATCATCGAAGATGTCGAATCCGCTCCCGTATCGCGTTCTCGACAGGAAGTGACCTCCAGTGAAGCCCACTGCCCTGTATCCGGCGGCCTTCAGAAGTTCCGCCATGCTCGGATGTCCAGCGATTCTGTGGCCCTTGAGCCTGTAGGGAAGCAGAGAAGTGAATAGCGAGGAGTGCGAGGGAATGGTGGACGGCGCCTGCGAGATGGCATACTCAAATCTCACGCCTTGCGCCGCCAGCCGATCTATCGCAGGACTGGTCTTCTTCTCATAACCGTAACAGGAAAGGTGATCCGCCCTGAGGGTATCAAGGGAAATCAGGATGATATTCGGACCATCGCGATTTTCCCGAGCCTCGGCGGCCGGGACATACGCCCGGCCGGACCCCCCGCTTTCCTCCTTGACGTACGCCACAAGGGCCAGCATGCCGGCTGCCGCACACGCGGCGACGATGCTCGGAATGAGCGAGCGCGATTTTTGTCCGCTCTCTTGAAACGGGGCCCCACGTTTCATCACCATGTGCGCGGTGAGGAGAAAGAACGCAGCGTACCATCCGTAGAAGAAAGGAAAATGGGTGAAGTTCGGACTCAACGCCAAATACAGCGAAAACCAGAGCATCGAGACCATCGGGAAAACGAACCAATATGTGAGGCTTGGCCATCCCCTTTCGCGTTCGTCGAGTGTTGGCCTCGCGTTGAGCCAGACCCATGCTACTGACGTGAGCGCCGCTATTACGCAATACAGGAGGAAGTTGAAGGCCCTCGTCCGATGGCTGTAGAGATATGTCTCCAGTATCCAATGAAATCCAAACAGAACGGGAAAGCCCAAGTAGATGGCCGCCACGACGGCGCGGCGCAAAGGCATACGGAGAATGCTCGATAGCGCAGCGCCTGCGCCTGCAATGAGGAGGAAGAAGACCAGGCCGAAACCCGCCTCGAAAGAAAACACCTTCACCGCGACATCCGCCGGGATATTCTTGCTCTTGACAACCGCGAACAACGTTTCGGTGAAGCTCAGCAGGATTGCCGCATAAAAGCAAACGCCGAAAACTTCCTTTACTGTGCTTGCTGTTTCACGGGGCTGATTCATGGTTTGACCTTGCCCGGTCGAGCGCCTCCCGCCTGCCCTTGCCAAAATCGCTCACTACACCCACCGTCGCGTAGGATTCGTCTCCGGGATACACCATAAAGCCGCTGCCCACGTCATCATGCTTTCGCAGCGTCAGGGCCGAATGGGGAAAAGGGGTGCACGGGAGAGGCGCCTGCCAGCACTGTTCGCCTTCCGCCGGAGTATAGACGACGAGTCCGGAATCGGTCTCGAACCTTTTCATGGGAACCGACGGCGTGGGGTTGAAGCCGCCGCCCTCCGTTGAGTACGCCAGGTTCAACCGCAATTGTTGTAACGCCGCCTGAAAGTCTCGGTCGCGTATCAAGACGCGGAAGAAGTCGCCCTCGCCATGCACAAAGAACCGCAAGAACAGCAGTGCAGAACAAATGATGCTCAACAGCAGCAGTTCCCTGACGCTGCGTGTGTGGTACACTGCCAGTGTAAGCGCGCCGGCGCTCAGTATCCAGAAAGCCGCGCCTGCGAACCTTGGGGCCGGCGCCGAAAAGAACCAGAAGGCTGCGCTTGCAACCGCCGGTAAGAGCAAGAGCCAGATCGAGCCCAGTTCGCGAGATGCGAGTGGTTGACGGAACTTCCGGTAAAGGATTGCAATGGCAGCCACGGCGGCGAGACCCATCGGCGCGAAAACCGTGAGAGGGCCGTCCTTTGACGCCCAGCGCAGCCACGGCCAGACCCAGTTCCAATTTCCCAATACGTTTGACCAATGCGTGTAAGGCAATCGCGCCCACGACTTGATCCAGTTCATGGTGTTGATCACGGACGCGCGAGGAATCCGCCACTCCACCGGGAATGCGCCAAACGCGCTCGGATACAATGGGTAGCCGGTAAGCACGACACTTCGTATTACCCACACTGCGAACGCGATAATCGCGCATGCGCTCATGCACGCGAGCAATCGCACCTGGCTCTTGCGGGGCACAGCGCCGCTCCCGAAAAACCAGACTCCGACCGCAAGCAGCACAGTCACGGCCCCCATTGCGATAAACGACAACTTCACAATGACGCCCGCAATGGAAAGCGTCGTGATAACGAAAATATCGTAATCGCTCCGTTCCCCAGCCGGTTTGCTCAGGAATGTGAGGAACCGTGACGCGAGCACCAGCCCCAGGATAAACACGGCAAAGTCGGGCGAGGGACTGGAGACATCCGAATCATACATCATCCTGACCAGCGGGAACAACAAGAAGGCCCGGAACAAGTGCTGTGGGCGGGGGCTTTCATCCTTCAGCGCTTGTCGAAGACCGGCGAAGATTTCCGCCGCCAACGCCAAAATCAGAAGCCCATTCACGAAATGATGCGCTTCGCCTCTGAACACCTCGAACAACGCGGCATAAAGGAAATAGGCGCTGTTGAACGCCAAGTGGTTTTGCAGATTGCCGAGGCCCGGAACTATCGGGTATTGGGCTACCCATGCCACCGAGCTGAGATGGTAGAGCCCGCTATCGAAGTCTATCGGCGGCAGGACTGCGCGGTTGGATATTATTGCGGTCGCGATCAAGAAGAGGATAAGGTCCACGCCCGCGCGAGTCGTTTTTGGGGGCCACGTGAGCCGTCCCCTCCATGCGAGACTTGCCACGCCCAGCACCGCCACAAGGGCGAGAGCTTTTCCATCGACCTTCAAGAACAGATGCCAGATTTGAAGGATGAAGAGTGTCAACGCCCATCCGACCCAGAACAGTGAGAGCCAGCCCGGGACATCGCTGTTTCTCTTGCAGAAAAAGCCGGATGCCGCCAGTCCAACTCCGGCAAACATGAGGAACATAATGCCCCACGCGCTCAGGAGCAATGCCATAGGTTTCAACGGCAATAGTTCCATGGCGGCTAGTGTACTATTTTCAGCTTGCAGAGTCCATAGATCGGGAGAGCGATGACGTTAAATTGGGGACACTATGCCGCATGATGTCCCCAATTTAACGTGAGAATCGCGAAGGAAGTTCATACTTTTCAACGTGATTAGTATGGTGTGAGGAAAAAGGCGTCCGCCTACTTGGTCGCCGCGCCGGGCCGCTCTTTCGTCTCGCCGCATTTCCAGAGCAGCCATTCCCATTTCCGGTCCACGTATTCCTGGAAGGCTCTGAGCATGTCGGCATTCTCGGGTTTGAAGAGGTGGTTGAAGCGGCCCTGTCCCTTAAGCCATTCTTCGACCGGCAGCTTTTCGGTCGGCTTGCGTGAGAGCTTGTACACGCCGTTTTCGACCTCGAAGAGGGGCCAGACGCAGGTATCTACCGCCAGTTTCGAATATTTGAGGGAATCGGCGGGGTCGATGCGCCATCCTCGATGGCAGCATGCGAGCACGTTCATGAATTTTGGGCCTGTAATTTTGAGCGCCCTTTCCACTTTCTTGTTGAGGTCGCGATAATAGCCGATGGAGGCCTGCGCGACATACGGGAGATCATGCGCAACCATGATCTGGGTGAGGTCTTTTTGGAACTGCTGTTTGCCGGCGATCTTGATGCCTGCCGGAGTGGTGCTCGTGGCCGCGCCGAACGGGGTGGAACTGGAGCGCTGGATTCCAGTGTTCATGTAACCTTGGTTATCATAGCACAGGTACAGCATATTGTGGCCGCGCTCCATCGCGCCCGACAGTGACTGGAACCCGATATCGTATGTGCCGCCGTCGCCCCCGAATGCGATGAAATTGTATTCAGTGTTGAGCTTGCCCTTCTTTTTCAAGGCGCGATAGGCGGTCTCGACGCCTGAGATGGTGGCGGCAACGTTTTCGAACGCGTTGTGGATGAACGAGCTTCGCCACGCGGTGTACGGATATATCGTGGAGACCACTTCCATGCATCCGGTTGAGAGTCCGGCGACGAGATGTTTATCCACTGCCAGCGTGACCTGGCGCATGGTTATCGCCGGGGCACAGCCCGAACAGGCGCGGTGACCGGAGCAGAAGATGTTTTGTTTCTTTGTCAGGTCTTTCAGAGATGCCATGTAATCACCTTTGTTGGTTCTGCGTTAGTTGAGCGGGGCACGACGCGCCGTGCCCTACAGATGTTTTGAATCATTCCCTGAGACCCAGGTATCTCATTTTCGGGTCGGCCTTGCCTTCGAGCAGGTCGCTGTAGGCCGATTCCACCATGGCGGGCATCAGGTCGCGGCCGCCGAGTCCATATATATAGTTGTAAATCGGGATATTCTTTCCGTACATGGACGAGCGGACCTCAAGATAAACCGGTCCGCCTTGAGCCCCAAACGAGACGCTTCGGTCCAGCACGGCGGCCACCTTCAGGTGGCTGAGCGCCTCAGCCATCTCTTCGTGCGGGAACGGGCGGAACACCCTGAGCTTGATCATGCCGGCCTTTACGCCGCGCTCGCGCAGGTGGTCAACCACTTCCTTGGTGGTGCCGGCGGCGGAGCCCAATACGACGAGAGCGACCTCGGCGCCGTCCATCCGATAGTCTTCGAAGAAGCTGTAGCGCCTGCCGGTGAGCTCATAGTATTCGTCCGCGACTTCCTGGATCACACGCGGGGCGTTGTACATGCCCTCGATCTGCTGGCGTTTGTGCTCGAAATAATAGTCCTGGAGGTCGAGCGCGCCCATCGTCATCGGCTGTTCGGGATTGAGAAGGGTGTACAGCGGTTCATAATTGCCGACGAACTTTTTCGCGGTCTCGTTGTCCAGAACCTCAAGGACTTCGGTGGTGTGACTGATGATGAACCCGTCGAGCGTGAGCATGGTGGGGAGCATGACGTCGCGGTGCTCGGCGATGCGGAACGCTTGCAGCGTATTGTCATACGCTTCCTGCGTGTTTTCAGAGAAAAGCTGTATCCAGCCTGCATCGCGCGCGCCCATCGTGTCGCTGTGGTCGCAGTGGATATTGAGAGGACCGCTGAGGGCGCGATTAACGACGGCCATCACAATGGGAAGCCTGAGGCCGGAAGCGATGTAGAGAACCTCCCACATGAGGGCCAAGCCGTTGGCCGAGGTGGCGGTGACGGCGCGCACCCCGCCGGCGGCGGCGCCGACCGCGGCGCTCATGGCGCTGTGTTCCGACTCGACGGCTATCATTTCGGTGTCGGCTTTGCCGTCGTACACAAACTCTGAAAACTTGTGCATCAATTCGGTCTGCGGCGTGATGGGATACACAGAGGCCACATCGGGATTGACTTGTCGCAGCGCTTCGGCAACCGCCTCGTTTCCGGTGAGCGCCAGTCGTATCGCTTTCTGTCGTTTTGCCATGTGCAACTCCGAATTAGTCTTCGAATTCCGATTCCGGTTTCATTGTGATGGCGCCGACCTTCGGCGGGCACACTTTCGCGCAGATACCGCAGCCCTTGCAATGCATCCAATCGAACCCCTTGAACTTGCCTTCCTCGGCCAGTATCGCGCTGTCGGGGCAGCAGAACCAGCAGTCGAGGCAGTCAATGCATTTATCGCGGTCATGGACGGGCCTGAACGAGCGCCAGGAACCTGTCTCATAATCGAACGCGGTGCCGCCGTGCGGGATGACGCCGCCAATGGGGATATCTTTCCAGCCTTTCAGTGCGCTCATGCTTGCTGCACCTCCTCGTAGGCGCGTTTGATGGCGCGGAGGTTTCCCTCGACAACCTGTTTGCGGAACTTTTTCTCGAACTTCTTGGTGATGTCCTTAAGCAGGACGTCGAGCGAGATGGTGTCGGTGACCTTCACAAGCGCGCCGAGCATGGGAGTGTTAGGGATCGGTCGTCCCAGCTCATCGAGCGCGATCTCAGACGCATTGACGATGTAGAGCTTCTTTCCCTTCCAGCTCAGCTTCGAGCGAATGGTCTTGCCGTCGAGCTTGGTGTTGACGATAACCGTACCGTTCTCGGACATGCCCTCGCACACATCCACGGTATCAAGGAGGGTGTCATCAAGGACAACGACGGTGTCGGGCTGCTCGATCGCACAGTGCAGCCGAATCGGGTGGTCGCTTATGCGGGTGAACCCCCTGATGGGGGCGCCCATGCGCTCGGGGCCGTAATCAGGGAATCCCTGACTGTATTTGCCGTCCTCGATGGCGGCTTCCGCCAGGAAGGTGGAAGCGGT
>CAZEBC010000111.1:0-13379 GCA_964510165.1 uncultured bacterium
ACATGGCCCGCTATTTCATGGATTTCTGCCAGGATGAATCGTGCGGCAAGTGCACGCCGTGCCGCATCGGCACAAAGCGAATGCTTCAAATCCTGCAGAGAATCTGCAACGGCGAAGGGCAGGAGGATGACATCAAGCTGCTTGAAGAGCTGGCGGGCGACATCAAGGACACCGCTCTCTGCGGTCTCGGACAAACGGCGCCCAACCCGGTCCTCAGCACGATTCGCTACTTCAGGAATGAATACGAGGCGCACATTCGCGACAAGCACTGCGCGGCCGCCGTCTGCTCGGCGCTCTTCAAGAGTCCTTGTCAGCACACCTGTCCGGTCGAGATGGACATCCCCGCCTACATCGCCCTCATTCGCGCGGGCAGGATTGACGACGCATACCTTGTCCTCAAACGCACAAATCCGTTCCCCAGCGTATGCGGCAGGGTATGCGGGCATCCGTGTCAATCGAAATGCAGGCGCGGCCAGCTTGATGAACCGCTCGCGATCAAGTTCCTGAAGCGTTACGTGGCCGACAACGCGAAGAGGCCCAAGGTCGAACCGATACCGGTGAGCCGAAAAGAACGTGTGGCCGTTGTCGGCGCCGGCCCGTCAGGATTGACCGCTGCCCTTGAACTCAAAAAACGGGGATACGCGGTCACGGTCTTCGAAGAACTCCCACAGGCAGGCGGAATGCTGCGGTGGGGGATACCGGCGTACCGGCTGCCGCGAGAAGTTCTCGACGCTGAAATCAATGATATCCTCGCTACCGGGGTGGAGCTCAGGACCAACACGCGCGTCGGCCGCGATGTGAACTTTGCACAGCTTGAGCGCGAATTCGACATGATCTATCTCGCTGTCGGAGCGCATAAGAGCCTCGGGCTCGGAATCCCCGGAGAGGACACGGCGGGCGTATTCGGCGCGGTTGAAATGCTCCGAAACCATAACCTGGATCGGCCGGTCCAGATCGGGAAGCGCGTGGCCGTCATCGGAGGGGGAAACTCCGCCGTTGACGCGGCCCGCACGGCGATCCGGCTGGGCGCGGAAAGTGTAACCATCTACTATCGGCGTGAACGCAAGGACATGCCCGCCCAGGAAATCGAAATAAGGGCGGCCGAAGAGGAAGGCGTCAAGATTGAATACATGGTTGCGCCCGTCAGCGTGAAGGCACGTAACGGCAAGGTGTCCGAACTCGAGCTGACTCGGATGCAGTTGGGCCAGTTTGACCGCAGCGGGCGGAAGCGGCCTGAGCCGATAAAGGGATCGGAGTTCACAGTCCAGGTTGATACGGTTATTTGCGCTATCAGTCAGGAGGCGGACCTCGATTTCCTCAGCGGCGACCGCAACGTAGAAACTTCCCGCGGCAGGATAAGGGTCAACCGTGCTCTTCGCACCGCCAACCCGAAGGTCTGGGCGGGCGGAGACGCTATCACGGGACCAGCCATGGTGATTGACGCCATCAGGGCGGGCAGGGACGCGGCGCGTCGTATTGACGAGGCTATCCGCGAGGCGAACGGCGAGAAGCCGTGGGTCGCCCCGACCGACGGCGCCATTGATATCCCGTTCGAGATCGACGAGGAACTCGTCGAGCGGCCTCAGGCGCGGATGCCCCAGGCGCGCGCAATCGAACGGCGAAAGGATTTCCGGGAAGTCGAGCTCGGTTACACGCTCAAACTCGCCGCCGAGGAAGCGCGGCGCTGCATGCGGTGTGACATGCAGGTCGAGTAGAACGGAACTGTATCATAAAGGAGAAGAAGATGGTCACCTTGATGATAGACAATCACAAGGCGGAAGTTCCGCAGGGAACGACCGTACTCGACGCGGCGCGCTCGATCGGAATTCGCATCCCGACTCTCTGCGCGCTGCCCGAGATTAACCATACGCCCGGCGCATGCCGCGTGTGCGTGGTCGAGGTGGACCGCAGCCGCACCCTGGTAGCCTCCTGTGTGTATCCGGTGGCTGAGGGTATGAAGGTGAAGACGAATTCCGAGCGGGTGCGCCGGGCGCGCCGGACCGTGGTCGAGTTTCTGTTATCCGACCATCCGGCCGACTGCAATATCTGTCAGAAACACGAACACTGCGAGCTTCAGGCGGTGGCCGAACTGGTCGGAGTTCGCACCATCAGGGTTCCACGCACCGTGTTCAACTCGCGTCATGTTGACGATTCATCCCCCTCGCTTGTGAGAGATTCCTCAAAATGCGTAAACTGCCTGAGGTGTGTGACCGTATGCGCGGAGGTGCAGGGGGTGAGTCTTTTGACGCCCGAGGGTCGCGGCTTTGATTCGAAAGTGGTGCCTGCGATGAGCGCGAATCTGGCGGATTCGGCGTGCACATACTGCGGCCAGTGCGCGGTCGTCTGCCCGACCGGCGCCATCATCGAGCACGACGATGTCGAAAAGGTGTTCGCCGCGTTGGAGGACCCCTCCAAACATGTGGTCGTGCAGGAAGCCCCGGCCATCCGGGCCACCCTCGGCGAGGAGTTCGGGTTGCCGCCCGGCACATTGGTCACCGGAAGGATGATCGCGGCGCTTCGGCGTCTTGGCTTTGACAGGGTGTTCGACACCAATTTCACCGCTGACCTGACTATTATCGAGGAAGGCAACGAACTGCTGAAGCGCGTGAAGACCGGCGGCACGCTGCCGATGATAACTTCGTGCAGCCCGGGCTGGATCAAGTTCATCGAACACTTCTATCCGTCGCTTCTCTCGAACCTCAGCACGTGCAAGTCTCCTCAGCAGATGTTCGGCGCATTGGCGAAGACGTATTATCCGCGACTCACCGGCATAGACCCGAAGGATATCTTTGTGGTGTCCGTCATGCCGTGCACCGCGAAGAAATTCGAAGCGTCCCGGCCCGAGATGAACTCTTCCGGCTATCGCGACGTGGACGCCGTGCTTACCACGCGGGAATTGGGACGCATGATACGCCAGGCAGGCATAGACTTCGTGAACCTGCCCGAAGAGCCGTTCGACCCTCCCATGGGACAGTACACGGGCGCAGGCACGATCTTCGGCGCCACCGGGGGAGTCATGGAGGCGGCGTTGCGGACCGTCCATGCGGTTGTCTGCGGAAAAAGCATGCCGAACCTCGACATAGCCCCGGTTCGCGGACTTGACGGCGTGAAGGAAGCCGCCATGCAGGTGGGCGAGCTGGGCGAGATTCGGGTTGCCGTTTCTCATGGTCTTGCAAACGCCCGAAAGCTCCTGGATAGGGTGATGGACGGGACGGCGGACTACCACTTCATCGAGATTATGGCCTGTCCCGGCGGATGTGTCGGCGGCGGCGGACAAACGCTCCCCGTCAGCAACGAAAAACGCGCGCTTCGCGCACAGGCGCTGTATGTTGACGATGGCAAAGTCCAGCAATTCCGGCAATCGCACGAGAACCCGGCGGTCAAAGAACTCTACGAAAAATTCCTCAAAGAACCGCTCGGCGAGATGTCGCACAAGTTGCTGCATACCCATTACGTGGAGCGCGGAGTATAAGAGGGCGGCGCGAGGAACGCCCCGGAAGACACCTGGGACGTGGGAATTCAGGGCAAGGTGGTAAAGGAGGCAAGCATGGCGACCAACGGCGAAATACTCCTGGTGGATGATGACCGGGATATTCGAGATTCTATTCGGATCATCTTGGAGAGGAACGGCTACAAGGTGAATACGGCCGCGAATGGCCGCGAGGCGCTCGCAGCGCTCAAGACCGGGCTCCCCGACCTCATGATCCTCGACATCATGATGGCCACCGACACCGAAGGGTTTGACCTTGCGTATGAACTGAGGGGAAAGCCTGAGTTCGAGAACCTGCCGATCATAATCATGACCAGTTTCCTCGAGAAGGTTCGAGACGAGGGCCCCGACAAGTTCCAGCATATCCTGGGCGAGGAATGGCCAGCGAAATGGTTGTTCGAAAAGCCGGTGGACTCTCAGAAACTGCTCGCCAAGATAAAGGCCATCCTGGCGGAAGATCGGTAACGCTGACGCGCCTGAGCCAAAGCGCAAGGTTCTTTTATCGTCAGGCGCGACCGGGGACCGCCTGGCGCGATCAATGGACAAGGGGGGCGTTCAATGAGTCATGTGGCTGTGGATGAAGGGCTTCTCCACCTGCCCGAAGAAATCAACAAACGCAAACGAATCATCCTGGGTGAGTTGAAAGAGCGCACCCTGTGGTTCGTGTTTCTTCGGTGGTGGGTTCCGCCGAGTATCGCTGCCGGAACTTTTCTGGCTCGCGCCATCGGAGTCGAGTTCTCGACGACGCCGGTTCTTATGGTCGCGGGCTTCATCCTGGCCTATAATGTGATGTTTCATTTCCAGAGCCGATGGGTCCAACAGGAACTTGGATGGCAGCCCCAGTATATTCAACGATTCACGCACTGGCAGGTCGGGCTTGATTATGCGGCCATGTTTCTGCTCATCCATTTCACGGGAGGTGCGGCGAGCCCATTCATCTTCTTTTTCATTTTCCACATCATATTCGCGTCCATACTGCTGAAACCACGCACGGCTTACGGGTTCGCGACGTTTGCGGCGGTCGGCATGGCCCTGATCTCGGCGGCGGAGTATCGGGGCTTGATCCCGCGCCATCCGGTCGTGTATCGCGGCGCCCTTGTTAACCTGACCGAATGCCCGGTTCACATGATGGCGAATCTGGGCTTCTTCACCACGTCGGTCTTCATAACGGCGTTCTCGACCACCGCCATTATGGTGATGCTCCGAAAACGGATAGTGAGCCTTGCCGAACTCTCCGAGACTCTGACCAACCTCAACAACAGGCTCAACAGTCTCTATGTGATGACGCAGGCGATTCTCTCGACACGGCGCCTTGACCACGTGCTCAATATCGTCGTTAACGAGCTTGCGAATGTGATGAACGTGCAGGGAATCTCAATCAAACTTCTGAGCGAGGACGGCAAACAGCTCCGGTACGCCGCCGCGCACGGAATGCCTGACGGCTTGATTGCGGAAAGGACCATTGACGTTGACAAAAGCCCGCTGAACCGCCGCATCATCGAGGGCGAACCGTTCGTCACCGGGCGCATAACGCAGGGGGAAATGTTTCAGTTTGGCGAGGACCTTGCCGCCGCCGACTTGCGGTCGGTCCTATTCGTTCCGCTCAGGGGCGAGGACCGCGTGATCGGGATATTGGGCGCCTATTGCAAGCTCGCTGACCGGTTTCGCGACGAGGAAGTGGCCTTCTTCCGACAAGCGGCCGGGCTTGTCGCCATCGCGCTTGAGAATGCCCGCGCATATGAAGCCGTGGAGAACCTCGTGCGAGAGAGGTCCTGGTTCATGATGCGGGTCGCGCACAACCTTCGCGCCCCGCTTTCGGCGACCGCGAGTATCCTCGACGTGGTCAGGAGCGGCTATCTCGGCGAATTGAACGACGAGCAAAGCGAATATTTGCGCAGGGTTGATCGCAGAACTCGTACAATGCTTCAGATTATCGAGGAACTTATGACGCTCGCAACCAACCGCGAGCAGAAACAGAAAATCACTCGTGCGCCAATCGACTTGACCGCGCTTACCCGACGCATTCGGCGCACGTTTCAGGATGAGGCCGCCAAGAGGGCAGTCGCCTTCCACGTAAGCCTGCCCGACGGAACGCCGGAAATCCAGGGTGATTTTAAGATGGTCGAGCAGATGCTTGAAAATCTGGTCTCGAACGCCATCAAATATACGCCTGCCGGGGGAAGTGTAAACGTTGTGTTTTCACTCGCCAATGACGGAATGGTCCGCATCGAGGTCAGTGACAACGGGATAGGCATTCCGAAGCGAGACATGCCGCGCCTGTTCACCGAGTTTTTCCGCGCGGAAAACGCGCGGGCTATCGATGAGCAGGGAACTGGCCTTGGCTTGGCCATTGTGAAGGAGATTGTTGACAAGCATGGAGGGCGAATCCTTGTGGAAAGCGAAGAAGGTCTGGGCACCATCTTCGTCATTCACCTTCCTGTCGCTCACAAGGAGAATGCGTCATGAAAACGGTTGCAGAAGTCAACAACAATTCCTTTATCGACGAGGCTTTGATTGTTGACTGCCTCGAAGCGGCCGAACAGGGCGGAGTCCAACGCGCCCGAGAGGTTATCGAGAAGGCGCTTGAACTGCGCGGGCTGGACCTTGAGGAAGTCGCGGTATTGCTCCAATGCGGCGATCCGGACGTGCGCGAGGAGATGTTCCACGCCGCGCGAGCTGTCAAGGAATCCATCTACGGCAAGCGATTGGTTCTCTTTGCGCCGCTTTACATCTCCAACCTGTGCCGAAACGACTGCCTCTATTGCGCCTTTCGGGTGAGCAACAAGAACGTGCGGCGCCGCGCCTTGTCCCAGGAGGAAATCGCCCGTGAAGTTGGCGCCCTCGAGGCCATGGGACACAAGCGAATCCTGCTCGTGGCGGGAGAGGGCTACCCGGAAAGCGGCCTCGACTATATTTTCGATTCGGTCGCCACCATCTACGGCACACGGGAAGGCCGCGGCGAGATCCGACGGGTGAACGTGAACATTGCCCCGCTCACCCTCGATGAATTTCGACAGCTTAAGGCCTGCAAGATCGGCACATACCAGGTGTTCCAGGAGACCTATCATTTGGGGACGTACCGGCAAATGCACGTGAGCGGTCCCAAGACCGACTACCATTGGCGGCTCACCGCCGTCGGTCGGGCATTCGAGGCCGGCATCAATGATGTCGGCATCGGCGTCCTTTTCGGCCTGTTCGATTACAGATTCGAGATACTGGCATTGCTTCAGCACATTCGTCACCTTGAGCGCGAATACGGGGTGGGACCCCATACGATAAGCGTTCCTCGACTGGAACCCGCCGAAGGCTCCGTGGTCGCGTCGCATCCGCCGTATCCCGTCTCTGACGAGGACTTCAAGAGGATTGTCGCAATCCTTCGGCTCGCGGTTCCGTATACGGGCATGATCATGAGCACGCGCGAGACGCCGGAGATGCGAGCCGCAACGTTCGCGCTTGGCGTCTCCCAGCTCAGCGCGGCCAGCCGCACGAATCCCGGCGGCTATATGGAAGGGGAGCCTTCCACTGCGCAATTCCAGCTTGGCGACCATCGAAGCGTTGACGAGGTGATAAGCGACCTGGTCCGGATGGATTATATTCCATCGTTCTGCACCGCCTGTTACAGGCTTGGACGCACGGGCGAGGGTTTCATGGACCTCGCGAAACCGGGCTTGATTAAACGCTTCTGTCTGCCGAACGCGATCCTCACGTTCAAGGAGTACCTGGAGGATTACGCGAGCGCCGAGACTCGCAAGGCAGGCCTGCGTGCGATCGAGAGAAATCTGCAGGACATCCCGTCCGAGGAAAGGCAAGCCGAAGCCAGGCGCCGCCTGATGAGAATCGAGCAAGGCGAGCGCGATCTATATTTCTGAGATCATGAGAAGGTACGACAATGGGTCAACGCGCACCAAAAGGGATAAGACTTCACATCGGGTTGTTCGGCAGGCGCAACGTCGGCAAGTCGAGCCTGCTGAACGCGATCACCCGCCAACAAGTGTCCATCGTCTCGGACCAGGCGGGCACAACGACCGACCCGGTCGAAAAGCCTATGGAATTGCTCCCGCTCGGGCCGGTGCTTTTCATTGATACCGCCGGGATAGACGACGTGGGCGCCCTCGGGGAATTGCGCGTTCAGAAAACGCGACAAGTCTTTGACCGCACAGATGTCGGCGTGATCGTCAGCGAGCCGCAAAGTTGGGGCGCGTTCGAGGAGCAGCTCCTCCACCGACTGACGTCACAGAACATCCCCGTGATCGTCGTGTTCAACAAGATTGACCTCATGCCGCCAGACCCCGAAATGGTCGCTCGCCTGAAATCGCAGAACATTCGCATTGTGGAGACCGCCGCTTCCTTGAATATGGGAATGCTCGACTTCCGCCAGGCGCTCCTTGACGCGGCGCCGCCCGAGTTCCTGAGTAATCCCGCGATCCTTGCGGACCTGGTTGGCCCCGGAGAGATGGCGGTGCTCGTGGTCCCGATCGACAAGGAAGCGCCCAAGGGACGGTTGATCCTTCCACAAGTCCAGGCGATCCGCGACCTGCTTGACAACGACGCCTTCTGCACCGTAGTAAAGGAGCGTGAGCTTCAGACCGCGCTCGACAGGTTAACTGAACCGCCGAAGCTTGTGGTGACCGATTCGCAGGTGTTCCTGAAAGTGGCCGCCGACACGCCGCGCGACATCAAGCTGACCTCTTTCTCCATCCTGTATGCAAGGTACAAGGGAGACCTGCTCGAGCAGGTCAGCGGCACACTGGCAATCGAACGCCTCAGGCCGGGCGACCGGATTCTCATTGCGGAAGCGTGCTCTCATCACCCCATCGCAGAAGATATCGGGCGCGTGAAAATACCCCGGTGGCTGACTCAGTATGTGGGCGGAAAGCTGGAGTTCACAACGATTCAGGGACATGACTTTCCTGAAGACCTGTTCAAATACAGTCTTGTGGTTCACTGCGGGGCCTGCATGATAAACCGACGCGAGATGCTGACCAGGTTGATGCGATGTCGGGAATTGAGCGTGCCCATTACGAATTATGGACTCGTTATCGCGTATTCGTTGGACATTTTCGAGCGCGCCTTGGAGCCGTTCCCGGCCGCGCTCGAGTTCTATCGCAAACAAAGAAAAGAGCATGATGCATTATCACGAAATACTCGCCTGGCTCAAGGAGAAAGACACAGGCAGGCTGCTGGACCTCTGGCGGCGGGCTGACGAGGTCAGGCGGCAATATGTCGGTGACCAGGTCCACCTGCGCGGACTGGTGGAAATCTCGAACCACTGCGTCCGCCAGTGCGGCTACTGCGGCCTGCGAGCCGGGAACACGAATCTTGAGCGCTACCGAATGAGTGAGGCCGAAATCCTGGCCTGCGCCCACGAAACCCAAAGGCGCGGCTATGGCACGCTCGTCATTCAATCCGGCGAGGACTACGGCATCTCGGCTGACTGGCTCGCGGGAATCATTCGCCGGATCAAAAGTGAAACTCCTCTCGCCGTCACGCTCAGCATGGGAGAGCGGCCGGATAAGGACTTGGAGATGTGGCGATGGGCCGGAGCGGACCGTTATCTTCTTCGGTTCGAGACCTCCGACGCCGAACTCTACCGTCTCATCCATCCCTCGCTTCCGGGAAGCTTTGACCGCATAGCCGTTCTGCGCTCGCTCCGCTCGATGGGATACGAGATCGGAGGAGGCGTCATGGTGGGCATTCCCGGACAGACGTACACAAGTCTGGCGAGCGACATCGAAGTCTTCTGCGAATTGGACCTCGATATGATCGGGGTTGGGCCATACATTCCACACCCGAATACTCCGCTCGGACGTGGCGAATGGAGGAGGGAAATTCCGGAGGGCGAACAGGTTCCCGCCACGGCGGAGATGACCTATAAGGTTCTGGCTCTCGCTCGCATCGCGTGTCCGGAAGCAAATATTCCGGCCACAACCGCACTGGCAACCGTCAATAAAGCCAACGGCCGGGAACTGGGCCTGATGCGCGGGGCGAATGTCATCATGCCGAACTTGACCCCGCCTCAATATCGCGAGAAGTACGAGCTTTACCCCGGGAAGGTGTGCCTCAAGAGTGCGCCGCAGGAATGCCACCCCTGCCTGATTCGAACAATTCAGGCTTTGGGCCGGCTGCCCGGCCTGGGACCGGGCAGTCGGCGCCATCGCGTTCCGGAGCATTGCGGTTATGACGTAACCGGCTGCTGAACCGTCTTATCGCTGCGCTGGGCTTCTTCTCCTGTCATTCCCGCCTCTGCCGGTCGTTCCAAGAGAATTCTGCTGTCTGCGACGACACATCCTTTTCCCGCAGGATAGACTATCAATGGGTTGATGTCGAGTTCAGCGATCTCCGGATGGTCGGTGACCAACTGGGAAAGGCGAAGTATGCAGTCTTTGATTGCGTCGATATCGGAGGCCGGAGTCCCGCGTACCCCCGTCAATATCTTGTATGCCTTGATCGAACGTATCATGATCTCGGCGCTTATCTCCCACATCGGGGCCAGCCGGAAGGTGACATCCTTCATGACTTCGACAAATGTGCCGCCGAGGCCGAACATGCAGATGGGTCCGAATTTCACGTCTCGCGCGGCGCCAAGTATCACCTCCACTCCGCCGCGCGCCATCTTTTCCACCAGCACCGTGCGAGCCTCGGCCATCGGATTGTACCTGTTTACATTCTCCAGGATTTCCTTATATGCCTTGTGCGCCTGGCGGGCCGAGTTGATCCTCAGCTTGACGCCGCCGGCATCAAACTTGTGGATTATGTCGGGCGAGCAGATTTTCATTGCCACGGGCGGCCCGACTTCGGCAAGTGCGGCTTCAATTTCCGATGGGTCGCTGACGAGCACACTCTTCAAGACCGGGAATCCGTAGCACTGGAGCACTTCATTTGCTTCTTTCTCGTGCATAAAGTATCGAGTCTTGCCCCGGAGTTTTTCGGCGATTATCTGGGACGCAGCGTGGAAATCGGCGGCGACCCTGTGTATTTCGCGCTTCTCCAACGCGAGGCGGGTGCCGAAGCGTTCCATCGAGGCTAGTGCCCTCACAGCCTCCTCCGGAAACTCGTAGTTCGGAACGCCATGCTGTTCCAGATATTTCACGCCTTCCGACACGTCAACCACTCCCATGAACGAGCACAGAACCGGCTTGTCTATGCCAGCGGTCACCCGTGGCACAATTTCGGCCGTCTCCACGATATCGGTCATTGCCTGAGGCGTGAGGATGATGATTGCGCCATCAACGCCTTCGTCCATCAATATGTCGCGGATTGCGCACTCGTACCGCTCATGGGTCGCGTCTCCGATTATGTCAACCGGATTGTCGGTGCTCGCGGTTGCGGGCAAGTGCTCCCTCAGCTTCTCTCGGGTCTGCTCGGAAAGCGTGGCGAGTTTCAGCCCGTGACGGACCGCCGCGTCGGTCGTCATGATGCCGGGGCCGCCCGCATTCGTGATTACGGCGATTCTATTCCCTTTCGGCACGGGTTGATTTGCAAACGCGACCGCGTAGTTGAAGAGCTCCTCGGTACCCTCCACCCTTTGAATCCCGCTCTGCAGGAAAATGGCGTCATATGCCAGGTCGGACCCTGCCAGCGAGCCGGTGTGTGACGCCGCCGCGCGGGCGCCCTCGGGCGAGCGTCCCGATTTGATGGCCAGGATGGGTTTGCGCGCGCCCCACGTGATTTCCCTGGCCGTCTCGATAAATTCCCGTCCGTCGGTTATGTCCTCGAGATACATGAGAATGACGTGAGTCTCGGGGTCATCCCTCAGGTACCGCAACAAATCGGCCTCGTTCACGTCGGCCTTGTTCCCGAAACTGATAAATTTTGAGAAACCGATGCCTTCTCCCTCTGCGAAATCGAGCACCGCCGTGCCCAACGCGCCGGACTGCGAAATGAAGGCGATGTTGCCATGCTTGGGCATCTTGCGCGCAAAGCTGGCATTCATCTGTATGCCGGGATTCGTGTTGATGATTCCGAGACAATTCGGCCCGATGAGCCGCAGGTTGCGGCTCCGCACGAAGTCCTTCAGGGCTGACTCAAGCTCGGCGCCGTGTCCTCGAATCTCCTTGAAGCCGGCGCTTATCACAACGATGCCCTGCACCTGCTTTTCGGCGGCTTCTTTGACAACCGACAGCACCGATTCCGCCGGAACGATGATGACCGCCAACTCGATTTCATCGGGGACTTCCGCCAAACGAGGATATGCCCTGACTCCGTGGATCGACTTGGCCTTCGGGTTCACGGGATAAAGGACGCCTTGATAGCCTCCGTTGAGCAGATTCCCGAAGATTGCCTGACCGACGCTGCCAGGCCGATTTGTCGCTCCCACTACCGCGATTGATTTGGGATTAAGTATTCGTTCTATGTCTTTGCTCATGGTGATTATCCGAATTGATGAAAGCGCCACCATTGTATGCGCATACGCGATTGCGTCCCTGGGCTTTGGCCTGGTAGAGCGCATTGTCGGCGTGCTTTATTATTGCAAGGGCGTTGTCGCCGTGTACGGGGAAGACCGCCAGTCCAATGCTTACCGTCAACTTCCTCTGGGGCAGGTTGTTCTCATACTGAAACTGAGTCGTTGAAACGCGCTGCCTGATGAGATTGGCTCTCACCAACGCCTCCGGCACGCTGATCTCGGTCAAGAGCACGGCAAATTCGTCGCCGCCGAACCGGGCGGCTATATCCGAGGCCCGCGTGCTCTCCTTCAGCAGGCGGCCGAGCTTTATGAGCGCGATGTCCCCGATGAGGTGACCGTTCAAGTCGTTGTATGTCTTGAAACCATCCACGTCCAATATGAGAAGTCCGAACGAGCGTCTGCACCGCTCGCAACGGTGACACTCTTGAGCAAGGAAATGCTCGAACGTCCGTCGGTTGAACAACGAGGTCAATCCATCAACGTGGGCGAGCCGCTTGAGGCATTTCCGGTCGCGCGCCTTCGACATGGCCACAGCCACCTGTTTGGCGAGCCCGGGCCTAAGGATGAAGCCCTCGGCGCCCCGTTTAATGCATTCGACAGCGAGGTCAACGTTGCCTGTCGAAGCCACAACGAAAATCTCCGTCTCCGGGGAGATATCCCTGGCGATGGCGAGCAGTTCGCAGTTGTCGATTCCCGGAGCGCCGAGGTCCGCAAAAACGACGTCATATGCACATTCACGCATGCTGGCCACGGCCTGGGCGGTATTGTCCAGGGCAGTCACCCGGGCGCCGCACTTCCTTGCTGCCTCGACAATAAGCGACGATTCCTCTCGGTCTCGATCCAGAACGAGCACATTCTGTGTCTGATCAGGCCCGAAACTGAGCATCTCCTTCCAGCTCCACGAACGCGCGGCAGGCTGCTCCAATGGCCCGGCACTATTCTGCTCGGAGACCTTGCGTTGAAGATGCATCGATGCCCTCGCATCCTTTGTCTGTTCCGGGACCCCGTCCATGTGGTACGCTCGTTCCTTACGATTTGTCGCTGACAACGAGAATTCGGCCGCAGAATTCGCAGCACGTGACTGAATTCTTGTAACGCAACATCGCGTGTGTCGCCGGGTAGATCATCCGGCACGCACTGCATTGGCTGTCACGCATGACGGCGACTCCGCTGCCTTTGCGCTCCTTCAGGTTTCGGTATCGCCTTCGGAGAGATGGGTCCAGATGGGTGACGAGTTTCTCGGAATCGGCCCCGTTTGAGCCCTTGCAGCCGGACTCCAGCCTATGCAGTTCCAGCAGCAGATCAACCTGGCTTGTTGTTGTCATTTGGTTACCCTTTCATGCATTAAACGCTATCGGGTGACGATAGCGTGTCGTCCGCGCCTTTCCCGTGTAGTGGGAATGGTGAACTGTGCAGACGCGAGAACATTGCCCTTCGGGATCACCACGATCCCCTTCTCCGTGACCGTGAACCGCCTCCTGTCCT
>CAZEBC010000112.1:0-13355 GCA_964510165.1 uncultured bacterium
ATGATAGAGATCAGGTTTCACGGCAGGGGCGGCCAAGGAGCGGTGGTCGCCGCGAAAATCCTGGCCGACGCCTTCTTCCGGGAGGGCAAGCATGTGCAGTCGTTTCCCGCGTTTGGCGTCGAGAGGCGCGGCGCGCCGGTGATGGCGTTTACGAGGGTCGATGATGCGCCCATATTCCTAAGAAGCAACATCTATGAGCCGGATATCGTTGTCGTGCTGGACCCGACGCTTCTGCATGAAGTGGGAGTGACGGACGGCCTCAAGAATGGCGGCATGATGATAATCAATAGCCCGCGGCATGAATTCGAGGAGTTCAAGGATATCTCGATTGCAGGGGTGAACGCGACCGAGATTGCGGTGCGTCACGGTCTGGGCACTCAGACGAATCCAATTGTGAACACAGCGATCCTGGGGGCGTTCGCCAAGGCGACCGGTCTGGTGAGCATAGAGTCGGTGACGGAGTGCATACGCGAGGGCGTGCCCAAGAACGCCGAAGAAAACGCCGCCGCCGCCCGCGAATCATTTGCAAAGACAGAGCATACGAAAGATGAATAACCCGGAGTCCAAAACGAGGCCGGTTTCCCCCATATCCGAGGCGGGAGTGCTCAACAATCGGACGGGTAGTTGGCGCTATTTGAAGCCGAGCTACGAGGCAAAGCTCGCGCCCTGCATAGCGGCCTGTCCGGCGGGCGAGCGAGTCGAGCAATGGATCCGACTGTTCGAACAAGAGCGGTATGTGGACGCATGGCGCCTCATCAAGAGTGTCAATCCGCTGCCCCGTGTGTGCGGCAGGGTGTGCTTTCATCCGTGCGAGGCCGACTGCAATCGCGGCCACTACGACCGGCCCGTTGCAATCCATTCGCTTGAACGATTCGTTTCCGACAGTGCCGGGTCCATAGGCAGAGAGAAGTGTCCGAAATTGAAAAAGACCGGGAAGCGGGTGGGGGTGGTCGGCTCCGGACCGGCGGGCCTGTCGTGCGCGTACCATCTGGCGTTGCGCGGGTATGAGGTGACCATCTACGAGGTGGAAGCCGAGCTTGGCGGACTTCTCAGATATGGTATTCCCGCATATCGTCTGCCCAAAGATATTCTGAACGAAGAGATAGAAGACATCCTCGCGCTCGGAATAGAGGCTCGCATGGGTGCGCGCATCGAGGATTTCGAGAAGCTTTGCGCGACTTACGACGCGGTGTTCGTGGCGACAGGCCTCGCCGTGAGCAGGAAACTTGGAATTCCGGGCGAGGCGGGCGAAGGCGTCATGAGCGCGCTCGAGTTTCTAAAGCTTGTCAACGGAGGCGCCGCTCCGGAGCTTCACGGCAAGGTTCTCATCGTGGGAGGCGGCAACGCGGCCATTGATGCCGCCCGCGCGGCGCTCCGCGTGGGAGCGACGCCGACTATCGTCTATCGCCGCACCCGGGAGGAGATGCCCGCCTATCCGCCGGAGATCGAGGAGGCCGAGCGCGAAGGCGTGGCCATTAGATTCCTGGCAGAGCCTTTGGAGATAATGCGCGAGAACGAGCGCCCGATTCTTGTGGAATGCGCGCGCAACCAGCCGGGCGAAGTCGGCGAAGACGGGCGCAGGAAAGCCGTTCCCGTCAAAGGCTCCAATTTTCTCGTTGAAGCCAACACAGTCATCGTTGCAATAGGCGAAGAGCCGGACAACAGATTGTCCCGTAATTCGGTATTTGGTCGTAGGGGCGGCCCTGTGTGGCCGCCCGGGCGCCCACATAGGGGTGCCCCTACAATTGCGGCGAAATCGCCGAATGTGTTCTTCGGAGGCGACCTTGTCAATCGGAAGAGGACCGTCGCTCACGCCATCGGCTCGGGCCGTCGCGCGGCGTTGGCGATCGACCGCTCTCTCGGTGGTTCCGGAGAAGACCCGGCAGGCGTCATCGAAGGATCAATCGTCAAGTTCGAGGACATAAACACCGATTACTTCATTCGCCGACCTCGCGCGCGGATACCGAAGCTGCCCCTTAACGAACGGCAGAACACTTTCACCGAAGTCTGCCTCGGGTTGGAGACCAATGCGGCCTTGGAAGAGGCTCAGCGTTGTTTCCATTGCGGCGCGTGCATCTCGTGCGACAACTGCTTTGATCTGTGTCCCGATATCGCGGTCAGGAAATCGGATGACGGCGCGTACTCTATCGATTACGACTACTGCAAGGGCTGCGGCATATGCGTGCATGAGTGTCCACGCAACGCCATGTCGATAGCTGAGGAAGATAAATGAAAAAAGTCATAATGGGAAACCACGCCGTATCGCATGCGGTGAGGCTTGCCCGCGCGCAGGTGATCGCGGCGTACCCCATCACGCCTCAGACCCAGGTGGTCGAGGAGCTCTCGAACATGTGCGCCGAGGGCAAGCTCCGGGCGAAGTTCATTAAGGTGGAGTCGGAACACTCGGCGATGGCATGCTGCATCGGGGCGTCAGCGGCGGGCAGCCGCGCATTCACCGCGACGTCGTCGCAAGGTCTTGCGCTTATGCACGAGATGCTTCATTGGGCCGCCGGGGCAAGGCTGCCCGTCGTGCTGGCGGAGGTCAATCGCGCGCTTGCGCCGGGCTGGAACATCTGGGCCGACCAGTCGGACTCTCTCGCGCAGCGCGACACGGGCTGGCTCCAATTCTACTGTACGAGCAACCAGGAGATACTCGATTCGATCCTGATTGCCTACCGTTTGGCCGAATGCGTGTCGCTTCCGGCAATGGTGGTGTATGACGCATTCTACCTGTCCCACACCTATGAGGCGGTGGATATCCCCGGGCAGGACCAGGTGGATGCGTTCCTGCCGCCGTATGCACCCGAGGTGAAGCTCGATGTGGACAAGCCGCTGGCGTTCGGTTCGTTGACCACATCGGAGTATTACATGGAGATGCGGGAGCAAATCGAAAGCGCTACCGAGCAGGTGCATGAAATTCTTCCGAGAATCTATGGGGAGTTTGATTCCGTTTTCGGAAGGCGGTACGATGTCATCGAAGAATACCGGCGCGACGATGCCGAGTTGATACTCATCTCGTCCGGCACGGTATCGAGCACAGCCCGAATCGTCATCGACAAACTGCGCGAGCAGGGAATGGCAGTGGGCCAGATAAATATCCGCATGTTCCGCCCGTTTCCGGCGCGCAAACTGCGAGAGGCTCTGCGGGCCTGCGAGAAGGTCGCAGTTATTGACCGCAATATTTCCTTCGGGCAGGGCGGCATCTTCGCGCAGGAACTCAAGGCCGCGCTGTGCAACGAAGAAAGGCGGCCGCATGTTTTCGGCTTCATCGCGGGCCTGGGCGGAAGAGACATCACCCCCGCCGCCATAGAGAAGGCTTTCATGACGGCATATGAGCTTGACGTTCCCGCGCGGGAGATCGAGTGGATAGGGCTGAAGGCATGAACCAGAGAATCCGGGATGACGAGTTGGTGTGCTCCGGGCATTACGCCTGCCAGGGATGCGGCGCGGTCATCGCGATGCGGCATGCGCTGAGGGCGCTCGGGCCGCAGACCGTCGTTGTGATACCCGCATGCTGTTGGTCCGTCATCGCCGGACCGTATCCGTACTCCGCGCTCAAGGTTCCGGTATTCCACGCGGCCTTCGAGACAGGCGGCTCGACGGCATCGGGAATACGCGCCGCGCTCGACATGCAGGGCAAGAGCGACATCAATGTCCTTACCTGGGCGGGCGACGGCGGCACGTTCGATATCGGATTGCAGTCGCTCTCGGGAGCGGTGGAGCGCAACGATAACATCATCTATTGTTGTTATGATAATGAGGCTTACATGAACACCGGCATCCAGCGCAGTTCTGCGACCCCGATGCGCGCATGGACGACCACCACCCCGGAGCTTTACCCGAAGGAAACGCCGAAGAAGGACATCGTGCAGATACTGGCGGGGCACAAAATCCCGTACGTCGCCACGGCCTCGATCGGGTTCCCGGACGACTTGAGGAAGAAATTCCAAAAGGCCAAAGACATCAAGGGGACGAAATTCATCCATGTGCTGGCGCCGTGTCCGTCGGGATGGAAGTATTCGTCCGACTTGACGGTGAAGCTTGCCCGTCTGGCCGTGCATTCCAAAGTGTTCCCGATTTATGAGGTGTTTGACGGCGAGGATTATGTAATCAACATCGAGCCCGAGGGCAGGCCGGTAGCCGAATATCTCACGATGCAGGGCCGTTTCTCTCACCTTACGGCTCGTCAGAAAGAGGAACTCCAGGCGCGGGTTGATTACGATTGGGAGCATCTCCTACACAGGGCGATGCTTGAGAAATTCGAGTTCTGAGGCGTTCACGCTCAGAAGAAGACATTCCGTTAATCTCATTTTCGCTGTCGAAAGCCGGAGGAGTTCATGGTCGAGTTGAAACCGATCACTTCACCCCCATCCCAGGAGGAACTCGAGAGCCGGCTTAAGAGGGTCAGGGCCCTGATGGAGAACGAGGCGCTCGACTGGTATGTCTGCTTCGATCCCGTCAACATTTATTACTTGACGAATTTCGCCAACTATGTGCACGAGCGCCCGTTCATCCTCGTGATCCCGAAGGAGGGAGCGCCGAAAATGGTGTGTCCACTCCTCGAAACAACGCATGTCAGGGCGCGCGCCCGTCTGCCGTTGGAGTACGCAACCTATTACGAATTCCCTGCCCCGAAAGGAAAGAACTGGTTCGACGTGTATGCCCCGCTGATCGGCAAACGTTCGCGCGTCGGAGTCGAATCGGCCATGCCGCTATTCATATCGAAGCGGACACCCGGTGAAATCGTCATGACCGATATCATAGATGAGGCGCGCCTCGTCAAGACGGATTATGAGATCGGACGTACCATTCACGCCTGCCAGATCATAAGCGAAGGCCATAAGAAACTGCTCGCGATCGCGAGGCCGGGTGTCCTCGAGGCCCTCATATTCACCGAAGTCCAACGATTCCTGATGGAGCGCCTCCTGGGCGATATCCCGGACTTCAATTACTACGTGACTAAGGTTGGAGCGGCGGTGCTTCCGCCTTCGAAATCTCACGATCCCCATTTCGTGCCAACCCCATTCATCGCCATGGAGGAAGGCGGTCCGCACGTCTCCGGAGTCGGCGGGCAGTTTGACGGATATGGCGTCGAACTCGAGCGAACCTTTTTCCTCGGACATGTGCCGGATGGCGCGCGCGGGCCATTCGAGGTCTCGATGGAAGCGCGCGCCCTCGCCTATGCACTTGCCAAACCTGGCGCTGTCCTGAGCGAAATCGATAAGAAGGTGAGGAAGGTGATTGCGGACGCGGGGTATGGCGACCGCATTCTCCATCGCACCGGTCATGGATTCGGCATTACCGGCCATGAGGCGCCGTACGTGGCGCTTGGAGATGAGAGAGAGCTTGTTCCAAGGATGCTAATCAGCATCGAGCCTGGCATATACATGGAGGGCCTTGGGGGCTTCCGCCATTCCGATACCGTCTTGATAACCGACACCGGTAACCTGAAGCTGACCGAAGCCCCCGAAAGATTGGAAGACCTCGTGATTTATTCATGATTCAACTACTCCACTAAGGCTAAAACCATGTCTCGCCCTGACTGCAGCCTGCTCGACCAGCCTATCGCGCTGAGTATCATGTTTTATCCGCGCCGTGACCCGTATCCGAACGATGAGTTAGATGTTTTCTTTCCGGTTGCGCCGGGTATTCGGGTAGGCGGCCGATTGTACGCATCTGGCCGTGAATCGCCCTTACTGCTTCTCTTTCACGGCAACGGCGAGATCGCTTCGGATTACGACGACCTCGCGCAGATTTACGGACAAGTGGGGCTTTCGCTCCTCGTCGCGGATTATCGGGGTTACGGCAAGAGCGACGGAACTCCCACCGCTTCCGCGTTGCTTGATGACGCTCTGGTGTTATATCGCTTGCTCGTCGATGTCGTGTCTGAGCGCGGGCTCAACCCGTCGCGGGTGATCATCATGGGGCGTTCGCTCGGAAGCGCGGCTGCTCTTGAGATCGTAACCGGCGCGGACGGCGGAGTCAGCGGACTCATCATCGAGAGCGGGTTTGCTTCCGCTCTCGGCCTTATCGAGCGGCTGGGCGGGCCTCTGCCTCACACCCTTCAAGGCGGGGTCTCAGGGTTTGACAATGCCGTAAAGATGGAAAAGGTGCAGATTCCCACGCTGATCATTCACGGCGAGGCCGATCAGATTATCCCCGTGGAACATGGCAAGACCCTCTTTGACCATTGTCGAGCGCGAGACAAGCGGCTGGTCATCATACCGGGCGCCGGACATAACGACCTGCTCCTGCTTGGCGCCAAGACCTACTTTGATGCCATTCGGACGTTTGTATCCCAAAAGTAACGATTTCGACAACTGCCTTGACAAAAGCCGAGGAGATTGTTAATTTGAGATAGCTACCGTAACTATGACCATCACTCCACCTCTGAGGGCCGATAGATTATGGCAAAACGAATCAGCAAGAACAAAGCGCCCAAAACCAAACCCGCAGCCAAGCAGAAGACCTGCACTCTGGAAATCGATGGGCAGCAATTGAAGTTGCCTGTTTACGAGGGCAACGACGGGTCCGTCAATATCGACATCTCCGACCTCTACAAGAACGCCGGGGTCAAGGCGTTCAATCCCGGCCTGGCCGATGTCGCCACTTGTCGGAGCGCAATCAGCTTCGTCGACGGTGAGAAGGGGATTCTACTGTACCGCGGTTATCCCATCGAGGAGTTGGCGGAGAACACCACATTTGTTGAAACCGCCTATCTGCTTGTCAAGGGGCATC
Source organism: uncultured bacterium (assembly GCA_964510165.1). Classification (GTDB taxonomy): domain Bacteria; phylum Abyssobacteria; class SURF-5; order SURF-5; family SURF-5; genus CAZEBC01. Next base: position 6,739 of record CAZEBC010000112.1, read on the forward strand.
TGCCCACCCAGTCCGAGCGGACAGCATTCTCGCGGCAGCTCACCCATCTTTCAAATATTCACGAGGACATGAAGCACTACTTCGAGGGGTTCCCTTCGTATGCCGACCCGATGGCAATGCTTTCTTCGATGATTATCGCCCTTTCGACTTACCACCAAGAAGATTTAAAAAGGCCGACGGAAGAGGCTTTCGAGGTTGCAAGCACGTCGCTTCTGGCAAAGATCAAGACGATTGCCGCGTTCTCATACAAGAAGAAGCGGGGCGAGCCCTACGAGTATCCGCAGGACGACCTCAGCTACTGCGCCAACCTGCTTTACATGCTGTTCGACCGCCCGAACAAACGCTACGAGATAAACGATCGCCTCGTCAAAGTGCTCAACAAGATACTCATCCTTCATGCCGACCACGAGCAGAACTGCTCCACGACGACAGTGCGGACGGTCGGCAGCAGCGGCGCCAATATCTTTGTTTCGATATCCGCTGGCGTCAATGCCCTCTCCGGCCCGCGCCATGGCGGCGCCAACCAGGACGTGCTCAGGCTTCTTCAGCGCATCCATTCCGACGGCGACGATGTGCAGAAGTACGTGCGAATGGCCAAGGATTCAAAGAAGAAGTTCATGCTGCCGGGATTCGGACATCGAGTGTACAAGAATTACGACCCTCGCGCCCGAATCTGCAAGGAAGCCTGCGACGTCGTGCTCGACATCCTCGGTGTGCACGACCCCCTCCTTGAGATCGCCAAGAAACTCGAGGAAGCGGCCCTCAGGGATGACTACTTCATAGAACGACGCCTGTACCCGAACGTAGATTTCTACAGTTGCATAATATTTTCGGCGCTCGGGCTTCCCGCCGAGATGTTCCCGGTCATGTTTGCCATCGGCAGGCTTCCAGGATGGATCGCTCATTGGAAGGAAGCATTCGACGATCCCGAAAACCGCATCATCCGGCCCGGCCAGATTTACACGGGAATGCAGCGGCGCCCGTTCGTCCCGATCGAGAAGCGGAAATAGTATCAATCAACTGCGCTGCTTGCGTTCTCGATTCAGGCCCCTTGCATTGAGAGAACTGAACCTCGCCGACAAATCGTAATCCTTCATGTCCTTCGCGGTCAGTTTCTTCGAGGGGCAATGGTGCAGGCATTTTCCACAGAAGTCGCCGCAGATAATACCGAAGCAGTTATCCAGCATTCCCCTGTCGAACATGTGGATGTTGTCGCCGTGCAGCTCCGAATAAAAGTGCATCGGCTGGCCGGGACCATCGGGGATTTTCATGTCGGTCCGACCGCCAGAGCCTTTCACCATGGCATGAATCCCATATGCGCATCGGATGTTGTCGTGCGTTGAATACGCGATTGTCTTTCCGGCGATGGTAAGCGACTGGCTTTCCGTTTCGGAAAACGCGCCGGCAGGACACAGGCGCACGCATTTCATCCCGCAATCTTTCGGGCGACACAGCGCCGGACCACTCCAAAGCGGTGTGGGCTCCAATTCCGCCGAGGTCAATACGGAATTGAATCTCTGCATCGAGCCGAACTCGGGCGAAAGCCCCAGGCCATTCCATCCCAGGTCCACGATGCCCGCGGCCGCTGCCGCGTGCCTGTGTGAAAATTCGGCGCGCACCTTGTTCGTGGCAAGGGTTTCCTCGAGATACTTGTAGAAACTGGTGACCCATGTGGGCAGAAAACAGAGCGTCTTGTAACCCTCGTATTCCAGCAGTTTGGCCATTCGATTGACCATCCTGGAACTTTCAATGTTGGTCAGGCCGTAGCCGTAGAAGAGATATGGCGTAATCGTTTTTCCCGGCTGGTCGTACTCGCCCCACACGTCAGCCATGCCCTGGAAGATATGCAGGCCTATCGAGATGACGGACCTGCATTCAGGCAGGAAATCCGTCGGTTTGTGGCCCTCCGGGGCATTGGCGAACCGTTCGACAGGCGCGATTCCAACCAGGTCCGCTCCCCAATCGAGCAGTGTATCCACCACGGCTTTGGTCAGGTTATCCATCGGGTCCTCCTTTGGAACAAGAGCATTGAAAGGGCATACAGGGCGGGAGAGCGACAGCTCAGGGTTATTTAGGGTCAGCATCTCCCGCGCCGAGCGGGATGTCCCGAAATAACCGATCGTCTGGGACAGCTAGATAATACCACCTTTGCGGTCCGGATTGCCAGTCGAATGCAACCGCACCGAGAATCATTGGAACGCGGCGAAAAGAACACTCGTAAACGTGATGATGGGCACCTGCTCTCGGACGTCTTCGGCGGCGTGACGCGATTCCTTGAACATGCGGGTGGCCTCTTTGTAAAGCGTGTCGTCCTGCACGAGTTTTCCGATCGTACCCTCACCCTTCTCTATCTTCTCGGTGATCGAGTCCACTCTCGTCAAGGTTGCCTCGATCTTGGGGGCGGCTTCTCTCAGCGACACAATGGTCGCCCTTATGTCTTCTTCGTTGTCGCCGAGGATGCGGGTCATTGTTCCTGAGGCTTCACGCAGGCTGGCAGACAGGTCCCTCAGGTCGTTGTACAGGTTCTCATCCTGCACGAGCTTGCCAATGGTGCCCTCGCCTCGTTCGATTCTCTGAGCTATCTTGTTGATGCTTTCGGTGGTCTGCTCCAATTGCGGGGCGGCGTCGCGCAGCGAAGCGATAATCTTCCTCAAATCCTCCTCGTTCTCGGTCGTTATCCGGGACAGCGACTCAAACGTGGTCCGAATATTCTCGCGGTTTTCGCCGAGAATGTCCTGGAGATCCCCAATGAGTTGTTCTTGGTTTTCGTTGAAGTTGCGCACGAATACGCGGACATCTTCTGCCACGTCAGCGACATTCTGGAGCATCCGTGTGAGGTCGGCCGCCTCTTCGGTCCTAATCGTGTCGCCGTCCTCAAGCCTCGCGGATTGGGGGGACCCGACCGTCACGTTTATGTACTTCCCGCCGAGCAGGCTCTCGCTTTCGATGCGGGCGACCGAGTCCTCGCGCAGAAGCGCGTCGCGGTCTATCGCCATGACCACTTCCACGCGCCCCTCGGTTACGCGCATGCCCCTGACCTCACCGACTTCGACCCCGGCGAGCGTCACGCGGTCCTCCTCTTCGAGCCCGTCCACTTTGTCGAAGTAGCCGCGAATCGTGTATCTCTTCTTTATCCAATCGTCAAGCCCGCCCGCATAGAACGTCAATCCTCCGAGGATAAGCATGCCAATGACGAAGAAGAGACCAACTTTCATTTCCTTTGACATGGGCAAGAAGACCCCCTTTCGCAAACCGTCAGAACACCAGCAATATCCTGGAGAGGAAATAATCGAATACCACAATAAGGACAATCGACAGGACGACCGACTGGGTGGTGTATCGGCCTACGCCCTCAGCGCCGCCGGTCGTCTTGAAACCCTTATAGCAACCGATGATCGCAACGATGCCCCCGAAAAACATTGACTTGATGAGACCTCGAAACACCTCATCAAACGTGAGTGAGTTGAACAGATTGTCAAAATAGCTTTGAACGCCAACCCCTACGTACGTCGCCGATATCAGGGCGCCCCCGAGTATGCCGATCAGGTTCACATAGATCACGATGATCGGTACCATAAGAACGGCCGCCACCAGACGGGGCATCGAAAGATAGTATACGGGATCCACACCCATCACCTTGAGGGCGTCTATCTCCTCGGAGACCTCCATCGTGCCTATCTCCGCCGTGATCGCAGCGCCCACACGACCGGCTACAAGGTAACCCGTCAATACCGGCGCGAGTTCCTTCGCCATCGAAACTCCCACGATTGCGCCAATTATGCTTTGCAGGTTGAACTGCATTAATTGATAGCCGGTCTGCAACGCCAGCACCATGCCCACAAAGAAGCCCATCAGCATCGCAATGGGAAGCGTGCCCACTCCCATGAAGGCCATTTGCTTGAAGATGGCCGACCGGCTCTTCAACGCTCTTCGGCAACTGAGCAGCGTCTTCCAAAACAGTATAAGGATCTCGCCGGTGGCTTCAAGAAAACAGATCAGGCCGGCGCCAAGGTACTCCAGAAGTCTTTTCATCTCGGTCCCTCAACCTCCGCCGGGTTAAAGACTAATACGGCAACCGTATAAAGTATAACATCTGCAGAGTACGCTGTGTTTCTGTCCTGCTCGTCCCGAAGAGCCCGCCGAGTATTTTCATGTTTCTCCCGCCTTGTTCTATGTCCTCGCTCGACGAGTACAGAAGGGGGATATGCGTTTTGGACATTCCGTCCTTCTCCTCGTGGCGGTAGAGCCGCCACAATGCGTAGGTGCGCGAAGCGCCCGTGGCCGTCGTCTCCCGCTCATAGATAGTCCACAAAGGCGAGTACTGCCGCTCGAAATCAATAGCGTCGTCAAACCATAACAACGAGAGCATCCTGAAATAGGTGGCGCCGTCCTCTGTGCGGCGGAACTTCCACAGCGGCCACAACTTGTGCTTGTGTCTTATCACGCCTTTCGACGCGGAAATATCGCTTTTTGATGACCATACCGGCACCAGGAACGTCTCGTGGCGCTCGATGTCCTCTTCCAATTCAATGATATTCTGATTCCAGAACGGCCAAAGTACAAACCGCTTCTCCGAGTCTGCGGCCCGCGTGTAGCCGTAGAGCGGCCACACCCGAGTGCGATAGACCTCTCCCCTTGTGGTCGCGATGAAAGGCCACGGCATCCAGCGCTCCTGATAGTTCTTGGCGAAATTATCTTCGTACGTGAAGAAAGGCCAGAGCACCGCCCAATAGTCCCTCCGGGCGCTCGTTTCCCGCCCATAGAAAGGGAAAACGAGCGTACGCTCGCCGCTCTGGTCCTTGTCGAGGTCGAAGGTCTGGTGATGATAAATCGGCCACAACGCGAATTCCTTCCGGTATTCACCTTCCTTTTCGAAATGCCCGAATAGCGGCCACAGGCGGAATCCGTCATACCCGCCGCCTTCCGAAAACGACAGTATCGGCCAGAGATAATTGCGCTGGTGAAGTTCGTCTTTGGTGTATTCCATGTAGAGAGGAAAAAGATAAAACCTGATTTCGTCCCGCCCAAGAAAATGGTTCAGCTTGCCAGCGATTGGGAATACGGCAGAATAGCTTCCCTCTTCGGTGGATTCGCCTCCGAACAGGATCGGGAATAACATGTAATCGGTTTCGGTTTCCACTCCCTCTTCGTATTCATACACGTCCTTCCAATATGAGTAAAGCGGGAAAATCCGCACGGTAACGTCCTGCTCATTTCGCTTATAGAGATAGATGGGATATAGGAACTGCACCCGTTTTTCAGATTTATCTCTCGATTCTCGACTTACATAGAACGGCCTGAAACTGAATTGCCGCCATGTGTCGGTTTCCTCCCATGAGAGAATCGGCCAGAGTCCTTTCGTGACAACTAGTTCCGTTTCTCCGGCGGATTCCTCGGCGGCACGGGGGGCAGGGGAGGGGAGCGAAAGGAAAAGCATGAGAGATAAGAACACCACAAACGTAGCGCGGACACATGAGCGAGCTTCTCTACGCAGCCGCGCGCGGGAGTCTCTTCTGGTCATCCTGTTACCGAGTTGAAACGGGGAAGTCCTCTCAGGAACTGCTGTACAAGCTCGTCTTCGCTCTGCATTATCTCCCAGGGGGTGCCATCGGCTATCTTCTTGCCCTCATGGAGCATAATGACCTTGTCCGCGACTTTGAAACCATGCAAGAGTTCGTGCGTCACGATCATCATGGTCATGCCGGACATCTTCTTCAGGTTCAGGATCAGTTCGTCAATCTCATTGGCGATTATCGGGTCAAGCCCTGCGATGGGCTCATCGAAAAACATATACTTCGGGTCGAGCGCCAGAGCCCTGGCCAGTCCGGCGCGCTTCTTCATTCCGCCGCTCAGTTCCGAGGGCATCATATCCTCACAACCCTCGAGACCGACCAATCTGAGCTTCTCCTTGACGATTTCCCCGGTCTTGCGCTCGTCGTAGTTCCTGTGCTGGCGGATCGGAAACGCAACGTTCTCGCCGACGGTCATCGAGTTGAACAAGGCCGCGCTCTGAAACAACATGCCAAAATCGCGCCTGAGATCGTTTAGGTCCCTCTCGCTTATCCCGGTGATATCGGTCCCCTCTACAATGATGCTGCCCGATTCCGGCCTTTCGAGACCAAGAATGCATCTCAACATCGTGCTCTTGCCCACTCCGCTTCGGCCGATGACGACCGTCGTCTCGTTTGATTTCATCTCAAACGAAACATTGTCGAGCACAACGTGGCTGTTATATCTAAAGGTAAGGTTACGGACTTCAATCACTTCGGGACCCTCCGCGCGCTGGGTGACGTGACTATATTACTCCACCCGATATGCGCAGGTCAAGAAAACTCATCTCACATCCGGTTTAACTATAACATGGAATACGGAAGAAAGCCCTGACTTTTGTCACAAACTGAGCGAGGGCCGACTTGGACAAGCGTTAACCTTTTTTGCACTCCCTAACCCTTTCGCATGTTCCCGCAAACCTTGACAAACCACCCGATTATGCATATAATTGCTCTTATATCGAAGGGTGAAAGTTGCCTGAGAAACCATTCCCCGGTAGCTCAGTCGGTAGAGCGGGTGGCTGTTAACCACCATGTCGCTGGTTCGAGTCCGGCCCGGGGAGCCAA
>CAZEBC010000113.1:0-13204 GCA_964510165.1 uncultured bacterium
CAACCCAAGATGCTACCTCATGGCCCCTTTTTTGCACAAGAAATCTTACATTACCGTCAAGGCTTTTCGGGTCTTGACAAACCGGAGTTGCAGTTGGTATTATAGGTTCGCGGGGTGGAGCAGTCAGGTAGCTCGTTGGGCTCATAACCCAAAGGCCGCTGGTTCAAATCCAGCCCCCGCAACCAAAAAGAATAGCTCTCCTTATAGAATAGCTCCTCTTCAACGACAAGGCGCCTGCCGAAGGGGAAGCTTCGGACCCAAGACGATTGCACGCCGCAAGAGGGGTTTTTTGCGTCCTCGATATCGCGTGACGCTCGGGGCAATGCGCCCGGCCCTTGTCAGGATAAAACGTTCTTTCTCCAGTCAATACGCCGGCCAGGCGATGCAGTAGATGTGTTTGCCCCCCTTCTTCAATGGACCTTTCAAATAAGCCTTGAGTTCTTCATCCGTGAAACGCTGGGTGACCTCTTCGACGGGCGGCAGCTTTCCGGCAGGCCATTTCTTCATAATGTCGCCGACCAGTTTCTCCATGTAGTCCAGAAGCGCCTCGACGCCGGGAATCGCCTTCTTGCCTTCAGCCAGAGTCGCCTTGCCGACGCACCCCTCGGGTGTTGCGGACAGTTCGATCGGCCCCAGCCCGGCTTGCGCGTACCAGGGAATCGGCAATTGGTAGACGTTGCCGGCCTTGTCCTGGTGTCCCGGTGGCAGGTATCCCCTCGGCTTGGTGTCCACGGCGTCCTCCATCCGAATCATCTCCGGAAAGAGCGCCAGTGAAAAACTGGTTTCGACCTCGTCGGCGTGGATGAACGGTGTCTCAAAAGGCCCGCCGTGCTCCTTGTCTCTGACCCATTGCGGAATTGCGTAGTACCAATTCAGGTTGACGAACACGCCGGGCACCTGGAACCGCTTGGTGAAGCGATGGATCGCGGTCGGGATCACGTACTCCTGACCGTGGCCATTGAGAAGAATCTGCTTGCGAAAGCCGGCGTTCCAGAACCCGGCCATGACCTGGGAGATGGTGGCAGTAAAAGTCTCCTCGTCAATCGGGATCGTGCCGGGCATGCCGATGTGGTGGTATGGATGCGAGCCGTACCAGACGGGTTGCGCGACGGTGCAGCCGACTCTCATCGCCACGGCTTCCGCCATGCGCGTGACGAGGAAGGTGTCTTCTCCATAGCAGGCGTGCGGGCCATGGGCTTCGGTCGAACCAATGGGGATTATGATCAGGTCGCTTTTCTTGAGCCTCTCCTGCACCTCTTTCATAGTCATATTCTGAAAATAGATGCCGTCGGCCAGGTCCAGGTGGCCGCCCGCTGGGGGAAGCTTCCATTTCTTCGACATGGCGATTCTCCTTTCGAGCATTGTTGCTTCACATGCCCACTGCGGCGCTGCGAAGTCGGATGCCACACTATACAATCATGTTCCTCACACCGTCAAGAGGCGAACGGCGGGAGTTGACCATTTGCCTCTGCCATTTCCCTTGCGGAGTGCGCGTCCTATATAATCATCTTTGCACGAATCACCCGCAGTGTTCGCAACAAAGGCATTCTTCATTGACGAGGAGGCGTCACGATGACCGATAGACTGAGAGTGGGAGTGATCGGCTGCGGCGAGATATCGGGGCTTACTACATGGGGCTTTCGCACAGACGAACGTTGCACGATCCATGCGGTTGCCGACCCGAACGCCGAGCGGGTCCAACAGCGAGCCGCCGAATGGAAAGCGGAGAAGGTCTACAGCGACTACAGGAAGCTATTGGATGATAAGGCCGTAGACATAGTGATGATAATAACGCCGCATGACCTGCACAAGCAAATGGTTGTTGACGCGCTCGAAGCGGGCAAGCACGTCTCCGTCCAGAAACCCATGGCCCGCACCGCTGAGGAATGTGCCGCGATGATACAGGCGGCCAAGCGTGCAAAGCGCAAGTTCCAAGTGTTCGAGTGTTATCCTTTCTATCCGCCGGTTGCAAGAGCGAAGGAGTTGATTGATGCGGGCGAAATCGGCGATGTCTCGATGATCCGATTGCGCACAACGAGCGGTTCGCTTCAGTGCGGCTGGGAGCTGACCTCGACCTCATGGGAATGGAAATTCAACCAGGAACGAGTCGGCGGCGGCACGATGTTCGATGACATGCACCACAAATACGCGCTCGCGATATTCTTTGGCGGGCCGATAGAGAAAGTGTCGGCATTCATCGAAAACCCCGGAATGTTTCTCGACACTCCGGCGACCGTCATGTGGAGACACAAAGAAGGCCAGCGCTACGGCATCCTCGACGCGACCTATGCGCCGGAACTCATAATCGACACAAAATATTATCCGGTCGAAGAGCGGGTGGAGATCACGGGTTCCAAAGGCATAATCTGGGTCACCCGACTGACCGGGGGATTGATGAAGATCGCTCCACTGATCATGTACCGCGACGGCAAAACACACTGCTACAACGATATCCCCGCAGAGTGGGAAGACGGATTCATACGGTGCGCGCACCACTTCATTGATTGCATTCTTGACGACAAGCCGCCTTATCTCAGCGCCGAGGAGGGAATGCGCGTTGTGCAATTTGGGAGAGCCGTGTATAAGTCTGCCGAAGGGGGCACGCCGATATCACCCGATTCTATCACCTAATTATCCTCGCGCCCTGTGGTCACCACAAGATTCGCGGCGCCTGATACCTGCGGCGCAGGGCCGCGTTGTGCTCGGAGGAGCCGTCGAGGTTGGCGCTCTTGAAGACGGGCGGCTCAACATTGTTCTTCACCAGCCACTCGACCGCAGCTATCATAACTTCGTTCATGAGGTAGGCTCCGGTGATGGTGGACGTTGGTCCGACCGGGATGTTAAGACCCTGCACCGTAACGCAGGCGTCGCCCGGGTCGCCCATATTGTCGAGGACAACATCGGCAAGCTCGAACAGCCGTTTTCCACTAGAATGCCGCGAGGAAACCGACCGGGAATGCGCGAGCGAAGTGATCGCTACCACCTTCAGCCCCTTTTCACGCGCCGCCATCGCAACCTCGATCGGGAGCGCATTGCGGCCCGAATTGGAGATGACGATCATGCAATCGCGCTCGCTCAGCCTGACCGGCGCCAGAAGCGCCCGCCCATAGCCCTCGACCTTTTCGGCCAGCCCCCTGAGCGGGTCAATAATCGCGCTCACGGGCGCAAGCCCCCCGGCACGCCCGTGCGCCTCGTATGCGATTGCCGCCGAATGACCGCTTCCGAAAGTGTGCGTCAATCCGCCTTGTGCTATCGTTTCGCCCACGATGGCGCCGGCCTCACCAATGGCCCCAGCCTGCGTGGCGCTGATGCGCGAGAGGAGTTCAGTGATCTTGTCGTAATAGAGGGTCATTCCGAGTTCTCCGACGTTCAGAGTTCAGGGTTTAGCGTTCAGGGTTTTCTCCCCCTCGGGCCAGGTTGGAGATAACTTTCTGGTTCAGCGCCACTCCCATCGAACCCAGTCCGATGATGAGCGCCCCTGTTACCGGCTGGAGCGCGGGAACGAAAGCGTTTGCGCGCGGGCGGATCGCTTTCAGTTCGGAGACAAGCGCATCGGTCACTCTGCCCGCTCTGCGAAGGACTCCCCCGGATAATACTATCGGAAATCTCTCATCGGCGCCAAACAACCCTTCCAAAACGGGCGTCGCGAGCAGGCGAAGTCGCCGCGCACAATCATCGAGTATCTCTCCGGCGACTGCGTCCCCCGCTTCCGCCGCCTCGAAGACAAGCGGCGCCAGCCCCGCAACGACATGCCGCTTTATGGGCGGCCTGTAAAGCCGTTTCTTGAGGTCGGCGAAGCTGTACAGTTCGAGGCGCGCCAGTATCATATCTCCGAGGCGGGTTACGGGGCCTCGGCTTTCATGGGCTCTCACAGCCGCCGCAATGGCTTCCCTCGCGATGTCATAGCCGCTTCCTTCATCCCCGACAAGGGGACCCCAGCCTCCCACATGCTTTTCCTCGCCCCGCGAGTTGCGCCCCTTGCAGAACGAGCCGGTACCCGACAGCATCACCACACCCCAGCCGTTCGTCTTGTGCAATCCGGCTGCCAGAACCGTCTCGAACTCATCCGTCGGGATGACTCTCCGCGCGCGACCCGAAACCATGTCCAAAGCGGCCCGGGGCAGATGCGGGCCGGAGACCACCGCAACTTCCACTTTGGGCCGAAACGATCTCAGGGCTCCCGAGACGGCCGTCTCGATTGACTTCAGCGCAACCCTCTGAGGAACGAAATTCCTGTTTGCGGGACCACCCAGACCCGTGGAGAGAATGCGACCGTTCTCGTCACCGAGCAGGCAGCGTGTGCGGGTTCCCCCCGAATCGATTCCAAGCACGTAGCGCATAACCGATCGCCGATATCATGGAGCCGAAACGCAATATTATAAGTCTAATGTTATCAATCTATTAAATGATACCAAGCTTAAGACATAATCGAACTCGCCTGTTTGACAAAAGCCCCATGCGATGGTATAATTACAATGGTTTATTAGGCGTAACAACTGGCACGGCGCGGCTTACTGACGGAGTGATACCGTGGGTGTAAGGCTTGAAATGACACATCTGCTTGTGCCCCCGACAAGGCTTGAATCTACAGAGCCTGGCACAGCGCCTTTTCAAGCGTCCGACGGAGCCCCTTCACAGAAAGAAGCGCCAGTCCAACGCACCCATTCTGACGAACCCCCCCAGGCTGCTCCTGAGAGTAAAGACAATACCGCATCTCCCAGCCGGGTTGCCGACGCGACGAGCCGCTCGGCCGACCGACCCGTCGAGGCCCGCTCTTCCCTCGATGCGCATGAAGCTCCGCTCGAGGGGCCGGGAGATTTCCGCTATCTCGTTGCCGCTCAGTCGGCCCAAGAGCGCGACCTCGAAACCCGCTACGACCAACTGAAGAACCGGCTTGAAAGCGCCAGCCGCCGTTTGGAATTCGCCGACTCAGCCATGACGCGAATCGACGCGCGCCTGGAGCGCGTGCGCCTGCAATATGACCTTGATATGGTCGCGAGCCAGATCAGAAGGCTTCGCCTCGAACGCGCATTTCAGGAAGCGTTTGGCGGCGCTGGCCGGCCCGAAACCGCTCAGCCCGGGGCGGACCCGGCGCAGTCACGCGCCTCCGACAGTTCGGCCATCCTTAATTTGTTGGCTTGAGCGTCTTGAACTGACCCGATGTGATGTAGTGTATCGTGGAATGCGGCTTATTGTCAATCGGATGGCTAAAAAGACAAAGGGGAACCTGCCCCGTGAAATCTTCTGAAGTCCCGTTTATCTCGTCGCAGTGGACGGTCGGCTCATTGCCGGATATAATAAACGGGGCAGGTTCTCCCTTCGCCTTAGGAGGGGATTAGGAACTTAATAAGTCCGGAGCAGGTGGGAACCCATGTCCCATTTCATCAATTGCCCTCTCAAAACGCTTGTCTCCCAGCAAGTGTTTTAAATGGGTCTCCACCTGCTCATAATAATTAGTACCTAACGCTCCCCTCATCAATCTGGTCGTGGCCAATCCTCTTGCTATTATGGTAGAGCAAGCCATGTGCCAACATCCCGAAGACCATCCCTGATATGCACGTAAGTCTTGTCCAATCAAATGGATAGCCAGCAACAATCCATGCGTCATTTCGGCGATATCATGGAAATCTGGTGCGAATCCCGGTCAATGCCGTAACGATATATTACGTGCGATTCCCGGGTATTACGATGCAATATGCTGATAATATTTGATTTAGAGATTTTTTGAGGGCTGTAACGGAACAATACGGGCGAGCCATCATGCGGAGAGAGACGCGCCACATTCATGTTGAACCTCTCCCTCTGGGAGAGGACACGGTGAGGGATTGTATCTCGGCGGCGCTGCGCTGGGTCTCGGCGCTTCGGCCTCTGCGCCCCGCACCAGAACGGTCTTGGTTATCTTCGGCTCGGCGCACGGCCGCTCGGCGCACGGCCGCGAGTCCCCGGGCCACGGTCAGGGATACCGTACTTCACCATCATCCTGTAGAGCTTGGGACGGCTGACTCCCAACGTTTCGGCGGCTTTCGTCTTATTTCCGTCGTTACTCTCCAGAACGAGGTGAATGTGTCGTTTCTCGATCTCGCTGAGCGACAGCGATGAAAGCGGCGGGGAATCATCTCCGGATTGCATGCTGTTGAGGGTAGGGATTTCGCGGAGGGTGATGAGGCTGTTGTTGGCCAGGATTATGGCTCGCTCGATGACATTGGATAGCTCGCGCACGTTTCCGGGCCAGTCGTATTCGGAGAATGCCTCGAGCACTTCAGAGGTCACCCGGATCTTGTCGGCATTGGGATGGCGCGAGGAGCGGATGAAGTGTTCGACGAGGAGCGGGATGTCGCTCTTCCTGTTGCGCAGGGGAGGAAGGGAGATCGTCATGACGTTGATGCGGTAGTAAAGGTCCTCCCGGAAGGCGCCCTTGGCGATTTCCTCGCGCAGTTTCTTGTTGGTTGCGCAGATGACGCGCACGTCCACCTCCAGCTCCTTGATATCTCCCACCCGCCGAAACCTGCCCGTCTCAAGAACGCGGAGCAGTTTAACCTGCATGCCGGGACTCATCTCGCTGATCTCGTCAATGAACAGAGTGCCGGAATCGGCGATCTCAAACAGGCCGCTCTTGCGTTTCACCGCTCCCGTGAATGCGCCCTTTTCGTGTCCGAACAGTTCACTCTCGAGCAGCGTTTCCGGCATGGCGCCGCAATTTATGACAACGAAAGGATCGTTGCATCTGGAGCTTGCCTGATGGATGGAATTGGCGACGATTTCCTTTCCGGTCCCGCTTTCGCCCTCGATCAGCACGGTCGAGTCGGTCGGCGCCACCTTGCTAATAAGGGCCTTGACATGCTGCATGGAGGAGCTTTCGCCCACAAGGTTAACCGCGCGAGCCCTGAGCTGCAGCTCATGATGGCGGTTCACCTTTTCGGCGAGCTTCTTCTTCTCGTAGGCCTTCTGAACGACCGCCTGCAGTTCCGAGAGCTGACACGGTTTGGTGAGAAAGTCGTATGCCCCGAGCTTCATCGCTTCGATGGCGACATCGACCGTGGCCTGACCAGTGAGGAATATGACCTCGGTGTGGGGCTGATACTCCCTTGTCTTCTTGAATAGCTCGATGCCATCCATGCCCGGCATGCGCAGGTCGAGGATCCCCACATCGAAAGGCTCAGACTTGATCTTCACAAGCGCCTCTTCACCGGTAGCGGCAAGCGCGACATGGTCGCCGACCATGCTGAAGCGCTCGCTCAAGAGATTGCGGTAGGCTTCCTCGTCGTCAACTATAAGCAGTCGAATCGGCCTCTTCTTCATATCGGCTCTCGTGTAACGGGGAGGCGGACCGTAAAGGTTGACCCGGCGCCCGGTTTGCTCACAACGGAGATGGTTCCGTTCATCCGCTGCACAATGCCGAAGCAGATGGAAAGCCCCAGGCCCGTTCCCCTGCCAATGGGTTTGGTGGTGAAGAACGGATCGAATATCTTCTTGAGGTTGTCCTCGGAGATTCCAACGCCGTCATCGGCGACCTCGATGACAACCGTATCGCCCTGCGCCCTGATCCTGACCTTGATCGTTCCATTCCTCTCGACCGCGTCAAGCGCGTTATTAACAAGGTTGAGAAACACCTGCTCCAACTGATGAGGGTCGGCGGTCAGACACGGCACTCCCTCGGCCACCTCCGTGACAATCGTCTTCCGTTCGGCAAGGGCGCGGTTCTCAACCAGAGCGATCGTCTCCTCGACCAGCTTGGGGAGGTTTACGCGTGACTCGTGTATCTCGCTCCGTCTCGCGAAATTCAGCAGCCCCTGCGTAATCTTCTTGCAGCGGAGCGCCTGTTCCCTGATTGTCTCGATATGTTTCGACAGCCGCTTTGCTATCTCCTCCGGGCTCTCGTGACTGTTCTCGACCAGGAACTGGAGCTGCTCGGCAGTTCCGCTGATAATGCCAACGGGGTTGTTTATCTCGTGGGCCACCCCGGCGGCCAGTTCCCCAATGGCCGCCATCTTGCTCGCCTGCAGCAGTTGCGCCTCCATCTGCTTTCGCTCGGTTATGTCGCGCGCAATCCCGAGCACGCCCACAACGGCCGCTTCCCTCCGGATAGGCGTAATGTTGATGAGCACATTGACAACTCTGCCGTCAATGCCGAGTATCGCCGATTCAAAGCGCTGCGGATTCCCCTTGAGCGCTTCCTGAAAATGTCGCTCGTTCTTGGCGAGGTCGCGTTTGACCACGTACCCCGAATAATGCGCGCGTTCAGAGGGAATGAATCGGTAGCCGGTGGTTTCTTGCCCCAATTTATTCAGAAAGGTGATGTATCCGTTCGTATCGAGTATGTAGATAATGTCGTTCGCATTGTCGATGAGACTTTGAAGGTATTCCTCCGTCTGGGCGACCTGCGACTCGAGCGCGCGCTTCTCGGTGATATCGTTTGCGAGGGCGATTACTCCCTTGACGTGCCTGCCCTCAAGTATGGGTATGCCGGTGAGGTTGAACACGATATCGTTGCCGAAACGGTCTTTGCGCTTCAGGTTCGCGCGAGAGCGGATATCACGCTCCTTCATGACCTCGCAGAACGCCTTCGCGATCCCCATCTCCGCAAGGTCAGGATTAAGCTCAAAGATGTTGTGCCCGACCAGTTCGTCTGGTTCGAACTGGTAATGATCGAGTATATATTTGTTGACGCGCAGGATGGTGCCCTTCACGTCGAGCACATACACGCCCACGTCTATGCAGTCGATCACCGCGGCAAACAGCTCACCAATGCTATTGCTAGAGTTCAAGGGCAACATCGCCCGCCGCCGCGCGGTCACTCTTGATTTCGACGGTTTCGACATCTTCAGGCTCTCTTCACAGCAGGGCGGACTCTTGGTGAAACGGCCCGGGGTCCTTGCGCCTATCGATAGGAAGGGTGAAGAAAAAGCGCGAGCCTTTCCCCTTCTCGCTTTCGGCCCATATCTCGCCCCCATGCATAAGCACCAGTTTCTTGGCGATGGCCAGACCCAGCCCGCTGCCGGCATACGGGGGCGCGGCGGGATCAGCCACTTTGTAAAACTCCGTGAATACCCTGGTGCAGTCTTCCGATGGGAATCCGATGCCCGTGTCGGCCACGCATATCCGTACCTTGCCGTCGCATTTCACAGCGGTCACATCAATGCGGCCGCCGGGCAAGGTGAATCTGATCGCGTTTGAGAGCAGGTTCTCTACGATGACGGCCAGCTTCTGGGGGTCGGCATATATCCGACCGGCCTCGGGGGCCACCTCAACGGATATCCGAATCTTTTTCCGCGCCGCTTCCGGCTCGAACAAGCCCGCCGTCGAGCAGAGGGCCTCCTTCAGAGAAAAATCTGTCATCTCCAAGGGCATCTTGCCGGTGTCTATCTTGAAGACGTCCATGATATTGGCTATGAGCTTTTGGAGTTCGGCGCCGCTGGCGAGAATGTTGCTGACGTACTTCGCCTGCTTCTCGTTGAGCTTACCCACCAGTTCGTCTTGCATCATCTCGGAAAAACCGATGATGACATTGAGCGGAGTGCGCAGCGCATGGCTCATGTTCGCAATGAATTCGTACTTCATGTGGCTGGCTTGCATGAGCTGCGAGGACATGGACTTGAGAACCCGCTGCTGAAGCTCGATCTTCTCGGAGGATCGCCTCGCGGTCTGCGACTCACGGGCAAGCTCATCGTAAAGATGCTTTGTCCTCAGCATCGACTTGACTCTCGTAATCAACTCGGACTTGTCAACGGGCCTGCTCAGAAAATCGTCGGCGCCGACGGCTATCCCCTTCACACGGCTCTCCATATCCTGCAGCGCCGTCACCATGATCACGGGGATCGCCCGCGTTTCGGGCCTGCCCTTGATCAGCTTGCACACCTCGAACCCGCTCTTCTTCGGAATCATGATATCGAGCAGGACGAGGTCCGGCTTGTTGCGGACCACCATCTCGAGCGCCTCCTCGCCGTCGAGGGCCGATTCTATCGCATACCCCTCGCCGTGAAGCTGCGCGGTCAAGAGCTCAATGTTGACCGGATCATCCTCGACAATCAAGATGCGGGACCGGGATGGCGGCGCCTTGTCACTGGACATGTGCGGTTCAACCTTTCTTCGTCTTGGCGATGAATTTCCCGACAGTCCGCGAAAACTCTCGCGTGTCTATCGGCTTGGATATATAGCCCGTGCAGCCGTGGCTCAGGATTCGTTCCTCGTCACCCTTCATCGCATGCGCGGTCAGAGCGATGACCGGGATATCCATGGTCTCCGGATTCTCCTTAAGCTTTTTCGTGACCGCTAGTCCGTCCATCCCCGGAAGTTGGACGTCCATGAGAACCAAGTCCGGATGCTCTCGCACACAGATGTCGAGAGCCTCCTGGCCCGTGGTCGCCGAAAGGACCTCGTAGCCTTGCAGTTTCAGCAGGTCGACCGCCAACTCCATGTTCATTGCGTTGTCTTCGACGACGAGGATGCGGGAAGTGACCATCTTATACCTCTTCCTTTCTTGTCCTGACGAGACGTTCGACGCGCTTGACCTCGTCGAGGAAATCGTCCTTTCCGTATTGTCCTTTCTTCGCGATCGCCTCTATCTTGCCATTTAGGGATTGTTTCTCCTGTTCCGTCAGGTCCTTCGCGGTAACGATGATTATCGGGATGTCCTTGGTGCCGGCCTCCATCTTCAGAAATTCGACCACCTCGAAACCGCTCATGTCGGGCAGGATCAAATCGAGAAATATCAGGTCCGGCTTTCGCCGCGATGCGTGCTCGATCGCCTGCAGACCGGTATATGCCCTGTCAATAACGAAGGATTGGCCGTCGAGCATCGAGGCCAATAGGTCAACGAATTTCTCGTCGTCATCCACCACCAACACATTCGCTATTTGGCCGTGAACCGTCGTCTCGCGCAGACGCTCCAGCCGACTCAGCAATTCACGGCCCGAGACGGGCTTCACTATATAGTCGGCCGCGCCCATGCTGAACCCCGTTTCTTCATCTTGCAGAACCGAAGTGATTATTACGGGGATGTCCCGTGTCGTTCCCGATGACTTCAACTCCTGAAGTATCTTCCATCCATCAATATCCGGCAGAATAATGTCCAGAGCGATGATCGCCGGATGCGCCGACTTGGCCATCTTCAGAGCCTCTTCTCCGGTCCTCGCATGGACCACATTGTAGCCCGCACCTTCCAGATAGGTGGATATCAGTTCGAAGGAGTGAGGGTCATCTTCGACAACCAGGATCGTTTCCTTGATTTCCTGCCCCCCGGCCTTGCCCAAAACCGCTCCATTGTCCGCAGCTATGGCCGGCTTGCGTTGTTCGGTTATGTCCTTGTCTGTCAAGGGGATGGTGAAGTAAAAGGCGGCGCCCTTCCCCTTCTCGCTCTCGATCCAGATCGAGCCGTGATGCAGCTCCACAAGCTTCTTGGTGAGAGCCAGGCCGAGGCCTGTCCCCTCATACTGGCGAGAATAGGAGCCGTCCACCTGCTGGAATTCCTGGAATATGCGCTCGTGGTCCGCCTTGTCCACCCCGATTCCCGTGTCCCTCACACAGAACTCGGCGTACCGCTTCAGAACCACCTGGTCGCCGTCCGCAATCTCGAAGTCGCCGATGATATCGGTCGTTACCTCGACCCAGCCTCCAGCGGGCGTGAACTTTATCGCATTGCTGAGGAGGTTGTAGAATATCTGCTTGAATTTCTTGGGGTCCGCCGTCACCGTCACGAGTTTCGGAGAGAATCGCTCCCGAACCGCTATCTCCTTCTTGGCCGCCAGCCCGCGCGCAAAGTTGGCGATCTCCGCGAGCACTCCCCTCACCGGGAAGGTCTCGACATTGACCGACATCTTCCCCGATTCGACCTTTGCCAGGTCAAGGATTTCGTTGATGAGCTGCAAGAGATGTTTACCGCTGACCACCACATTTTGGGCGTACTTGATCTGCTTTTCGTTCAGACCTCCAAAGGATTGGTCGCACAGGATTTCCGAAAAGCCGATGATCGCGTTGAGCGGCGTCCGAAGCTCGTGACTCATGTTCGCCAGAAATTCCGATTTCAGCTTGCTGACCGCCTCGATCTGTTGATTGGTCCGCTGGAGTTCCTCGTTCATGAGGCGCAGCGCCTTCGTGCGTTCCTCCACCTTCTGTTCGAGGGTCCGGCTGTAATCCTCCAGTTCGGTCCGATATCGCTTCAAGTCCCTGGTCATCTTGTTAAACGACGCACCCAAATCGCCAATC
The DNA here is from genome assembly GCA_964510165.1 of uncultured bacterium. Lineage (GTDB taxonomy): Bacteria > Abyssobacteria > SURF-5 > SURF-5 > SURF-5 > CAZEBC01. The sequence continues at coordinate 12,202 of CAZEBC010000113.1, forward strand.
TCATCGTTTGTGTTGATGGAAACCAGATGGTCCAGATTTCCGCTGGCCACCCGTTCTGTCGCGTTCACAAGCTGCTGAACCGGATTGACAATGACGCGCACCAGAAACACAGTGACGCCAATGGCGAGCAACACCACCATCACGGTCACGGTCAAGATGGTACGGCGCGCTTGATGGATTTCCTCGTTCATCGAATCCAGCGAGATGCCAACGCGCGCAACGCCGATCCTCTCGGGAACACCCTCCGCCCGCCCCTGCTCGCCCACCGCGAAGATGACCTCCTCCCCCGACAAGAACGGGGTTCGCTGCGTCATGATGGGAGCCGCGACATCAAACACGGGCGTCCTGGTTTCGTCCCTGGTGTACGAGCGGATATCGAGTGAGGTGACATTGCGGGCCCACTCGTTCATTTCGTAAGCGGCCGCCGGAGATATGCCTTCTATGTGGTGAGGAAGCTTGGGAGTGCGCGCAAGGATTTCGCCTCGATTGTTATAAATAATGCAGTAGGCGACGTCTTTTTCCTTGCTGAGGCCGGCGATGATGCTGTCAAACATGGACGTATTGCCGGTCAGCACGCCATATTCGCTCGCAGAGGCGACGTTCCGCCCGAGAACCGCTCCCTTTTCCTTGAGATGTGCGGATATCTCTTGCACCTGCTGCCGCACAAGGAACCACCCGAGCACGGCAGCCGTGATGATCACTATGAACGATATGTAGGCGGTTATCTTGAAACGAAGCCCCAGTTTGAGCCTGGGTGGGCGCATCAAACAGTCAACTCCCTCCGCATCCATCGCCACTTTGGTAGCACAATTATTATACCACGAAACACTATCGCGTTCAACCGAAGATTCCGGCAAAAAGCGAGCGTTCTCAACACCCGGAACACCGCCAAAACACACGTACGATTATGCGCCCACCTGAAGCCTCTCAGCCAGGAACTGGGGCAGGCCCGCTTTGATGACGGCGCTCATCGCGGCCTGAATATCATAATCCACGCGAATGA
>CAZEBC010000114.1:0-13155 GCA_964510165.1 uncultured bacterium
TATTCCAACGTCGAATTCCGGCTTGGGGAGATCGAGAATTTGCCGGCCGCCGACGGTTCGGTTGACGCGGTCATCTCGAACTGCGTCATCAATCTGTCGCCGGACAAGCCGAAGGTGTTCAGGGAGGCGTTTCGCGTGCTCAGGCCGGGCGGGCGGATGATGGTGTCGGACATAGTGCTTCTGGCGGAGCTTCCGGACTTCGTGAAGGAGTCCATCGAGGCGTATGTGGGCTGTGTCGCGGGCGCGCTTCTGAAGGACGATTACATTCGAGCCATAGAGGACGCGGGTTTCCGGGGCGTATCGGTTGTAGGTGAGACGCACTTTCCTGTGGAACTGATGGCCAACGACCCGACGGTGAAGGCGTTCATCGAGAACAGCGACATTCCGATGGAGGAACTCAGAAAGGTCGCGGATTCGGTTGTCAGCATAAAGATTCACGCGACGAAGCCTGCCGGTTTTGGATGTTGCAGTTGATGAGTATGGGCGAGAGCAAGAAAATCCTGTACGACAAGTCGCTGCTTGGGCGGTATGAGATTCTCGTCAACCTGTTTCTGTACCCGTTTGGGCTTCGGAGTTTTGTGCTTGATGAGGTTTCACTCAAAGAGGGCGAGCGGGTCCTGGACGCCGGCTGCGGCGACGGGCTGTTGAGCCTTGCGATTCGGGCAAAAGCGGAGAAGAATCGGCTTCGAGATGTCGAGCAGCATGCGTTCGACATCTCGGCCGATATGCTCGAGGCGTTCAAAGAGCGGGACGCCGACGGGATTGATTTGCGCCGACTCGACGTGCGCGAGCTCTCGTACGAGGATGATTATTTCGATTTGATCGTCAGTTCTGCGATGCTCGAGTACGTGCCCGACCTGGAAGAGGCGCTGGCGTCGCTCAGAAGATGTCTCAAGCCGGGTGGTCGCATGCTCGTCTTCATGTCGAGGAAGTCTCCGGTCAACAGTCTGCTTTTCCTTCCGTTTGGTAATCCGAAGTGCTATTCTTATGGGGAATTGGCGGACGCGTTCGGCCGAGCGGGTTTTCGGAACATGCGAAGGCACAAGTTTCCTCTCAAGACGTGCTGGTTGAACGCGTGGGGTGTCATAATCGAGGCCAGCAAGTGAAGCGTACAGCGGCCACAGCCACAAGCAAGCGTTAAATTGGGGACATCATGCCGCATGATGTCCCCAATTCAACGGAGGAATTGCGGCGGGAATTCAAGATTTCAAAGCAAGCAATGCGGGAGAGCGGCGGCATGCCACACGATACGATGACGGCGGAGCAGCGGTTTCGAACGGCGATAGAACTGGGCGCGCCCGACCGGGTACCCGTGGCGCCGATGATTTATTATTTCGCCGCATTTTACGCCGGTATCACCGTACACGAGTTGTGGTCGGACCCGGAGAAGTACCGCTTCGCGATCGAGAAATGTTTCCATGAACTCGGGCCGTGGGACGTCTACTATCCCATCAATCCACTGACGCCCGAGGCGTACACGTTCATCCTGCCAATGAAGATAAAGTATCCGGGGGTAGACCTGCCGCCGGACAACATCTGCCAGGTGATCGAGGAACCCATTATGGCGGCGGACGAATATGCGCGCTTTGCCGCCAGCCGAGCGCCTCTGCCGCTACTCAAGTACGCCAATTTCCTGCTGACGCTGGCGTGCCGCGTGCAGCGCGAGCCGGTGAAAGGCCTGTGGACCAGGCTGCGCGTACTCAAGAAACTGCTTGACCAAGCGGGGGCGTGGCGCGCGGAGTTCGCACGGTGGCAGGAGCGTGGCGTGGCGATACAGCACGGGCTGTGCGCTGAGGCCCCGTTCGACACGTTTTCGATGTCGCGCGGGGTCGTTGATTTCTCCTATGACCTGATGGAACGGCCGGAGGAATTGCGCGACTGTGCGCTTGCGCTGTCGGACGGGTATGTGCAGGTGACGGACAGGTTCACGCGTCGAACGGGCGTGCCGCGCGCGCTGGTGTTTTGCCACCGGACGTCGAACGATTTCATGTCGCCGAGACATTTCGAGGAATATGCGCTGCCTTCGCTCAAGGCGATAGTCGAGGGGTTGCTCGCGCGGGGAATCACTCCGATCCTGCATTGCGACGGGGATTGGGGGAAGAACCTCGACTGTCTGCACGAGTTTCCGAAGGCGAAGGTGGTGCTTCAGTTCGACGGCAGGACCGACATCTTCCGCGCAAAGGAAATCATTGGGGAGCACTGCTGCATATTCGGCGACGTGCCCGCCGCGATGCTCGCGTTTGGGGGGAAGGAGGAGGTCAGCGATTACTGTAAGAAGCTGATGGAGGTGGTCGGCAGGCGCGGCGGATTTGTGCTCGGGGCCGGCTGCGAGATTCCGCCCAATGCGCGTCCGGAGAACGTGAAAGCGATGATAGAGGCGCCGAAGAAGTTCGGATATTACGGCTGATAATATCCGCCTTCGAATCCCCCTACCCCCTTGGCGAAAGGGGGAATTAATCAAGTTGGAAGCTGGGGAAAAAAGCGGGGACACGATAATTCATCATGTCCCCGGTTTTGCTTGTATTCACCTGTGCCGGTACACGAGCACATTGCGGCTGTCGTATGTCTCGAATATCAGAGGAAACGTCTTGATGAGCACGTAGTTCTGTTTGAACCACGGGTCGTCAAAGAGGCTTTCCACCCCGAAGATTTCCATGGTCACAATCCAATCGGCGTTGACAGCTCTCGCGAAAGCGGCCGAAATGCTGCCAGTGTTCGGTCCGACCCGCTTGCCGAATGGGACTGGCAGGAACGGTATGGCCTCGGGGGTGACAAGCCCGCAGGCGTCGTACAGGTGATTTCGGGAGTAGAACCCCAGCCCGCCGATTTCCGGAGCGGCTATGGTGTCGGAGGGATTGCCGGTCCGATTTATGAAATTCGCCACATCCCTGTATGTTTGGGTGCGGAAGTTGTTGCGGGGATTCACAAAATGAAGAGGCAGAAGGGGGAGACCATTGGCGCGCGCGGTGGAAACGGAGGCGGCAGTGAGAATGAGCAAGGGCGCCGCGGCCGATACCGTGCGAATGAGGAATCCTTGCTGTTCAACATTATACCGCCTGCACACGTCTGCGACTGCCTCGGCAGTGAGACAGGCTATTCCGGTCATCAGGAAGAGATACCATCCAATGAACACAATGGGGAAATACCAATCAAAGAACAACGGGTTACTGACGCCATAGAATGAGAGGATGAGAAGCGGAAAGAGCGGGATCACGAACCACGTTTTCCGCTCGGGGGGCTTTCGGAGCGCGAGGCCGGCGGCGGCCGCGAGCGTCGCGACTCCCAGCCAGAACCTTCCTCCTGGAGGAGAGGAAATCCCATACGCCATTTTCTCCAAGATATATTGGATCGCGTAGCCCGGCGGCAAAGGATAGAGGGGTCGGGATTTCGCGATAAGGGAATGATAGACGGGAGTTCCGTAGTACACAGTGGCGAAGGCAGTCCACACGACACCGGGCAGCATGCCGGCTGCAAGAAATGGAAGCGGCTTTTTCCTGTCATGGAGCAGCCATACGAGTCCGACCGGAAGCGCGCAGAAGATGCCCTCGGGCCGAGCCATGATGGAGAGTCCCGCCAGCGCGCTTGCGAGGATGTATCTGCCGGACATCAGGAACAGGAACGAGAACAAGACCAGGGCGCAGAAAAGAAAGGTTTCGTTCCCGCCCAGCGAAACCGTCATCATATCGTGCCGAAGCAGAAACAGGCTGGCAGCAAGCGCACCCACCGCGGCCGAGCCGAGAAGCTTTCGGAACAAGAAGAGCAATCCGACTGCCGCCGCACAGTAGAAAATGACGTTGCCCCTGATTGCGAGCGAAGGGATTTCAATGTCCGGCAGAACAACCTTCAGGACCACGAGCCATCCCATATAGAGCGGTGTGGTGCTCCCAAACACTCGCTCGCCCGGGTTGTACACCAGGCCATGCCCCTCGAAGAGGTTGCTCACATAGCGAAACGTGATGAACGAGTCGTCATAGGGGATGGAGTACGCCTCGAAATGCAGATAGACGGCATATGCGCAGCAGAGGATGAAGAAGAAGATTGAGGCGATCGGGACAGGCCCGACTGTGGCAAGCAGCAGTTTCCCCCTCGCCTTGCCCGCTCCCTCACGACACGCAATACAGACAGCGGCAAACACAGTGCTGCGGAGTCGCAACCAAAGCTCCCTCACCCTGCCCCCTCCCACTGGGAGAGGGTGTCCGGACTCCAGGCCCTCTTCCACTGGGAGAGGGTTGGGGTGAGGGGCTTCGGAACCCTCGGAGTTTCTGAGCGACCCTGTCATGTTTACCGCTTGACACTCATCAGTGACTGCTCGAATAACGGCTGTTCGGGGAGCTTGTCGGGGTTCTCTTGGAGCCACTTGGAGTAGGGCGCTCGCAGGTCGTCGGTGGTCTTCCCGGCAAAACGGCGACCGTCCGAGTCCCAATACATTCCTGTCATCTTCGCGAGAGCCTTGTCCGCGTCGCGCCTGACGTCTATTTCCGGGTCGGCAAGCAGTTCCATGAGCGTCGTAAGAGTATGGCGAGAAGGGTACCCGTAAAGCTGCTCGATCACGTCCTGCCGCACTCGTTTGTTCGGATGCCGGCTGAGCGAAAGAAGGCATTCGTACGCTTGTGGATGTTTGAGTTTGCCCAGTGCGTGGATAAAGGATATGTCATATGAAAATCCGGAATAGCTTCGGTCGGCCTTGGGGGGCGGAAGGTCCAGCACGGAGAGCATTTGGGGCACTATCGAGGGGTCGCCCATTTCGGCGATTGCGCTGATCATTCCGGGCAATTGCTCGCTCATGGCGGGGTCCGACAACAGCCGGAGCATGGTGTCGAGGGCCCGGGGTTCCTTTCGCTCGGCGAGTTCAAACGCCGCCCAGAGGCGAACCTGCGGATTGGGATTCTCGAGCAATGCGAGCAGCGCCTCGGTAGCCTTATCGCCGGGGATGTCGCCGATCACTTGTGCCAGTATGAAGGTGTTGGGAGCGTTCGGCCCGTCGTTTGCAGCATTGAGAATTTCCGGAACGACAGATTCTCCGCGCCTCACAAGTTCTTTTCGCGCAGGCTCGAAGAAATCGGAAAAATCATGTCGCGCGTCGTCGATGAGCTTTGACGTGGGATGAAACCTCGGTATGACAGGATATGCGTTTCTCCCGCTGGCAAATGTGCAGACGACGGCGAGAGCAAGCGCAACCAATCTCAGCTTGCTTGAGGGCGCCGAAGGCTTGATGCGTGTGACAAGAACCGCCGAAAAAGCGATGAAACTGAGTATGCCCGCTCCGATCCCGGCGGCAACCATGAACGCGATGACCGCGATGCCAGCCCATTCTCCGCTCAGGTCCAGCAACAACATGGCCAGGATGCCTATACCAAAGGCAGCGACCAATCCGACCACCAAGGAGCCGGCCAGCGCGAGCAGGACCGCCTTTCCTTGTATGGTTGCTCCGGCGGCATACATGAAAAGGCCGATTGCCGCGACGCCCCAAAGCACGGCGTACAGCGTGGCATAAAATTGCATGGTTCTCCCTTTCGGATATGGATAACTCTACTGGAAGCGCCCTGCGAAATCAAGTATGCGATGCCACCTTAGCTTCCCGTGCAGCTTGGACAGGTTTCACGGTTGAATGTGCTAATGTTTGGGAACCGCAAGCAACTATCCTACCCACCAATTACGCGAAACAAGGGGAACCGCGAATGCGCGCGAATGTCCGAAGGGCATGGGGAAAGAGGGAAAGTGGGGAAAGGGAACCACGAATTACACGAAACACGCGAATTGATTTGTCAACCGGAAACCGTGGACCTTTCGGGATTCAAAGCAGCGGAGAGTCTGGGCGAACACGAGGCTCGCCCCTGCGAGAAAGACGAGAATTACGGACAGTTCTGCCCTACCCTATCTGCACGAGGACCGAGCCTTTCTTGACTGAGTCGCCGGACTTGCAGTTGACGGCGAGCACTTTGCCGCTGATTGGCGCAGTGAGCGTGTTCTCGACCTTCATCGCCTCGAGGATAACCACGGGGTCGCCCGCATTGACTGAGTCGCCCTCGCTGACAAGCACCTTGATAATGACGCCCGGCATAGGCGCACTGACCGCCGTAGCCCCTGCAACCGTTGCGATGGCCGGATTGGGCGCAGGCACCGGTTTTGCCGGTGCGGCAGCGCTCGACGGCTGGGGAGCGGGCTGCGGAGGCGCGGGCTTCACAGTCGCGCCGGTTCTGGCGATGTTCTGAATGACCGGCTTTCCACCGGGTTCATCGACGGTGACCTCGAAGTGCTGCCCGTCCACGAACACGTTGAACGTACGGGCGGCGGGTCCCTTGGCGGGTGCTTCTTTCTTCGCGGCTTCGGCCTTGGACTTCTCAACCAACTCGCCTTTGAGCGCTTTCTGGATGAGTTCGTCCTCGCGCCGCGCGTCCTCGAGAGTCTTGGGCTTGAGCCCTTCGGGTACCGGCTCAAGGCCATACTTCCACTTGAGGAAGCGCTTGCCGGTGACGGGATAGAGCGCGACGATGAGGACGTCGCCGTCGTTCTTCGCGAGGCCCTTGCCTTCCTCGCGCGCCTTTTCCATGCCCGGTTCGAGCAGGTCCGCGGGCCGCTTGTCTGTGGGGGTTTGTCCGCGCGGATAGTCCTTCAGTCCGATCTCGAGCACCTTCTTGTCTATGGGTGCTGGGGTCCTGCCGTAGAGGCCGAAGAGGTAATCCTTGACCTGGTCGGAAACCATCTTGTAGCGACCGAACAAAACGTTCTGCACGGCCTGTATGCCGACGATCTGGCTCGTGGGCGTGACGAGCGGGGGATAGCCGAGTTCCTTTCGGGTGCGCGGGAGTTCCTCGTACACTTCACTGATGCGGTCGAGCGCGTCGGCCTCGCGGAGCTGGCTGACGAGGTTGGTGGTCATGCCGCCGGGTATCTGGTGAATGAGCACGCCCGTATCAATGATGGACATGCGCGTGGTGTCGAGGAACTGCCGGTATTTGGGCGCGATGGACTCGATGTATTCGCCCATCTGGACGAGTTCGTTCAGGTCGAGGCCGGGGTCGCGGTCGGTCCCCTGGAGCGCGACCAGCAGCGGCTCGATGGCGGGCTGAGACGAGCGGAGCGCGAACGGCGCAAGCGCGGTATCGATGATATCAACACCCGCCTCGACGGCCTTGAGGTAGCTCATCGAGGCCATGCCGCTCGTGTAGTGCGTATGCAGGCAGATGGGGATGGAGACGGCGTCCTTGAGCGCGCTGATGAGGTCGTATGCGTCCATGGGCGAGATGAGTCCGGCCATATCCTTCACGCAGAGGATGTCAGCGCCCATCTTCTCGAGGGTCTTCGCCTTGTTGACAAAATATTTGATGTTGAATACGGGGCCGCCGAGCCTGCGCTCGGTGAGCGAATAGCAGATGGTCCCTTGGATCGTCTTGCCGGCTTTCTTGATTTCATCGAACGAGGTTTCGAAGTTGCGCTCATCGTTGAGCGCGTCGAACACGCGGAACACGTCGATGCCGGCCTCGGCGGACTCCTTCACGAACGCGCGCACGACGTCGTCGGGATAATGGCGGTATCCGACGAGGTTCTGGCCGCGCAAAAGCATCTGGAGCGGCGTGTCGGGGATCATCTTCTTGAGCGTGCGCAGCCGCTCCCACGGGTCTTCGTTGAGGAAGCGGGTGGGCACGTCGAACGTGGCGCCGCCCCACACCTCGAGCGAGTGGAAGCCCACGCGGTTCATGCGCTCGGCGATGGGGAGCATGTCCTCGGTGCGCATGCGCGTGGCGAGCGTGGACTGGTGGCCGTCGCGAAGCGTCGTATCGGTGATCTTCACCGGATTCTTGCCGGTTGATTTCGAGCCTTTTTTTTCGTCCTTCTTCTTGCGGATCTTGTCTTTATCCTTATTGTGTCCCATTCCGATTTCCTCCTGAAATATGACGCGAGAAGCCCGTGCGGCTCATCTCGGTACGATGCGAAGCTGCCACATCTGACGATGGCGCATGATTTCCTGACGGCCCGACTGGCTCCACAGGTCAATGGTTGGCAGCGAGGGTCGTTCCCTGGCCGCTCTTTCTGCCGCCTGTTGGGATTCGATATAGGCGTTTACGCCGGCGCTGATCGCCGCCACAAGTTTCTTGTCAAGTTCCATGAAATACCCCTATCAACCACCAAGGCGCAAAGAATTCGGGAAAAAAACCGCTCATAAGTCGCAGTTCCGGCGTAGGGGGGCCCTGTGTGGCCAACCAGGCGCCCACATAGGGGCCTACAATTCCGGGACAGTCTTTTTTGCGCTTTCCCCTTTTACCCTATTTACATCGGTATATTCCCGTGTTTCTTTGGCGGGCGGCTCTCGCGTTTGGAGAGCAGCACCCGCAGCGCCTCGATCAGGCGGGGACGCGTGTCGCGCGGGTGAATGACCGCGTCGACGTGCCCGCGCGAGGCCGCGATATAAGGATTCGAAAATATCTCTTCGTATTCGCGCACTTTCTGCTTGCGCATGGCGTCGGGGTCGGCGGCCTCCTTGATCTCCTTGCGATGGATGATGTTGGCCGCGCCTGCCGCGCCCATAACGGCGACCTCAGCGGTGGGCCATGCGAGCACGTAGTCGGCGCCGAGGTCGGGGCTGCACATCGCGAGGTACGCGCCGCCGATGCTCTTGCGGATCAGGAGGGTGAGCTTCGGCACGGTTGCCTCCGAGTAGCACCAAAGGAGTTTCGCACCGTGACGGATGATGCCGCTCCATTCCTGGTCGCTGCCGGGCAGATAGCCGGGGACATCCACCATCGTGAGGAGCGGGATGTTGAATGCGTCGCAGAACCGGATGAAGCGAGTGGCCTTGTCAGAGGCGTTCACGTCGAGGCTGCCCGCCAGCGCTTTGGGCTGATTGGCGATGATGCCGACGGTGTGCCCATCGAGTCGCGCGAGGCAGACGATCATGTTTTCGGCGTAGTATTGGTGAGGTTCGATGAAGGCGCCTCCGTCAACCAGCGAGCGGATGATGTCCTTCATGTCATAGTTTTTGCGCGGGTCGTCGGGAATGACCGAATCGAGCGCCGGGTCGGTGCGACGGGGGTCGTCACCGAGGTCAACGACGGGCGGGTCCTGCATGTTGTTCGACGGCAAATATGAGAGCAGTTCGCGGATGCGCGCGATGGCGTCCTGGTCGTTTTCGCACGCGAAATGGGCGACGCCGCTCTTGGTGTTGTGGGTCATCGCGCCGCCGAGTTCCTCGAAGCTGATCTGTTCGCCGGTGACCGCCTTGATGACCTCGGGGCCGGTGATGAACATGTAACTTGTGTTCTTCACCATGAACACCCAATCGGTCATCGCGGGCGAGTAGACGGCGCCTCCGGCGGTCGGCCCCATGATGGCCGATATCTGCGGAATCACGCCCGAGGCGCAGGCGTTGCGGAAGAAGATGTTGCCGTAGCCGCTGAGCGCGTCGACGCCTTCCTGTATGCGCGCGCCGCCCGAATCGTTGAAGCCGACGACGGGCGCTCCGTTCTTCATTGCGAGGTCCATGATCTTGCAGATTTTCCTGGAGTGCATCTCGCCGAGCGTGCCGCCGACTGAGGTGAAATCCTGCGAGAAGGCGAAGACGGTACGACCCTCGACAGTGCCGTGGCCGGTGACGACGCCCTCTCCGGGGATGAAGGTGTCGGCCATTCCGAAATGGGCGCAGCGATGGCGCACGAACATGCCCATTTCGACGAAGCTGCCCGGGTCGAAGAAAAGGTCCAGCCGTTCGCGCGCCGTGAGTTTTCCCGATTCGTGCTGCTTGCGGATTCGCTCCTCTCCGCCCATGGCGAGTTCGCGCTCGATTCTCCGGTCGAGGTCGGTCAGCTTGTCGGAAATGCTCTCTGGCATGGGGTCCGTCTCTCCTTATACGTTCATGGTCTCATGGGGGCGCTCATTGGGGCAAAAAACGAAGGCCGCTCATGGGAGCGGTCGCAAATAACATCTTATCGCGAGAGCCCGTGTCTCGGCAGCGAATACCGTATCCATACTGTTCTGGCTCTGCGACCCTTCAGGGCTGTGCGCCTCGCCGGATTCATGTCGCCCTTTTGTGATCGACCCGGACGGTCTCTCGCGTGTGGGGTATTCGGGCTTTTGTTTTGAATGACGGACCGAAGTCCTGTTGCAATTCTATCCAATCGCCGATGAATTGTCAAACGGCTCGCGGCGGCTATTGTGGTGGTTCCAAAAGTGGATTCACTCAAAGGAATCCGTGCCCCTGCGACTAGAAACCGAATTACGGGACGGTCTCTGTTGAGCGATGTTCTAATGGATTCTGTAAAATCCCTGGCATTGCGAGAAATCCCGCTGCAAGCGGGATGACGAAGCAATCACGACACAACGCGGAAAACGCCTTTCGCCCTTCATGCGTCGCCCACCCGAGTTATCACGCGTTTCGCATGATTCGCGTGATCCGCCTCTCCGAACCGTCCGATCCGTCCGACTTGTCCGACGCAGTTTCCCTCTTCGCCAGGGCTTACGCATCTGAACCCTGAACCTTGACCTTCGGACCTTGGAATGTGTCCCCATTGTCACGGCTCATTCTGGGCGCTTTGGCCGTTTTTTCCGCCCGCGCATAACGAAATTGTCAAAGGATGTCCCCGTTTCGCCGATTCTTTCCCGTCCAGGTGAAACGCCCCGACCCGGGAGCAGGCACGCTCACGTGTCAGCGCTATTCATAACTCATTGCATCTAAAGGGGTTATTTCCATCCAGGCGCGCCCGCGCAAGACCCGAAAGGCTTGGCCCCCTCTGTGGTATGTTTTATGCTTCCCCTTCATTGAAAATCTCAGCCCTGAACTGCCACATGGAGGAGAACGCCAGATGAGAATCGTCAAATACACATTGATGCTCTTTGTCGTCATCAGCCTTATGACCGTATCTCCCGCGATAGCGGCGGCGCAGGCCGGCAGCGGGTCGGGTGACGACTCGCTCACGCTCACTCTGGACCGGAAATACATGCCCAAGACCATTTTCTATCCCGGACTCCTGTGCACCGACGCCGACACAATCACCGTGCATGAATATGTCATCCGGGACCATCTCGGCAAACCGATTGACGGCTTCATAATCCAGACGGCGTCGGGTCAGACGTTGGTCCCCGTCGAGAAAGTCAAGGAGATCAGCTTCGAGCAGTGCATTCGACACAAGACCAGGGACGTCGATCACGTCTATTTTGTCGAAGACGCTCGCATGGTGCTGACCAGCGGCAAGGAAATGAGCGTCATCATGAACGCCGACTTCGGAACTGTCGAGGGAAAAACCAAGCTGGGCGATTTCTTCCTCGGCGACCCGCACACGGTCAAGAAGCTGGTGTTCAACCGGGAAGCGGCGGCCGAACCCGAACCGGCGCCTCCGGCGGCGCCAGGGCCTCAGGAACCCGCGCCCCAGGAAGCGCGGCCTGTTACTCCTCCTGAAGTTGACAGCGACGGCGACGGCGTGCCCGACTCTCGGGACAAATGCCCCGACACCCCGAAGGGAGCGAAGGTCACCGAGGAAGGCTGCTGGACAATCAAGGGAGTCAACTTCGATTACAACAAATGGGATATCAAGCCCGAGTATTTCAGCGTGATGGATGAGAATGTACGCGTGCTGCTTATGAACCCGACCATGGAAATCGAGATACAGGGACACACCGACAGCATCGCGTCGGAAAAATACAACCAGTGGCTCTCCGAGAAAAGGGCCAACTCGGCCAAAGAGTATTTCGTATCCAAGGACGTGAACGAGAAACGCATCACCACACGCGGCTTTGGTGAGACGAGGCCGATAGTCTCGAACGATACTCCCGAGGGTCGCGCGAAGAACCGCAGAATCGAAATCATGGTAACCAACAAGTAAGGGAGGCTGACTGATGAAGGCATCCAAATGCGTCTTGACCGTTACGCTCGCAGTCGTTGTGGCGCTGACACTCGTCGGCGAGGCAATGGCCGAAAGGAAGGAATCAATCACCGTTACTCTCGACCGCAAGGTATACCCCGCCGTCATCTTCTATCCGGGCCTGTGCTGGACGGAGCCCCAAACGGTGACGGTGAACAACTATGCCATCCGTAATTATCTCGGAATTCCCGTCGAGGGGTTCATCATTCAGACGGTCTCAGGACAGACCCAAGTGCCCCTTTACCTGGTGAAGGAAATCAAATTCGACGGGTGCATACACCATAAGACGCAGGATATCGACCACATCTACTTCGTGCAGTGGGCCGACATGACTCTGGTGGATGGAACCCGGATGCGCGTGCTGGCAAATGCTGATTTCGGTACGATAGAGGGCGATACCGAGGATGGCGCGTTCTTCCTCGGCGACCCGCACACCGTGAAACACATCGTCTTCAATCGGTAGGAACGGATAATCCGCTGCCTTCCCTTTGCGCTGCCGGGCCTCGCGCCCGGCAGTTCCGTTTGATCCGACTCCCGTACTTTTTCATGGTGCGGGCATTTCGGGCGTGTCGGCTCGTGGACCAGGAACCTGTCGAGCTTGACACAGAAGACGGTCCTGCCCGCGCATCCGAGGGCCTGATAATGGGCGCAGTCCAGGCACGCGTCAATATCGGTCCTGTGAATCCTCGGTTCTTCTTCCATCATAGCTGTCGCTTCCGCATTCCGAATTCAGTAACTATTCTACTATTTCTCATATCGCCGTTCCATTTCCTGGAACCGCCGGGGTTTGTCTTGAAATTCCGTAGACATTGACAAATCGGGCGGGTTTCTGTATACTAGCGGCCAGTTGTTAGTGCCCTTCCTTACAAAACAAGTCGGTCGCCCCTGTGAACTTTCGGATGAGGAGGAGAGGTTATGAGTGCAGAAGTATTGCGTATAGTGTTCGTTGCACTGGGCTCGGGCATCCTGGCTCTTCTGTTCGTCATCTATCTTGCCGCGTACACGATGAAACAGAACCCCGGCAACGAGAAGATGCAGAAGATTTCCAAGATGGTGCAGGCCGGCGCCAGAGCGTTCCTGAAACGCGAATACACCTACGTCTTCACGTTCGTGGTGGTTATCGCCGTCCTTATCGCCATCGCTCCCTTTGTGTGGGGAAGCGTGTTTCCGGACAGGCCGAAGCTCGAGCTCGGCATCAACACCTCGATATGCTTCGCGTTAGGAGCGATGATGTCGGCGCTCGCCGGCTATATCGGCATGAGCATTGCCACGCGCTCCAATGCCCGCACTACCGAAGCAGCGA
>CAZEBC010000115.1:0-13151 GCA_964510165.1 uncultured bacterium
CGCCCTCGCCGGTCTGCGTCTCAGTGGCCTACAATATAATAACCTCTCACCACAATTCAGCAGCTTTTCCTTGCATATGGTATCATAGGTTCATGTCTAAAGTGCTGTATGCTCAATGGACGGCCGGGGTGGCGCCCTTCATGAACATTCTATGAACGAACCTGTAAAAGAATCCCGTAGCTGGTTGTATCTTTCGCAGTTGAGCGTCAACTATTTCGGCTGGATATTCTGTTGGATCATCGCCTCAGTCTACATGATTCCCAATATGCTCTTGGGAGTGGTGGACGACTCCGTAAAGAACTCGCGGCTGGGCCTGATGACCGGCGTCTCGAACATATTATTGCTTGCCATGCTGCCTCTCGTGGGAGCAACTAGCGACCGGCTGCGGTGGAGGCTGGGGCGCCGACGCCCGTTTTATCTAACGGCGGTCCTTGCGGTTTCCGTCCTTACTCTTCTGGTTGTTCCATCTCGATATTTCGCCGTTCTGTTTGCTCTCCTATTCCTGATGCACGGGGCCGAAGCGTGTTGGTTTACGAATTACGCGCTCATTCGAGATATCGTCCCGCTTGAGCGCCGTGGCCGCATCTCTGGCCTGACAAACATAATGAGCACCCTGGGAATATTGCTCGCCCACGCCCTCGCGCCTCAATTTATCGCGTCCGGGCACATGATGAACCTGGCATTGCTCGCCGCCGCGACGAACACCGCCTGCGGCCTTTGGGTCGCCCTGAGGATAACAGAGCAAACGCCAACCGACCCGCCGCCTCGAATCTCTTCCTGGAGAGAGGTCTATCTCCCGAAACTGGAGCGCTCGCGCGGTCTGGTCTGGCTGGCGGCGGTCAACATATTCACCCAGATGGGAGCGGTCGCCATGACCTGCTTCCTTCTGTACTTCATCAAGGACCAGATAGACTCAGAGCATTTCAATGAAACATTCCGCAACGCTAACCTGATCGGCTTAGGCCCGGGTGTGGTTTCCGCCCTTTCCGCAGGATGGATAGCCGACCGATTCGGAAGAAGAAGGGTGTTGGCCGTCGCATGCCTTTTCCAGGTCGCTTCCATAGTCAATTTTCTTGTGTTTCCCTGGGTCCATTCCACGCTTTACCTCACCGGACTGTTATTCGGGCTGGGCAGCGCGGCCTACTGGAGCCTCTACTGGACCCTTTTGTCCGATCTGGTCCCCGAAGGCGAGACCGGCAAGTACATCGGGCTGATTCAGTACACCACCATGATTCCCTGGGCGGTTGTGCCGCCGACGCTGGGCGCAATTGTGGACGGCCTCGGAGCGGCCTCCGGCCAAGGATATCGTATACTATTCTTTTTAGTAGTGATTCTCTTCACATTAGGAATGATGCTGATCCGGCGAATCCCGGAAACGCTGAGGTCGGATTCGAATCCAGTCACCACAGGATTGCGGTGAACAGGGTGACAGAGAACGGCAGGGGACCGTCGTGCTTTCCATAAGGAATCCAAGAGGCGATCGCATCGTCGCATTTGATGCAGGAACACAATCAATTCGAGGCGTTGTCATAGATATGTGCGGCAATGTCCTGGCATTCTGAACAAGAACAGGAGACTGAAATGGAAAAGTCAGGAAGGTTTCACCCCGACTGGCGGGACGATGTGCCAGCCGAAGGAACGTACCGTTCGATATTCAAATACGATCCGAACAAGTTCAAACATCCGTCCCAGGCCTGGTACGAAATGTTCAAGCAGGAGTTCGGCCTCACCGACGATGATTTCAGAAAACGGCAGCCGGGCGGGGACGAGAAGGTGTCCGTCACACAGGAGATTCGCCTGACCGAAACGCAGATACGCGCGTTTGAGGATATCGTCGGAAAAGAAAACGTTGCCAAGGACGACTACAGCCGCGTGAAGTACGGCCATGGCAAATCACTGGATGAGGACCTGAATCTCAGGCGCAACATCGTTACACACGTCCCCGATATCGTCCTCCACCCACGAGACAAAGAGGACGTGAAAAAAATCGTCCAATATTGCAACGCCGAAAAGATTCCTATTGTCGCCTATGGCGCCGGGTCGGGTGTCGTCCTGGGAACGCAACCTGAAAAAGGCGGCGTCATATTGGTTATGAAAACTCATATGAACAAGGTCCTCAAAATCAACCAGTTGAATCAGACCGCGACGGTACAGCCCGGATTGATGGGTCCCGATTATGAGGATGCGCTGAATAACGCCCCGGAACGATTCGGCACGAAGCTCAGATACACGTGCGGGCATTTCCCTCAATCGTTTGAGCTCTCTTCCGTCGGCGGATGGATTCTGGCGCTCGGCTCGGGCCAGGCCTCAACATATTACGGAGACGCTTACGACATCGTGCTGAGCCAGGAATACGTCACTCCCGCAGGCCTCATCAAGACTCACGATTTTCCCGGGACCGCGACCGGCCCCAGAGTCAACGACATCATGAAAGGCAGCGAAGGCGCATACGGCATCCTGGTGGAGGCCACGATGAGGATATTCCGGTTCATGCCGGAGAACCGCCAGCGCTTTTCCTATATGTTTCCCTCATGGGACGCCGCGGTCGAGGCCAGCCGGGAGATCGTGCAGGGAGAGTTCGGCCTGCCTGCCGTTTACAGAATATCCGACCCGGAAGAAACCGAGATCGGCCTGAAGCTCAAGGGCTTCAGCGAGGGATGGTTCGACAGCTATATGCGGATGCGGGGCATGCAGCCGATGAAACGCTGTCTCTGCATCGGCACGGCGGAAGGCGAGAGGGGTTTTGCCAGACACGTGAGCAAACAGATAGCAAGGATAGTGCGCTCGCACGGCGCTGTTTCTTTGACCGGATACGGGACAAGAGAGTGGGAAAAAGGCCGCTATGCCGACGTCCATATGCGAGAAGACCTTCTTGATTACGGCATAATCATAGATACCCTCGAGTCCGGAGTCACATGGGAAAACCTTCATAGACTCCATGAGGGGGTCAGGGCGTTCGTCAAGGGCAGACCGAAAACCTTGTGCCTCACTCATGCCTCCCACTTCTATCCTCAGGGAACCAACCTGTACTTCATCTTCATGATGAGACCCGATGACCCGGAGGAGTTCTTCAAGTTTCGCAGCGGCGTAGTGGACAAGATGATCGAGTATGGCGGCTCCATCAGCCACCATCACGGAATCGGCAGAATGTTTGCGCGGTGGATGGAGCCCCATTTGGGCAGAGAGCAAATGGAAATCCTTCGAGCAATCAAGAGACATCTTGACCCCAACAATGTTATGAACCCGGGAGCCTTGCTGGGACTCGAAAATCCGGAATCTCCACGTTGAATTGGCATGACGGCAAGACCTTCAGATAGGATGTTTCGCCGCTTGGGAGGCGGCCCGCTTTCTCCGCGACTTGGAGAAAGACGCCGGCGAAAGCTATAATCTCTACGGCAATCATCCCGATGTCGGCCTGCGGTCCTCCGCGATGATGAATGGCTGCAAATAACGAAAGATAATATGATCCCCTTACACCATCTTGATCCGCCGACAAATCCACAGGAGCACAATACCGAATCTATCCAAAGGGAGCGATATAAGTGGCTGGGCGGTTGGTAAGAGCCGGACTCGTTCTCCTTTTCATCACTTCTTTCCTGGGAAAGACCTTTTCCCATATGCGTCCCTTGGCAAAGGGCCAGATAATTTCGTTTGGTGATTTGTATTCTCAATATCTGCCATGGTTCACTTTTGCAAAAAGGACTATCCTGTCTGGCCAGCTTCCATTGTGGACTCCATACGAAGCTGCGGGTAAGCCGCTTCTTGCCTCAACAGTATCCGGATTCCTTTACCCGATCAACTGGGTGATATTGCTGCTCGATGTGCCCATTGCGATTCTCTTCATCCAGCTTTCCGGGATTTTCATTGGCATGGTGGGAATGGTGCTTTATCTCCGTTATCTGAAAATCGATTGGCTGGGGACTATCCTGGGCACTCTCCTTGTAGGCTACGTGCTCTCGGGATGGAGCTATGTCCCGTTCATTTCCTCCACCTTGTGCTGGCTGCCCATCATATTCCTTCTATCCACCCGCCTCATTGACCGGCCAAGCCTGAACAGTTGTGCAGCTCTGACGGCGCCACTCGCGCTGGCTTTTCTGGCTGGATTCCTGCAGCACTTCTACTTCATATGCGCCGTATTATGCGTGTACGTTCTCATCCTGCTCTTTTTTTCTCGACGACAGTACGACTTCAGAGCTTTATCGCTGAGGCTTGGACTCATTGGTTCTGCTCTTCTCTTGACCATTTGTCTGGTCTCCGTTCAGCTTCTCCCCACTATGGAGCTATCTTTGAATTCTGCCCGGGATTTCACCAAAGAGTTCAGCATGAAGGAGGACCCTTGGGCTGGTTTCTCCTTTCTTGAGTCAATCCCATTCTATTACAACAGTGCCGGCGTGCGGTCTCCGGAACAACTACTCATGCTCCCGGATACTTTCTACGTTGGCCTTTCTCTTCTCCTGATACCCTTTTCGCTGGGATCAAGGAGGCTGAGGCCGGTCGTCATTGGGTTGCTGACAGCCGTACTATTCACAATGTTATACATTCTTTCCCGAGAACTGCCCGCGCTCGCGATGTTTGGAAAACTGCCGTTATCCGGGTCTTTTCGCGGTCACGTCAGGATGCTGCCCATCGGTGAGATATTGGCTGCGGCGTTGATCGCCATCGGACTCAACTCTTACTGGGAGCGTTCGCCAATGAGACTGTGCTCTAAGGGGTCCAAGAGGCCAGACTGGTTCTGGCTTGCGGTTGTCGCGTTCTTGCTCGCCCTTATCTTTCCGTGGTTTCTGCAAGTCGCAAGACTCTTGATAAGGTCTCCTGCTTACCTTGCAATCCTCTTGCCTGCTTTCTGCAGCGTCTTGCTGTGGCTGCTTCATCGTTCAAACCTTTCATCCCGACTGCGGCGACTGATGATTGCCGCTGGCGCCGTGTTATCCATTTTTGGCATTGTCACCCACCGAGATATGTTCGTACCGGTCGGATATGAGCTGATTATCCTTCACATAATTGCCTTCTTGATCATGCTCCAGTGGAATGCCTCTCGAATCAGTCCTCATATGAGGCGAGCAGTGGTATGGATGATCGCGGTCTTTCTTATTCTCGATGTCGTTTCGCACCGGAGATTTGTGAGTCAACCTGTCCCCGCCAAGACGAGGCGTGAACTTTCGGACCGCTTATCGTCGGACCCCGGGATAAGATGGGTAACCGACCATGCAGGATATGATCGTGTGCTCATATTCGATGCCGCCTCGGTCTTCAATCCCAATGTGGGAACAATGCTCGGCTTTTTCAATATCAATAGCTACGACACTTTCATCCCTGCTCGGTGGCGGAATTATGTGTTGTCGGCGGTGAATCCATACGGGAACGGTTCGACGACGAGCGGGAGTAGCCTGGAAAGATCGTTTTACGGTTTTCTCAACCAAACCAGTCGTGACAGATTGCTCTCCGCGGCATCCATATGGGGTTTGGCTTCGCTGCGCTACTACATTACTTACGATGAAAACCCAGACCGGGAAATGGCAGATAATAAGGACAAATGGACACTGATATTCACAGGAACGAAAGACGAGCATAAGGTGCGCGTTTATGAAAATCGATTCGCGTTGCCGCGAGCGTACCTTGTCGACAATTATGCGGTGGCGAACAACGAGACGGAAAGCCTGCAACAGGTAATGAGAAACTCCTCGAAGCTTTCGCATTCGGTGATTCTGGAGGGCGGTCGTCCCTCCTTTCCTTCTGACGCCAACCCACAGGAACTGGGACATACACGGTTCATCAAGTATGAACCCAATGAGGTCGAGATGGTTGTAGAGGCAAGGAAACCGTCGCTCGTCGTGCTGACCGACAGCTATTATCCGGGCTGGTATGCCTACGTGGACGGCCGCGCAACGCGTATCTGGCCGGCGAATTCTCTGTTCAGGGCTGTCGAGGTGCCTGGCGGAGTTCACACCGTGCTCTTCCTTTACCGACCAAAAACTCTTGCATGGGGATTCGTCATTTCGGTACTGACGATGGTCTTTCTGCTTGCAGGGCTTCTAATTACTAAGAGAGGAGGACAGACAGTTCCAGAAATTCTTCAATAATCTGTACTCATGTTTGCTGAGTAATCACTCTTTGAAAGGAGAAAACCATGGCCACGAAAAAAGTGAGCAAGAAAAAGAAACAGGATGCCGAACTGTATTCCCTGGGCGCCGCTTTCAACGGAACCGAAATCGTCCCGATATTCGAGGCACGCATTCCCATCATCGACATGGGATTTCTCCACAGCGACGTTTGCTACGACGTCGTGAGCGTGTGGAAGGGAAGCTTTTTCAGACTCAATGAGCACATGGACCGCTTCGAGAAGAGCTATCAGGGACTCGGCTTCAAGATGCCTTACACCAAAGACGAAATGAGGCAGATACTGATAGACATGGTCGCGCGCTCCCGACTCCGCAACGCCTATGTCTATATGTGCGCCACGCGCGGACTACCGGACCTCGACGACCCGCGCGACATGAGCAAATATGCGCAGCAGTTCTACGCGTTTGCTGTGGATTTCATCTGGCTCGTTGACCCGGAAGAACAAATGGTCGGCAGTGACGTGATCATCAGCTCTGTTCCCCGCATCCCCAAAGAGTGCGTGGACCCCACAATCAAGAACCATCATTGGGGCGACCTGACCCGCGCAGACAAAGAAGCCCACGCGAAGGGCGCAAAGACCGCGTTCCTCCTCGACCTCGACGGCAATCTGACTGAAGGCGTGGGATTCAATATATTCATGGTCAAAGACGGCAAGCTCTTTACTCCGGATTCGGGCTGTCTTTTGGGCATCACACGTCTCACCGTGTTTGACCTTGCCAAAGAAATGCATATCGAGGCTAAGGCATGCAAGATTCCGGCGGAGAAACTGCGCGCAGCCGACGAAATATTCATGTGCACCACGGCAGGAGGCATTATGCCCGTGAAATCGCTCGACGACGTCCCTGTCAGCGGCGGCAAGCCCGGCCCCATCACGATGAAGCTGCGCGAGGCCTTCTGGAAAGCGCACGATAGGCCCGAGTACTCAACGCCGGTGAACTACGACTGACTATTCGCGGCATTCAAGAGAGAACAGGCCCACAGCCTGTATCGGCGAAACTTGTTTCTTGATTTTCCGGTTAAGCATTAGTTTGGCTTTGGCCGGGGGTTCTCTATCTGAATCGTAGAAGAAAAAACGTGCCAGTCCGCGAATCCATAGCAAATCAGGCTGTCAGATTATCCGGCTTTCTTGGCCTGCAACGAAGCACCACGGGGGTGCTGGCCATGGCGGTGCTGGTCGGCATGGGCGAGCGAATGGCCGAGCGTTTCTTGCCCATCTATATACTGGCCTTGGGCGGCGGCGCGCTGGCCATTGGTCTGCTCCAGGCTATGGATAACCTGCTTTCGGCCCTGTACAGCCTACCCGGCGGTTACCTCTCCGACCGCATCGGCGCCAAGCGGTCCCTATTGATCTTCAATATTGTGGCCATGGCGGGCTTCGCACTGGTTATTCTCATCCCAGCTTGGCAGGCGGTGCTGGCCGGCGCACTGTTCTTCATATCGTGGTCGGCCATATCGCTGCCCGCCACTATGAGCCTCATATACAAAGTACTGCCCGAGAACAAGCGAACCATGGGGGTGAGCATGCACTCGCTTGTTCGCCGCGTTCCGATGGCGCTGGGTCCCATTATCGGCGGTGTCTTAATCGGGATTTGGGGCGAACGCGATGGCGTTCGTCTAGCCTTTGGAGCTGCGCTGGCCATGGCGGCAATTGCGTTGTTGATGCAGCAACAGATGATCGAAAGCGACTCTCCGCGTGCGGCATCATCGGCATATTCCCGCGGCCCGACGCTGGAGAGAGGCCCGCTAAGGTTGCTGCGCCTGATGAACCCGGCCATGAAAAAACTGCTGGTCACTGACATTTTGATAAGGTTCTGCGAGCAGATTCCCTATGCCTTCGTGGTGGTCTGGTGCATGAAGGCCATCGTCGAGCCGGTTTCCGCTATCCAATTCGGTCTCCTTACGACCATCGAGATGGCAACGGCAGTACTGGTCTATATCCCCGTCGCCTACATGGCCGACCGCACCACGAAGAAACCGTTTGTCTTCACGACCTTTGTCTTTTTCACCTTGTTTCCCTTGGTGCTTCTCTACAGCCGCTCTTTCGAATGGTTGGTGGCAGCCTTTATCCTGCGAGGCCTCAAGGAGTTTGGCGAGCCTACGCGCAAGGCTCTTATCATGGACCTCTCCCCAGACGACTGCAAGGCGGGCATGTTCGGGCTCTATTACCTGATCCGCGACGTCGTTGTCTCGGTCGCTGCCTTGGGCGGAGCGTTTCTGTGGCAAGTCAGTCCGCGGACGAACCTCGTCACAGCGTTTATTTTCGGGATCATCGGCACTGTGGGCTTTGCCGTTCTCGGTCGTGACATTCCCACGCCCGAACGAAAGCGCGACGCTCAGAACGGCTGATCGCGATGAAAATAGATGGTCGAATCGCCGGGATTCAGCTTATTGATCCGTGGTTTGCGTCGCAGCGCCTGTTCTTACCTTAAGACCACACAGTGAGACGTGAGACCCTTTTGCGGAGGGAGATGTCTCGGCCAAAGAAGCGTTACGTTTCTTGTCTCAGGCTGGTTCCGTAGCGGGTGCGAGCGAACGCGAATTGCGCGGTATGCTGATTAGGAACGAACAGCCGCCGCCGGGGGTGGATTCGACCCACAGCCGCCCTCCATGGGCGGTCACCATCTTGTGGGCCGACGCGAGCCCGACTCCTATTCCCTTCTTCATCCTCGATCCCGGCAGGGTGTGGAACAGCTTGAAGATATCGTCCTGGTCCGTTTCGGCGACGCCGGGTCCGTCGTCGCGCACGAAGAGCGTGACCCATTCGTCATCCGCCTCGGCCACGCCAATCTCGATCCGGGTCTCGGCAAACTTGATGGCGTTGGTGACGAGGTTCTCGACGGCCCTTGTGAAGTATTTCTCATCCACCTCGACTACCATCCCCTCACCCTTCGGGACCGATTCGCCGTTTGCGCCGGTGATCGTCAAAAGGCGCCCCTTCGCGGAAGCCTGCGGACCGTATGTCCGCGCGATGTTTCGCAGCAGCGCCATGAGATCCACTTTCCGCACTTCCAGTCTCGCCTTGCCGATCTCGAACTTCTTGTATTCGAGAAAGTCCTCGACCAGTCCGATGACCGCGTTGCATGCGCGCTCGATCTTCTCATAATACTCTGGATGCTTGTCCGACGGGATGGTGCCGTCGCGAAGCATATACACGGTGAACAAGATCGCCGAGAGTGGATTCTTGATGTCATGGGTGAGCATGTGAAGAAATTCCTCGCGCTCCGATTCGAACGCAAGCTGCGCGGTGATGTCACGGGCGAGCCCCTCGGTGCCGATGTAGTTTGAGCCCCTGTAGATGCCGCGCGAATTTATCTCGAACGTGTGATAATTATCGTCCTTTGCCCTGAGTCGAACACGCACCCCCTTGGTCAGCCGGCTCTCGTCCGCCCTGCGCTCGCGGAGCACCCGCTCATAATTGCCGTAGTCCTCGGGGTGCACGATGCTTGAAAGGGGCTTATCCAGCAAGTCCTCTTTTGCGTAGCCCAGCAGTTCCGTCACTTCCTCGTTGACCGAGGCCACCCTGCCGTCAGGGTCGAGGTAGTAGAGCAGGTCGGGAACGTTTTCGACGAGGTGCCTGAATTTCTCTTCCGAGACCTGCAGGTCCTTGATCTTCTGCTCCAGTTGGTTGGTGATCTGGTTGAACGAGTGAACCAGCATCGACATCTCGGAGCGCTCGTTCCGGATTTCCAATCTCTTGGAAAGGTCCCCCTCCGCGATCTCCTTGGCGAGTTCGGACGTCTTCAGGATCGTGATGACAACCGTGCGCGACAGCAGAAAGCCCAGAATCGCCACGCCCACGCTCAGCAGCAGGAACACGCTTACCTGTGTCCACACTCCCAGGTCGGGCAGCCATATCGTGGTAATAATGTATGTCGTGAGGAGCATCGGGATGATGCTCATCAATGCAAACGAAAGCACCAGCCGATAGGCGATTCGCTCGTCCAGTATGTTCGAGAAGAAGGTCTTCTCCTTGGCCATGCGTGCCTCTTTCGTCCGAGCCGCAAGCAGTTAACCTTTGGGATAAATCTGCGATGATTCGTTTAATGGCCCGTACAAGAGGCAAGCACAAATCATGCCAGAAACCGGCCTAATCCGGGGTGGGTGGAAAGGACCAATGTTGCGCGGCGGCCGGCTTCACGTAAGCCCTTGCCAGCAACCGGCCAGACGCGGGTCGGAGCCTCCAATCAGGCTCCCGTCTTCTCGAAACATGATGCACTGAGCGCCGCCGAAGAAATCCATCTCGTCCATCATCATATGTCCCCTTGCGGACAGAGAGCGCACAACATTTGCTCCAAATGCGGATTCCAGCGCGAGCTTGCCCGCGTCATAGCTGCGCCAGCGAGCCGCGTCTATTGCCTGCTGGGGCATCATCCCGAAGTCAATGATATTCATGAGAATCTGGAGCAGCCCCTGCGGCTGTTGATCGCCTCCGATGCACCCTATAACAAGATACGGATATGAGTTCCTCATGACCATGCAGGGCACAAGCGTGTGCATCGGTCGCTTGTGAGGCTGAAGCGAATTCGGATGCGAGGGGTCAAGCACAAAGCCTCTACCCCTGTTCTGCAGGATAATCCCCGTGTCGCCCGCCACCATGCCCGAACCGAATGGGAAGAACAAACTGTTGATGAAGGAAACCGCATTGCCTTCTTTGTCAACAACGCAGAAGTACGTCGTGTCGCCCCTGCCCTCACTGATTGCGGGCATGCTCGCCTTTCGAGGATTGATGTGCGCCCTCTGCATCGCCGCATACTTTTTCGAGAGCAAATCGGACACGGGCGGCTCATTGAAATCGGGGTCGCACACGAAACGGTCTCTATCCGCGAACGCCAGTTTCTTGGCTTCCACCTGGTGGTGCACGAGGTCCGCAGGATCATCTCGCAAAGACCGGACGTCATAGCCCTCAATGATGTTGAGCATTTCCAGAAGCGCGATCCCCTGTGAATTTGGTGGAATCACCTGTACCTCATTGCCGCGATACGTCGTGCGGAGCGGTTCCACCCAGTTAGACGTGTGCTCCGCAAAATCGCGCTCCGACAGGAGCCCGCCGGCATCGCGGACGGCTTTGGCTATTCGACGCCCCAACGATCCGCCGTACATGGCGCATGGCCCTTCCGCTGCGACGAGATCAAGGCTCTCGCCGAGTGCTTCCTGCCTCAGCGTTTCGCCGGGAGCCGGCACTCCGCCGTCGGGTTTCAAATAAACTCGCGCCGTGTCGGAAAATTGGCGAATTACTTCGGTGTGCAGGCCGATGTAAAGACTTATTGCGGCGTTTATCTCGAACCCGCGCTTCGCCAGTTCGATGGCGGGATGCAGCAGTTTCTCAAACGGAATGGTCCCGTAGCGCTCGTGCAACATACACCAGCCGCTCAGCGCGCCCGGCGTAGTGACCGAGAGCGGCCCGCGCTCGGGCACGATCGAGAGCCCGCGCCTCTTATACTCCTCGGTCGACGCCTGAAACGGCGAACGCCCACTCGAGTTGATCCCCACCACCTTGCCTTCGTTCCTGAAGAACACGAGTGCAAACATGTCCCCGCCGATTCCGGTGCTGGGCATGTCCACAACATTCAACGCCGCCGCGACCGCGATGGCTGAATCCACACAGTTGCCGCCCTGTCGCAGGATGTCAATCCCGATTTGGGTCGCCAGCGGATGCGCCGTCGCCACCATCGCCCTGTATGTTTCACGCCTTGTCATGGTCTGCCCTACCTACCTCTCGGCGAGCCACCTGTCTGTGCCTATATTTTTCCTTCTCATCAGCGCCTGCCGCCGCGCGAGGACAGCCTGCTTCGCCTCTTCCGCGTTCAGCGCGGGATCGCCCAGACTCCCGCAATGCAGGCCACATACCGGCGCCAGATTCTTATCGGGCATGACACTCTCCTTCAATCGGGTTGGCGGAATCAATTCGTGGGACGAACTATCCATAGATTATATCAAACTGACCGCCCCGCGTTTGCCAAATCTGTGAGCTTTTGTTAATTTATATGCCAAAATAATGGGACACCTTGGGCCGTGACTGTGGAGGTGAGGCCGCCGTGGAACGCGAAGTGTTGATTGACCTGTACAAGAAGATGGCGCTCATTCGCAGGTTCGAGGAAAAAACCGACCAGATGTATAAGCGGGGCAAGATAACCGGATTTTGCCATCTCTACATCGGCGAAGAAGCCAATGCCGCCGGCGCCATCTCGGCCATACGAGAAACCGACTACGTGGTCACCGGCTACCGCGAGCATGGACAGGCCCTCATGAAGGGGATCGAGCCGAAACTGGTCATGGCCGAACTGTTCGGAAAGCAGGCGGGCATCTCGAAGGGCAAGGGAGGCTCGATGCATCTGTTCAGTCCCGAAAAGCGATTCTTTGGGGGTGACGCCATCGTCGCCGGAAACCTGCCGCTCGCTGCAGGAGCTGCGCTTGCCGCGACGTACACGAAGACCGACGATATCGTGTTGTGTGTCTTCGGTGATGGCGCCGTCAACGAAGGCGCATTCCATGAGTCCCTGAATCTCGCGTCTCTTTGGAACCTCCCCGTCCTCTTCTATTGTGAGAACAACCGCTATGGTATGGGAACGGCTGTCGAGCGGGCTTCCCCCGTCGAGGACCTCGCCAAGCGGGCGGCTGCGTACAACATCGACTGGCACATCATTGACGGGATGGACGTGGTGGAGGTCTATGAGGCCGTCAAGGAGGCCGCCGAACGGATTCGCTCCAGCAAGCGTCCCGAGATGATCGAGTCGAAGACTTACCGCTTCAAAGGCCATTCCGTCGCCGACCCCGAGGTCTACCGCTCCAAGGAAGAAGTGAAGGAATGGACCAGGCGTGACCCTTTGGAACGACTGCGCGGAAAGCTCAAGGGCGACGGCATACTGAGCGACGAAGAGTTTGGCAAAATCGCCGATGAGGTTGAAGCAATCGTTAATGAAGCCATAGAGTTTGCCGACCAGGCCGAGTTCCCGCCCCCATCGGCGGTGTGCGAACACGTGTACGCGGGGAAATTCTGACATGGCTGAGATCAGATATCGGGAGGCGTTGAG
>CAZEBC010000116.1:0-8791 GCA_964510165.1 uncultured bacterium
ACCGGTTCCCTCCTGCACTCATCGAAGGGGAAGACAGAAAGTCTTCCCCTTCTTTGTTTTTGTGTAATTTTCCGCGCCTTTCCTTGACGACCCGGAGCAAACCAAACCACAGAAGCAGAGAACGGAGTGAGAGGTCACTCCTTGGCAGACTTGTTGGCGGGGCGCTTGGATTGGCAGTAAGGACAGAAGCGCCAGTGTTGCTCGAGCTGCTGACCGCAATGAGAGCATTTCTCCTTGAGGGAATGGCCGCAGAACGGACAAGCAAGATAGAAGTATTCGATGGTTCCTCCGCAACTGGGGCAGAACCTCGATGCAATCTCATCCCCGACGACGACGTTCCACAATTCGGTTATGGCGGTGACACCTTCCTGAACTTTTTCGACAAAGTCGGCCACGAGCGGCTTCATGCCGTGCAGCGTGGCAAGCCTTTGGATTACCGACTCCGATTCATGCATTTCTATTGCAGTTCGCACCTCGTCGTTGACGCACAATAATTCGCCCACCGCGATTCGTCCGAGATATCCTCTCTGTTTGCATCGGGGGCATCCCTCGCCCCTGCGCCATGGAAGCCTGGCTGCCTGGGGGATGAACCTTTCCACGCGCCGAACATGCTCGGGAGTCGGCTCGTAGGAAACCGCGCAATGATCGCAGAGTCGTCTCACCAGACGCTGGGCGAGTATGTAGAGAAGTGTGGAACTGACCAGAAAAGGCGGCGCCCCGAGATTGGTGAGCCGAGTGACTGCGGATGGGGCGTCGTTGGTGTGGAGAGTACTCAGCACAAGGTGTCCGGTCATCGCGGCGCGAAGGACTATTTCGGAAGTTTCCGAATCGCGTATCTCCCCCACCATGATGATGTCGGGGTCTTGCCTCAGGATAGAGCGCAACGCGTTTGGGAACGTGAGTCCCGTCTTCGGATTCACCTGGACCTGAGTTGTTTTGGAGATATCGTATTCCACCGGGTCTTCGACCGTAACTATGTTGACTTCCGGGGTTCTCATCTCCTGAAGGATGGCATTCAACGTGGTGCTTTTCCCGGACCCGGTCGGGCCGGTCAGGAGAATCAATCCTTGCTTGCGAGCGCTGAGCGCCCGCATTTGGTCGAGTTGGCCGGGATTGAGGCCCAGCGCATCGAGCGTCACCTGGGTCTCTTTTCTGCTGAGAAGGCGTATCACGACTTTTTCTCCAAAGATGGATGGAAGCGTGGAAATGCGAAGGTCGTAGTACCCCTGGTCGGCGGAGATGCGCACTTTCCCGTCCTGCGGCACCCGTTTCTCGGCAATATCCATATCGGCCATGATCTTGATTCTGGAGACAACGGCTCCGTGAATCCACCGCGGGAGTTGGTGCACTTCATAGAGCACGCCGTCAATGCGGTCGCGAACGATCAACGAGTCGGCCTGAGGTTCGATATGGATATCGCTGGCGTGTTCCTGAATTGCCTCATTGATGACGAGATTGACTATTCTTACTATGGGCGCCTGTTGACTCTGCAGTTTCAGGTCATTAACGCTCGGTTCGGTGTCCTTCTCTCCATCGGCCTGCTTGACGACCCGGAACGTGCCGTCCGACTCGGTGATGGAATTGGAGATTGTCTCCACGTTATCCTTGCTGTGATATTTTTTGATATGACTCTCTATTTGCTCGCGGTCGGCGATCGCTGGTCGGATCTCAGCCTTGGCGATCTGGCGAAGATCGTCGAGAGCCTGAAGATTCAGAGGGTCGGCCATGGCCACTATGAGCGATGCGCCCTCTTTCCTGATTGGAAGACAGCCATACTTCAGCGCCAGTTTTTCCGGAAACAGTTTGGCGACCTCGGAATCGATTTCGGCCTTGTCGAGGTCGAGGAAAAGGATTTCAAGCTGGAGCGCGAGCATCTTGAGCAAGTCAGTCTTGGAGATTCGGTCACTCTCGAGCAGGATATCTCCCAGGCGCCGCTTGTTTGAAAGGCTCTGGCTCTCGAGCGCCTGGTTAAGCTCTTCCTCGGTAATAAGGTTATTGTTAACGAGCAGTTCTCCGAGCAACACCCTCATTCTCCTTCTCCTTTAATAGCATCGGGGCGAATCGAGCAAATCTATTGGTAAAGACTGTCAATTGGCGTACATTTCAGAACTGCGTTTCCCGTTTGTGGGCGCCGGCTGATCACAAAATCTTTTCAGTTTCAGGGTCGGAGGTCTCCTGGTTATTTGCATACGACGACTCCTCGTGGTCTATCATAACATCTTCATTTCCAATGAGTTGTGAATTCGCCTTCTTGACCTCCAGGATTCTTTCCGCATGGTCGGTATAAGCCCCAATGGAGACTCGTTCGGCCATCGGTCTCACCACAGCAAAATGACGAAAGCCGTTCACACGGTAATGAGCAAGGCGTGTGCCAACAAAGGGACGATTTTCGGCGCGGCTGGCGCTATTAATGACGGGCTAATATCGGGAGCTATGGGAGAGGTAGTACTGGCACGTACGGTTGAGGCAGCAATGGGGACATTTGGGATTTCGGGCAAGGCATGTGCGTCTGCCATGCTCAATAAGATTCAAGTGGAGTGAGTATGCCAGTCCGCGGGGGATCAAATCGGCCCACATCTGATGAGCGCGGGTGAGGTTAACGGTTTCGGGAACCAGTCCCAGTCTCTTGGAGATTCTGAGGATGTGGGTGTCGACTGGGAACACGTCCATCCGGCATCCGAAGAGGAGCACGCAATTTATTGTCTTGGGGCCGACGCCGTTGAATCGGGCGAGAGCGTTCGCCGCAGCGTCCGGTTCCATATCGCACAGTGAAACCAATGAAAGGGCGCCGTAGGTTTCGCGGATTTCGGAGAGGATTCTCTTTATGCGGCAAGCCTTTACCTTGGCCAGTCCTCCTGTCCGGATGGCCTGTTCTATCTTCTTGACGGGAGCGCTCCTCACCGTTTCCCATTCGCGGAATTCCTGCTTCAGATTCTCGAAAGCCCTGCGACTGTTGATGTGGCTAGTGTTCTGAGAGAGGATAGTCCGAATCAGTACGTCCAACGGATCACCCGGTTCCCTGGGGGACGCGGGTCCGTATGTTTCGCGAAGGAGCCGCTCGATATCGCGAATTGTTCGTTTCTTGTCGCGCGCGTCTGGGAGCACGGGGAGGAAGACCATTCTCAGAACAGGAACACGGCGGCAGCGACGACGGTCGTGTAATTATTTCCCTTAATAACAGCCGATTGCGTGATATTGGTGGTTCTGACTATCTTGTTGCTGATGCGGAAGACCTCTTTTTTCTGGTCCCAGCTTTCATCTTCGTCGAACTCGATTCCCAATGTTGAAGCGAGCATGGCCGCGGCCAGGTCTTCCGCGTAGTCGCCGGCTACCGTATCGGTTTGTCCATAGGCGTGATGCTCACTCAAATATCCGTACATGGAGCGGTCTTGAGGGACGGCGCATCCGATTGAGGCGGCAATCAGGCGACGCGGCTCATTGCTCGCGCAGCGAGCCATGACACAGAACGTCAACATGCCGGGCCTGAGTTGCTTTACGCCCTCTTTGCGGCTGAT
Source organism: uncultured bacterium (assembly GCA_964510165.1). Taxonomy (GTDB): domain Bacteria; phylum Abyssobacteria; class SURF-5; order SURF-5; family SURF-5; genus CAZEBC01. The sequence goes on from CAZEBC010000116.1 coordinate 3,516, forward strand.
GATCTTGCAGTGAGGCGGGAGGATGCTGGAGACCGACACGAGGTTGCACATTTCGATATCGGCGTCGCGCAGTGCCAATTCGAAAGAACGCAACTCCTCTTTATGGGTACCATGTCCTTTCGTAAAAAACATTCTCTTGGGAACCAGTTCCATCATTAGTTCTCCCATTTAACAACGACCGGCAGTTCGCTCTTCCGCTTCGATAATATATCCCCATACCTTGTAAAGAAGCTTGGCCGCCATGAATTCGGGATAGACCACACCGGCAACGGGGGAAAGCTCCACCACATCGAGGCCGACTATCCGCTTTGCCCTGGCGACAGATCGCAACAGGCGCAGTGTCTCGTCCCACAACAGTCCGCCCGGCTCAGGAGTGCCGACGGCAGGCATTATGGAGGGGTCAAACGCATCGAGGTCAATGCTCACGTACACGGTGGGGCCCAGATGGGAGATGATGCGCTCAATCAGCGCCTCCCCATTATTTGTGCCGGTCCGCGCAGAAACGATGTCACGCGCCCAGACGACATGGGCCTTCTTCTCCAAGGTGCGGGCTTCGCTCGAGCTGAGACTCCTTATGCCAACCTGAACGAGGCGGCATTTTTCCGCCATATGTCTGGCAACGCAGGCGTGGTTGTAAGGATTCCCGTGATAGGTGTCCCTGAAATCGGCATGGGCGTCGAGATACAGGACGCTTAGGTCTTCGTGCAGGGCATTCATTGCGGCAAACGTTCCCAAGGTGACTGTATGCTCACCGCCTAATAACGAAACAACCTTGCCGTTTCCGGAGTGGTGCAGCGTGACCGAACTGATGCGCTCGATCATCTCTTGAGGGTCATCCACCACATCCAGGGGCGCCAATGTGTGGACGCCGGCCGCGGCGGGTTCGAAGCCCAGTTCCTCGTCATAGAGTTCCATGTTGGCGGAGGCCTCGATCATGGCACGAGGGCCTTGGCGACAGCCGGAGCGGTACGTGGTGGAAGTTTCATACGGCGCCGGGAGAACCACGAATCTGCTGGCGTCAACTCCGCTGAGCGCCGGCGGCAGCGCTCCGAAATTGTGCGAGGGGAGGAACCAATCCTTGTGCGGCCTTTTCCTGCTTGTTGCCATCCTTATCCGGTATTCGCCTGCTTGCTTCAATACGGAGTCTGGCGAGAGGGCGCAAGCCCCCCGCCACGCTCTCAGCCAATGTGTGGTGAATGTTGGAGAAACGACCTGATTGTGCGCGTCCCGGCCGTTGTTTCAAACGCGCCAAGAGTTTTCGAAACGTTTTCCTGTTTTCAGTTCTCTTAACGAAGAGCTCACGGCGAGTTATGTTAGCAGAAATATCACGCGCCGTCAATATCCGCGACGGACAAGCGGGCGGGGAATCGTCACCGACAAAAAGCCATTTTGTGCGCTCTAACCCTTGAAATTTGTTCCGCAAGCAGATATAATTCATCAAGAAGCGGGACTGTTATTGCATGAGAACGGGGAGGAATTAAGCTTTAGTAAAAGCCATGAAGACACCAGACACCCGACAACTCGAACTCGAATGCGCGTTGGAGGATACCTTCGAATCAAACGATTCCGGCCGGTCCGCTGAAGATGAACTGATGCGCCGGGTTGACAAGATAATCGGCGACACGATAACCAATGTTCGTCCATATCTGAATCGGATGGTAAAGGATGTCGAGAGACTGCTTGAGGGCAGTTTCGTCAGGACTCCGAGCTCCAATGTGTTGGACGACATGATTCTTGGATTGGAGAAAGATATTCGCAAATTCGTCGATGAGGTAAGGGCGCTAAAAAGATGGAGCCAGCCTCACCCGCCCCATTCTTCCTCGAATAATCTCCGATAGGAAACGTTGTCCGCGAACGGCGCTTCCGCACGAGCGGCGCGCCGCGAGGGGTGGCAATCTTATTTGTGAACCGTCATGAGAATCTATGACCTGTCGCCTGCAATAAGGCCCCATATGCCCGCGTTTCCGGGTGATCCTCCGGTTGAAGTCACGCTCGCGCTCTCCCTCACGAAAGGCGATGCCGCCAATGTCTCCCGTCTCTCGATGGGAGCTCATACAGGCGCCCACGTTGACTCGCCCAGGCATTTCATCGAAGGAGGAAGAAGCGTAGACGAGACGCCGCTTGAGGTTCTGGTAGGCCCGGCGCTGGTGGTCGAGGTCGACACGACGGACTCGATCGGCCTAGCCGATCTCATGCCGCTTCATCTGGAGGGAGAACGGAGAGTTCTCTTCAAGACCTCGAACTCATCCTTATGGCTCAAGGATGGATTTCAGGAGGATTTTGTTTACCTGACACCCGACGCGGCGCGCCATCTGGTGGAGGCGGGAGTGCAACTGGTGGGCGTTGATTATCTCTCGGTCGAGAAATTCGGCTCCGACGGATTTCTCACCCATCTCACGTTGCTGAGAGCCGGCGTGGTCATCGTCGAGGGACTGAACCTTTTCGAGGTCAGGCCCGGGCGATATGACCTGCTTTGTCTTCCGCTGAAGATTCAGGGATGCGACGGCGCGCCCTGCCGCGCTGTGCTGGTGGAAAAATAGGAGGCGTTATGCCACATCGGAAAAAGGGAAGGCTCAGTATCGAGCGCAGAGAACGCGCCCCGGAAGCCGACCCGCTCAGGCTCGGGACCGGCTGGACGAAAGCCGACCTCGAAAAGCCCTGGACCCTTATCGAGAGCGCAGGGGGAGATTCGCACCCGTGCTCGGCGCACCTCGGCCAGATCGCCCGCGCCGTGAGAGACGGCGTCATCGAGGCCGACGGGGCGCCCGCCAGGTATTATTGCACCGATATATGTGACGGGATTGCCCAGGGCACCGAGGCGATGAATTTGTCACTCGCCTCCCGAGAGATGCTGGCGATGACCGCGGAGCTGCACGCGCAGACCGGACACTTCGACTGCGTCATCTTCATCTCAGGCTGCGACAAGAGCGTGCCCGCCCACCTCATCGCCGCAGCCAGATTGAAACTGCCCGCGATAATCATGCCCGGCGGCGTCATGCAGACCGGCCCTTCCGACACCACGCTTGACAGGGTCGGCACGTTTTACTCCCGCTATCGCCGCCGCAAGATGTCAAGGAAGGATTATCAGTTCTACCGCGAGCACGCCTGTCCCACCTACGGCAGTTGCGCCTTCCTCGGGACGGCATGCACAATGCAGATGCTGGCGGAGGCTCTTGGGATGGCACTGCCCGGCTCGGCGCTTCTGCCTGCGGGTTACATGCTCCAACTCAGGATGGCTCATCGGACTGGCGCAGCCGCACTGTCCCTTTTCGACAAGAGAATCACTGCCGACAAGGTTCTCACACAGGAGGCGCTCGAGAACGCCATGGTGGTTCATGCGGCGATCGGCGGCTCGACCAACGCCATGCTGCATCTCCCCGCGATCGCCCGCGAGCTCGGCCTTGAATTCTCGCTCGAGCTTGTCAATCGAATAAACAGCCGCGTTCCGCTGATACTCAATGTCCGCCCCTCGGGCCTGCATCCGACCAATCTCATATGGGCGGCGGGCGGAGTGCCTGCCATCATGCAAGAACTTACGGACTACCTGCACCTTGATGCACTCACGGTAACAGGCAAGACCGTGGGTCAAAACCTGGCTGATCTCGAGAAGGACGGCTACTTGGACACAATTCCCAGGTTCCTCGAAAACTCGGGGCTTAGCCGGGTTGACATCATCCGGCCGGTGACAGACCCGCTCAACGAGAGCGGCGGACTGGCCGCGTTATGGGGAAACATTGCGCCCGACGGCGCCATCATGAAACGGTCCGCAGTCGTAAAGGAAATGCTGAAGTTCGTCGGACGCGCGCGCGTGTTCGACTCTTCCGAGGAAGCCTTGGAAGCGATTTTTGAAAAAAAGATAAAGCCGGGCCAGGCAATCGTTGTCCGCTACCAGGGACCTCGCGGCAATGGAATGCCGGAACAATTCTACCTGACCGAGGCCGTGGCATCCGACCGTACACTCAACCGAAGCGTTGCGCTCATAACCGACGGCAGGTTTTCCGGCGGGTCCCGGGGCCCCTGCATCGGGCATGTCTCGCCCGAGGCGGCCGCCGGCGGGCCTATCGCGGCGATCGAGAACAACGACCTGGTCCTCATCGACGTTGAGAATTCGCGCCTCGAACTCATCGGGACTGATGGAAAAGAAGAGGAACCGGAAGAAGTCAACCGCATACTGAAAGAGCGTCTCGAGAAGCTCACTCCTCCCCAGCGCCCCACGCGGAGTGGGCTTCTCCGGCTGTATACCGAACGCTGCGCCTCAGCCCATTTGGGCGCATACTTGGAATGAGGGAGAATCATACCATGGGCTTTGCAGTACCCCAAACAATAACATGGAAAAACGGTCGTCTGCGAATCATTGACCAGACCAAACTGCCGACCGAGTTGTCCTATATATACTGCGATACGGTCGAACAGGTGTGGGATGCGATAAAGCAGTTGAAGGTCCGAGGCGCGCCCGCCATCGGTGTCGCCGCCGCATTCGGGGTGCTTGTGGCCCTCAGAAATCACAAATTTTCCACCGCCGACGAACTCGTTCGCAATGTTGACGAAGTTGCCGCTTATCTCGCATCTTCAAGACCGACCGCGGTGAACCTGACTTGGGCGCTTCAACGCATGCGCTCCGTCGCTCACAGCCTGAAGAAAGAGTCACCTAAAAGCATCCGGGCCGCTCTTGAAGAGGAGGCGATCAGGATTCATGAAGAAGACCGGGAACTCTGCAGGAAGATCGGAGAACATGGAGCAAAGCTGATTCGTTCCGGCCAGACCGTGCTCACCCACTGCAACGCGGGCGCATTGGCCACCGGCGGCATGGGCACGGCGCTTGCCCCCATTTTCGTCGCACACTCGAAGAACAAGAAAGTCAGCGTCTTTGCCGACGAGACACGCCCCCTGCTGCAAGGCGCCAGGCTCACAGCATGGGAACTGATGAATGCGGGCATCAATGTGACCCTGATCTGCGACAACATGGCCGCCCATGTAATGAGAGAAGGGAAAATTGACCTTGTAATAACTGGCGCCGACCGAATCGCCGCCAACGGCGACGTGGCCAACAAGATAGGAACCTACGGCGTGGCGATGCTCGCCAAGGCGCACGGCATACCCTTCTACGTGGCGGCGCCAAGTTCCACGTTCGACCTCTCCATTCGCACAGGCGCCGAAATCCCGATAGAACAGCGAAACCCCGAAGAAGTCACCGAAGGCCTCGGCAAACGGACCGCGCCCGAGAAGGTAAAGGTATATAACCCCGCCTTCGATGTCACCCCCGCGCGGCTCGTCAC
>CAZEBC010000116.1:8891-13058 GCA_964510165.1 uncultured bacterium
AAGGACACCACGACCGGCCATTGGGAAATGATGGGCATTATCCTCACCGAACCATTTCCGGTATTCCCGAGCGGATTCGACCCCGAACTCATCGGACGCTTGGAGAATGCCGTCGGACGAAAGGTGATTGGAAACAGGCCGGCATCCGGCACGCAGATCATCGAGCAACTGGGTCCGCGTCAGCTTCAAACTGGCGAACTCATCGTCTACACGTCGGCCGACAGCGTGTTCCAGATAGCCGCGCATACCGATGTCATCCCTCTGGATGAACTCTATCGCATATGTGAAGTCGCCCGCAAGATGCTCTCCGGCCCATATAACGTGAGCCGCGTGATCGCAAGACCTTTTACCGGAGAGCCGGGCCGCTTCGTCCGGACAACCGACCGAAAGGACTATTCCGTCAGGCCGCCTTCGCCAACTGTGCTCGACAGAATCCTCGCGTCAGGCCTGGAAGTCAGAGGAGTCGGCAAGATTGACAACATCTTCGCGGGCAATGGATTCACCGAATGTCTGCACGTGGAATCGAATGCTCACGGGATTCGCGTTATAATAGAGACCATGCGCCAGCCTTTTGACGGACTCCTCTTCGCCAATCTGGTCGATTTCGATATGCTGTACGGCCATCGGAACGACGTCGTGGGATATGCTCGCGCCCTGATGGAGTTTGACGACTCGGTCCCGGCCTATCTCGATCTTCTCACCGACGACGAGATATTCATCATTACCGCCGATCACGGCAACGACCCAACCACCCCGAGCACTGACCACTCGCGCGAATACGTCCCTCTGCTGGCCAAAGCAGGCACGCGATCTGAAGGCACCGACCTCGGCATCCGCAAGACCTTTGCCGACATAGGGGCCACCATAGCTGAATTTTTCGAACTCGAGCCGCAGCCCGTTGGACAAAGCTTTCTCAAGGAAATGCGATGAAGAAGCAGGACCATATCGTCATAGCCATTGACGGCCCCGCCGGTTCCGGCAAGAGCACCGTCGCCAAGCTCGTGGCCGCCCGGCTCTCTCTTCTTTATGTGGATTCGGGAGCGATGTATCGGGCGGTTGCATGGAAAGCTCTTGCCGAAAAGCTGGACCTCTCCGACGAACGAAAGGTCGCCGGCCTGGCCGCCCGGATGAAAATCGACCTGCAACCCGGCGGCAATGGGACTCGCGTGTTCACCGACGGCCAAGAGATTACCGACATCATCCGCTCGCCCGATGTGACCGATGCCAGTTCCAGAATCGCCACCTTCCCTTCCGTTAGGCATAATCTGGTCAAGAGACAGCAAGCAATGGGCCGAGAACGCGGCGTGGTGATGGAAGGCCGCGACATAGGGACGGTCGTTTTTCCCGAAACACCCTTCAAGTTTTACCTCGACGCCTCCATAACCGAGCGCGCCCGCCGGAGAATGAGAGACCTCCGACGGGCCGGCCACATCGTAGACCTCGACGAACTCAAGCAACAGGTCCTCGACCGCGACCGGCGCGACATGTCCAGGGAGGCCAGCCCCCTCACGAAAGCCACGGACGCCGTCTTGATAGACACTACCCACATGACTATAGAAGATGTGGTCCAAACGATCTGTCGCCACGTCGAAACCCGCTCTCAGGAGGCAGCCGCAAGATGAAACGCGAAATCATCGTGGCGGAACAGTCCGGATACTGCTTCGGCGTGCGACGCGCCCTCGACATGGCGAGGGAACACCTCGCCCAGAAGGATAAGAAAGTTTCTTCGCTCGGCCCCCTCTTCCATAATCCCCAGGTGGTGCGTGAACTCGAGGAAAAAGGCCTCGCGCACGTGGACTCGCTCGAGGACGTCAGCGAGGGCATCCTGGTAATCCGGTCACATGGCGTGGAAAAGGGATTGCTCGAGCAAGCCCTCGCAAAAGGTCTTGAAATAGTCGACGCCACGTGTCCGTTCGTAAAAAATGCCCAGCGACTCGCGCACCAGCTCTCCCAGGAAAGCTATCAGTTGGTAATCGTCGGCGAGGGGCGCCATCCCGAGGTAAGAGGCATCCTCAGCTATGCGGGCAAGGAAGCCCTTGTCGTGAGCACGGCAGAGGAGTTAAAAGGTAAGGAGCTGAGGTCAAAAGTAGCCATCCTGGCGCAGACAACACAGTCATTCAGCAACTTCGCCGAGGTCGTCAAGGCCGTCCTCGGCAATGTTCACGAATGCCGGGCTTATAACACCATCTGCAACGCCACCGCCTCACGCCAGGAAGGAGCCGTCGAGCTGGCGGCATCTGTTGACGCCATGTTTGTGGTGGGCGGAAAGAACAGCGCAAACACCACGCGGCTCGCCGAACTCTGTCGCGCCGTGGGCGCGACAACTTATCACATCGAATTACCCGACGAAATCACCGCCGACATGATCCGCGACAAGCGACGCATCGGGATCACCGCGGGCGCTTCTACACCGCGCTCGCAGGTGGAACAGGTCCAGAAGGCCCTGGAAAAGATATGCAAGGAGACGAGGGAGTGAATTTCCAGGCTGAGAAACGATGGCTGATATCTGAACCCGACCAGGAACGTGTCGCCCACATAGCCGAATCGCTCGGTTGCCCCGCAGTCATAGCGCAGGTGCTCATGAATCGGGGAGTGGCAACGGCACACGATGCCGCCGCCTTTTGCGATCCCTCTCTCGATAGGCTGCACGACCCTTTCCTTATGGATGACATGCACAAGGCTGTCCAAAGGCTCAAGCAGGCCCTTGAACGTCGCGAGAAGATTCTCGTGTTCGGCGATTATGACGTGGATGGCATAACTGCCGCCGCTCTGCTCGTTCGTGAACTCGACACCCTGGGATGCCCCACGTACTACTACATCCCGAACCGCCTCGTTGAAGGATACGGCCTGAGCAAGGAACGAGTCGAAAAGGCACATCAGGAGGGCATCGGCCTTATCATAACCGTTGATAACGGCGTCTCGAGTCACGAGGAAGTGAAACTGGCCTCGAAGTATGGAATGGACGTCATCGTGTGCGATCATCACGAACCGGAAGGCCAATTGCCCGCAGCGCTCGCAATATTGAATCCAAAGAGAAGTGGCTCCGGCTACCCCTTCCGCGAACTTTCGGGAGTCGGAGTTGCCTTCAAACTGGCCACCGCTCTCCTGGGCCGCCTGCCCAAAAACCTGGATTTCGCCGCACTGGGCACCATAGCCGATATCGTGCCCCTCGTTGATGAAAACAGGGTGTTGGCCAGCGCGGGACTGAAAATGATGAATGAGAAGGACAGCCTCTCGATCGGACTGGCGGAGCTCTGCCGGGTGTCAGGTCTCGAAGGACGCGCAATCAACTCCAATAACATCGCCTTCCAGTTGGCCCCAAGGCTCAACGCCGCCGGCCGGCTCGGCGTCGCCCAACTCGGCGTCCAGTTGCTCCTCACCACTTCACAGCCCCTCGCGCAGAGAATCGCAAGAAAACTCGACGAGGAAAACCGGAACCGGCAAACCATCGAGGATGAAATACTCAGCCAGGCGCTCGCCAAACTGGAAAAGGATTTTGACCCGCAGCGCGACTTCTCCATCGTTCTCCACGACACCCGGTGGCATCCCGGCGTCATCGGCATCGTCGCCTCAAAACTAGTCGAACTGTATCACCGGCCCACCATCCTTATCGCACTGGGTGAACACACAGGCAAAGGCTCCGCCAGAAGCATCCACAACTTTCACATCTACGACGCCCTCTGCAAGTGCCAACAGCACCTGGTCGGCTTCGGCGGACATCGTTATGCCGCGGGGCTCACGGTCGAGACGGCCAGACTCGCCGATTGCTGCTTGGCCTTCGAACAGGTTTGCCGCGACCGGCTTTGCCAGGAGGACCTGCGCCCCGTCTCAAGGGCCGACGCGGTTCTGGATTTCACCAGCATCAACGCCGACCTGATCCAGTGGCTCGAAAGGCTCGGACCCTTCGGAAACGCCAATCCAGTGCCTGTCTTCGCCTCGATGGGCGTCTCCGTCGCCGGGGCCGTCAGAGTCCTGCGGGGCGACCATCTCAAATGCGCGCTTCGCCAGGCCGGAAAGACGCTCCCTGCTATAGGTTTCAGAATGGCCGAACACGAAGGCCTTGCCAGCGCAGGGAGTCCATTGGATGTCCTCTACACCCCCCAGTTCAACACTTACCAGGGAGTCACGACGATCCAGCTCTCCCTGCGCGAGATGCGGCCCCATCGC
>CAZEBC010000117.1:0-13053 GCA_964510165.1 uncultured bacterium
GAAGCCAGCGCCCGCGCCTGTTCTTCCTGGCAAGTTCCTTGTATAACCCCTGTGCGATATGATAGAGTATGGCCGTCCCCATTCATACGCCCGCTTTCCCACCTTCAAGGATGCGTTTCGCGCAGGAGGTGTTATGGCCAATTTCATCGTCGAAGAACGGGGCCACGTTTGTAAGATTACGATCAATCGCCCCGACAAGCGCAACTCCTTTACGCTCGCGATGTGGAAGGAATTCACCGAACTGATGCGGGGGTTGAATCAACGAGACAATATCCGCGTGGCGATCATCCGTGGCGCGGGCGACAAGGCGTTCTCATCCGGTATCGACCTGGCCGAACTGGCCTCGTCCGGCCGCTCGATAACCGACCCGATGTCGTGGGAGCAGATCGGCATCGAGGAAGCGATGCACAGCATAACCGAGTTCCGCTATCCCGTAATCGCCATGGTGAACGGATACGCTATTGCCGGCGGCTGCGAACTCGCGCTGCATTGCGACATTCTCATCGCCGCCGAAACCGCCCGATTCGCCATGCCGCTCGCCAAGATCGGCCTGCTGGTGCCGTTTCCGCTGGCGCAGCGACTGATCCACGCGGCGGGTGTCAACCATGCCCGCGACATGCTGTTCACCGGCAGGCTCGTTCCGGCCGCTGAGGCCAAACAGATGGGGATGGTGAACGAGGTGGTCCCTCTGGCAGACCTTGAGAAGCGCGTCGGACAGGTGGCCGAAGAGATAGCCGGCAACGCCCCGCTTTCACTTGAAGGGATGAAGAAAACACTGGCGCGCTGCTTCGCTTACGAGAAGGACATTTCATACAATGACCTTCGCGAGCATATGGGGAAATGCCTTGCCAGCGAGGACGTGCTCGAAGGCCTCACGGCCTTTATTCAGCGCCGCAAACCGGAATTCAAAGGGAAATAACTCTAAACCCTGAACGCTAAACCCTAGACCAGCTCTTGGGAGGTCCTTATGCATCCCGCACTCAAGACGCCGCTATGCGACCTGCTGGGAATCGAGAAGCCGATCATGCAGGCAGGCATGGGCTTCGTGGCTCGGTCCGAACTCGCCGGAGCGGTATCCAAAGCGGGCGGCCTGGGCGTGATCGGAGCAGCATTCCTCACGCTCGAGCAACTGCGTGAGGAAATCCGCAAAGTTAAGGATATGACCGACAAGCCGTTCGGGGTGGATATCCTGTTCGCCACCTACGGCAGGCCCTCCGACGACCCCCGGATTGATGAATTCACCGATGAGGTCCGCAAGCAGATCGATATCGTGTTTGAAGAGGAGGTCCCCATTCTCGCGTCCGGCCTGGGGAATCCCGCGCCCCTGGTCCCGCAGGCGCACGAGGCCGGCATGAAGGTGATCGCCCTCGTCGGCAACACGAAGAACGCCAAACGCGTTGCGGCGAGCGGCGTCGACGTGATTGTGGCTCAGGGTTACGATGCCGGAGGACATACGGGCCGAGTGGGAACCTTCGCCGTCGTTCCGGCCATCGTGGACTGCGTCGCCCAGCCTGTCGCAGCGGCAGGCGGCATTGCGGACGGACGCGGGCTTGTGGCCGCGTTGGCGCTCGGGGCTGCCGGCATCTGGATGGGCACGCGCTTCGTTGCAAGCAAGGAAGCATTCGCCCACATGAATTACAAGAACAGGATAACCGAGATCGACGACGAGGGCACGGTCCGGACCCGTTGCTTCACCGGCAAGCCGTGCCGCGTCATCAAGAACAGGACCAGTTCCGAGTGGGAACGCCGCGAGGCGGAGATCGAACCGTTCCCGATCCAGATAGCGAAGATCAGTGAATATATCGGAGAGAACGTCTACGAGGCCGCGCGTTTGCACGGAAAGATTGACATAGGCTCATGCGCCGCCGGCCAGTCCTCGGCCCTCATCCACGAAGTCAAGTCGGCCGGCCAGATCGTCGACGACGTGATTGAAGAGGCCGAGCAAATATTAGAAAAGCTGGCCGGCCGATAATCTGTTTGGCCCAATCGGAGGTCGCATCATGAGTTCACGAAACAAACTGATCGCCGAACGACTGCTGGACGTGGTGAATTCAAAAGGCGACAAGCTCGCCGTCAAGTTCGAGGGGCGGGCGTTCACCTTCAAGCAGATCATGGACCGCGTGTGCCGCCTGAACAACACGCTCCGTGAACTGGGCCTCGAAAAAGGCGATCGCGTGGCCATCCTCTCGCAGAACTGCCACCAATACCGGGAACTCTTCTGGACGGTCGCGCTCGGCGGGTTCATGATTGTGCCGGTCAATTATCGGCTCGCGCCTCGCGAGATATCACATATTTTGAACGATTCCGAGGCCGTGGCCCTCCTGGTCTCCGACGAATATTCGCTCCTGGTCAACTCAATCAGAAACGACCTGGAAACCATTCGCCACGTCATCGGGATACAGACCGAGGGTGAAGGGTTCCTGGACTACGAGCGGCTGCTTGGACAAAATTCGGCCGAGCCGCCGCGCTCGCTTCCCTCCGCCGACGACCTCCTTTGGCTCCTGTACACCAGCGGCACCACCGGCCTACCGAAGGGCGCGATGCACACGCACCGCAGCGTGACGGCGCTCGTTGATATCGCCATCGGCAATTTCGAAATCAATGAAGACACCCGCTCGCTTGTAGTCACGCCGTTCTACGCGCTCAGCGGCGGCGGCTGGGACGCAATCTGCTCGTGCATGGGCAGTCCCACGATCATTCATCGTAACTTCAACCCGTTCGAGATGCTCGAGACGATCCAGGACGAACGCATCACTGACGTGCACCTCGTGCCGGTCATGATCAACTACGTGGTCAACTGCCCCGATTTCGACAAGTACGACCTCTCCAGCCTCAAGCGCATCACGTACGGCGCGTCGCCCATGCCGCCTGAACTCATGAAGAAGGCCATGGGCAAACTCGGTCCGATCTTCGTTCAGGATTTCGGCTGCGCCGAGGGAGGTCTGCTCACCGTGCTCATGGAGCTGGACCACGTGGTGGACGGCCCGCCCGAGAAGACCCGTCGGCTCTCTTCATGCGGAAAGGGCATGCCCGAACTCGATGTCCGCGTGCTCAACGAAAGCGGCGAAGACGTCAGGCCCGCCGAGGTCGGAGAGCTCACCGTCAAGGGTGACTCCGTCATGAAGGGCTATTGGAAGCGGCCAGAGGCAACTGCCGACGTGCTGAAAAACGGGAGACTCCACACGGGCGACCTCGCCACCGTTGACGAAGACGGCTTCATTTACATCGTGGACCGAAAAAAGGACATGATAATCAGCGGCGGGCTGAACATATACCCGCGCGAGGTTGAGGACGTACTGTTCGCGCATCCCGGCGTGCTCGAGGCAGCCGTCATCGGAGTGCCCGATCCCGAATGGGGCGAAAGCGTGAAGGCGTTGGTTGTGCTCAAGCCTGGCGCGACGTGCACCGAAGAGGAACTGATTTCGCATTGCAAGGAGAACCTTGCGAGCTACAAGAAGCCCCGGAGCGTCGAGTTCGTCGACACGCTGCCCCGCAACCCCAGCGGCAAAGTCTTGAAGCGGACCCTTCGTGAGAAGTATTGGACGGGCCGCGAGAGGCGGGTGTAGGGACGACGGCCACGAATTCAAGGGCGCACGCCGTGCGCCCCTACGTTTCCGCCGCAAAAGCAGCTGTGGAGTCTCCCGCAATTCGGTTTTCCGGTGGTAGGGGCGGCCCTGCGTGGCCGCCCGGGCGCCCACATAGGGGCGCCCCTACAATGTCGGGATGGTCTTTGTAACCTTGTGTTCGCCCGTAGGGGCGCAGCATGCTGCGCCCGTGCAACACCGGCGGATTGACAAAAGGAACCACGAATGGACCTCAAGGGAAACGTTCTCAGACCGAATGAAACCATCGGCAGCGGGCGCGTCCGCGAGTATCAACTCGGGCGCAAGCGCCGGATGTTCCAGATAACCACGTTCTGTCCGAAGGTGATTGGCCCCGGACCGACTCATCTGTACCTCATCGAGGATGACGCGCTGATTCTCGTGGACACAGGGATTCCGACCGACCTTGCGAAAAACATCTTTTATTATTGGCGCAACCAACGAATTCCGGCTGAAATCGAGGCGCTGCCCAATGATTACAGTTTTCAGGAATTCCTGGGTGCGCTCAAACTCACCGGCCACGATATCAAGGACATAGACTATATCGTCATCACGCACGGCCACCCGGACCATTACCTCATGGGCCGCAAGCTCGTCGAACTCTCCGGCGCGCGAGTGGCCGCCCATGTGTCGGACTCCGACAAGATTTGTAATCCCTGGGGCCTTGTCAAGATGTGGGTCGAGCGAAGAGAGGCGCTCATGGCCATCGGCATGCCGCCGCCGAGACAATGGGGAGGCCAAGCTGGCGGGAGCGGCCAAACTCGCGCGGTCATGAGTCCCGAGACAACCGACCTCTCGCTTCGCATTGACTGCCCGGTCGCGTTCGACGGCCGCCTCAAGCTCGATGATTTCGAGAAGGACACGATCTGCGTGCGCCATTTCGCCGGACACTCAGCGGGCGGCATCGCCATTCTGGTCTATGATGACGACGGCCAAAGAGCTCTCATGCTATGCGGTGACACCCTGTTGTATCCTATCACGCCGCATCCCGACGACCTCGTCGCGTACTTGCGCACGCTTAAGTACATGAGGGGGCTGAACGACGTCGAGCTCGTGCTTCCCGCTCATGGCAAGGCGATAACCAATCTGAGCCACCGGCTCGATTTTCTCGAGGAGCATCACGAACGAAGACTGCGCATGACCTACGAAGCCTGCAAGCGGCCGAAAAGCATCTGGGAAATCGCCACGATGCGCCGCTATTTCGATGTGTACGTGGACCCTAATCGGTTCAATCCGCTCGCCGGTCAGGAGGCGTTCGTCCATGTCGAATTGCTTCAGATGGCCGGGGGCCTGCATTGCTCGCACGTGAACGGCATCGTTCACTACTTCCAGAATTCCGGCGAGCGATTCGAGGACGTGTACAAACGCGCGCAAGCATTGGTGAACGATGAGAACACGACCATGCTCATGCGCCGGTGAGCGCAAACCACAAGGAGACACCATGAAACTGAAGGACAAAGTCGCCGTCGTCACGGGAGCTGCTTCGGGAATCGGCAAAGCCATCTCGCTCGCGTTTGCTGAGGAGGGCGCGAAAGTCGTCGCCGCCGACATCAACGTCGAAGGCGGAGAGGCGACCGTTCGCCAGATCAAGACCGCGAAGGGAAAAGCCGTTTTCATAGAGGCCGACGTCGCCGACGCCGAATCGGTCAAGAACCTGATAGATGAAACCATCAAGCGATTCCGCAAACTCGATATCATGGTGAACAATGCGGGCGTCGAGGTGTTCCAACGCCTTGCCGACACCGACGAGGCTGTCTGGGACCGCGTCATCTCCATAAACCTGCGAGGCGTCTTTCTAGGGACTAAGTACGCGATCCCCAAGATGCTCGAGAGCGGCGGAGGCGTGATAATCAATATGGCTTCCGTCGCCGGAATAATGGGAGCGGGCGGCCTGAGCGCATACAACGCCTCCAAAGGCGGCGTCGTGCTCCTCACGAAGAACACCGCAATGGACTACGGCTCGCGCAACATCCGCGCAAACTGCCTCTGCCCCGGCTTCATCAAGACGCCCATGGTCGAAGCGGTTCTCTCGCTTCCCGGCTCGGGCGAGCTCAAGGGAACTGTTATCAACCTCTGTCCCGCCGGAAGGCTGGGAACGCCCGAAGAAGTCGCCCGATGCGCCGTATTCCTGGCGTCCGACGACTCGGCATTCGTCAACGGGCACGCCCTTGTGGTGGACGGCGGGATGAGCGCCGGCTGGCAGATAGACGTTGAAAAAGCTCTGGGCGGCTGACATCTTTTGGACCACCTGCTCATACAAAGGCTTGATTGTGGGTGCGAATTCATTCGCACGTTCTTCCCGCTTTCCTTTTCCCTGATCTCTGCCAATAATTGGTACGAGTGCTATTTGTCGAACCGATTTCAGGGAGAGACCGATGAGCAAAGCGAAGGTAGTGATTCTTGGAGGCGGGATGGGGGGCGTGTATACGGCGCTCCGCTTGCGGTCATGGTGGCCGCTCAATCAAGCGTGCGAAACCATGCTCATCAGCCGCAGCCGCCATTTCGAGTTCAAGTCTCTCTTTCCCGAGGTACTGGCCGGACGTCTCGATCCCGACTCCGTCCGATTTCCGCTGCACGATATCCTCGGCGAATTCCACGTAAAAACGGCGACCGTGACTTCCATCGACCCGCGGAGGCGAATCGTTCAGACCGATGAGGGTGGGGTCCAGTTTGATTATCTTGTGATGGCGCTTGGCGGAATGAGAGAATCCATTCCCGCCTCGGGCAAGGTCCCGCCGCTATCGGTGGAGAGTCTGGAGGAGTGCCTTGAGCTTCGCAAGGTCGTTCTTCGCCTGCTTCCAAGAGGAGCAAGGACAAGGCCGCGCACACGCAAGAACATCGTGATCATCGGGGCCGGGCCGACAGGAATCGAGGTCGCATGCGAGTTATGGCGCCTGGCGAGCGGGAAGCGCGGGAAAAAAGCTTTGTCACCGTTGGACATTCATCTGGTAGAAGCTTCCAGAACGATCCTCTCAACATGGGGACAGGCACTGCGGGAAGACGCAGAGGATATCCTGAAGGAGTCCGGAATCCGTCTTCTGACCAGTTCCAAGGTGACTCGGATCGAGAACGGCCGCGTGCATATCAAGGGGAAACGCTCTCTTCGCGCCGATGCGGTCGTATGGGCCGGCGGACTGAAAGGACTCGACTTGTATCGGGCTGTCGGCGCCCCTCTTGACAAGAAGGGCCGGCTGCGCGTCAATCCGATGCTTCAACTTCGGGGACATAAGAATATCTATGCGATCGGAGACGGAATCGATACCTCGGTGTTCGACCCGCCCGTGCCGCAGAGCGCCCAGGCGGCGTATCAACAGGCCGCTCTTGTGGCCACCAATATCACGAGAAGTATCGAGGGGGTGGCGCTAAGGCGGTTCCATTACCGCGAGCTTGGACAGGCCTTGCCGGTGGGTGGCCGTCGTGCGGTCGCCAGAATGCTGGGCATTCCACTGGACGGACACGCGGCCTGGGCGCTTGAAAAAGCGCTTTTCCTTGTGAGGATTCCGGGATTGGCTTCGCGCCTGAGGCTGCTTGAAGGCCTCGCGATCAGTCCGCTCGCGCGGAAAGGTTCAGAGTATATTGAGGAGCGGAGTTCGCGAGAGCCGTTCCAATTTTTGAGTAAAGTCCTGGTCAATTCGCCAAGTCACCAGGGAATCGTCAAGCCGAGCACCCCCAGATAAAGCACGCCCTGGTCCGTGATCTCCTTTATCAGGAGAAGCGCCGGCGCCGGTCGGTCATCGGGTTTCGGAAGAGAGTTTGTGGAACGACGCCCGATAGGACCGTTAAACTCGACGGGTGTCACCGCCGACGGGCCGATTCGGTGTTCTCGCGCCTCGGAGTTGAGCCGGACCTCGCCCTTCCGGAAAGCGTTTTCTTCTGTCTTCAAAATCCCCTTCACGGTGGAAAGCCCCAATCTTTCCTCCGGGTGAGATTCCTCTTCGACGGGCACAATAGCGGTCTCACTCAGGACATCGAGAAGATCATGTTCACGCGAAGGATTCGCCGTTGCGACGCCCGTTGTCAAGCAAAGCAACGCGAATGCGCACAAACATATTCTCACAGTCTTCCCGACGGGCCTTGTTCTGCCCGAAGAGTTCAGGACTAGCATCTCAACTCACCCCCTGATTAGGGGATGGAGCAAGCCCGATGCCATACGTTGATACATTCATAACATCTCTTTCTTCAGCAGTTTACGTGGCAACCGAGAAGCATGATTCTCGCCTCTTGGTTACGCAATCGTAACATGCGGCGCACACATTTGGACGAGGAACGGAATTCCCCTTTTTGAGGTGCGCTTTGACATTACCGGCAGGTATGCTAAACTAAGAGGGGCTTATCAAGGAAACCACTCTTCGGAGAGACGATGGCGGGCATTATCGAGACATTGAAAAAATATCAGGCCGAGATCATCCTGGCAGCCTTCTATGTGTACGTGGTTATCCTGCTTGTGGCCACTCTGAAGGAATTCGGAATCATCTGACAGGGTCAGATACCCAGCACTGCACCGATCTCTTCAACCTTCTTCACAACTGCTGACGAATCGGGCAAATCGAACAGCGGTCTCCCGTTGCCGTCAAACTCGCTCACCTTTTCGTCTTCGGGAAGCGCGCCGATCAGAGGCACGCCCAACTCCTCCACTCTTCTCTCGATCTCGGGTGACAGACCATTGCGAACGCGGTTGATCAACAGATGAATCGTGCCCACCGTGAGCCTGAGTTCGTTCACGATGTCGCGAATGCGTTCGGCCGCCAGCATCGAGCGCAACGACGTATCCGTGACGATGAGGAGATGGTCAATAGATGTCGTGATGCGGCGGCTCATGTGCTCCATGCCGGCCTCGTTGTCAACGAGGATGCGGGGATACTGCTTCCCGAGCATCTTCAGGACGTCGCGGAGCACATTGTTCGCGAAGCAATAACATCCCGGGCCTTCGGGGCGCCCCATGACGACGAGATCAAAGCCCTCCGACTCGACCAGACACTGTTCGACCCTGAGTTGGAGATAGTCGTGTTTCGCCATTCCGCCCGGCAGCATTCCGGAGCGATCGGAGGCTTCCTCGCGAATGGCGCCGATGGTCTGCTCGACCTGCAGTCCGAGAACCTCGTTGAGATTCGAGTTGGGATCGGCGTCGACGACAAGCACCGGCGTGTTTCCCTTATTTATCATGTAACGCAGCAACAGCGCCGAGATGGTGGTCTTCCCCACCCCGCCCTTGCCGGTTACGGCAATCAGTTTTCCCATGATTGTCTCCGGTTCACGCAAGCTTCTTGCTTGACTCTATCAGCGCGACGACGTTTTCCTTGATGCGTCTCATTTCGACAAGAAACGCGCCGTCGCTGTTCTTGTAGTAATCGTACGGGGCCGTTCCCTCGCGGTCCAGTTTCATGAGCTGCCTGTCGTAGGAGATGAAACCGAGAATGTGCTCCTCGGGGAAATTCGTCTTCAGCAGCTCGGCGTCGGCCTCGTCAACGACCTTGTTCATGACGAGCCGCATTGACTGAATCCCCAGGTCGCCCGCCAGCTTCATGATGGCGCGGGCGGTCTCGATGCTCCGCTGGCCAGGCTCGACAATGATGACAAGCACGTCAACCGCCCGGGCGGTGCCGCGCCCTAAATGCTCCAGTCCGGCCTCCATATCAAGAATTACGGTCTCATCGCGGTACTCGAGCACTTCTTCAAGGAACCTCCTCAGCACGACGTTTTCCGGACACAGGCAGCCCGAACCGCCGGTATCGAGCGATCCCATGAGCAGGAACTTCACGCCCGCGACGTCCCGGCTGAACTTGTCGGGGATGTCGTCCACTTTCGGGTTCAACTTGAACATGACGCCGTAGCCTTCGCCCGCACCCGTTCGCTCGCGGATGAAGTCTTTCATGTCGGCGATGGGGGTGATTTTGCGCGCCACTTCGGGGGCCAAGCCGAGCGCCGATGCGAGGTTCGCGTCAGGGTCGGCGTCAACAGCCATCACCTTGTAGCCGTCATCGGCGAGCATCCGCGCGAGCGTGCCCGCGACGGTCGTCTTCCCCACTCCGCCCTTTCCAACAATCGCTATTTTCATGGTCTTTCCTTGTCTCCGTCGAATTTAGGCTAATTAAGGCTCTAAACCAAGTATATCAGTCACGCGGAAGGGGTGTCAATGAGTGACGCCTGTCAGGACGCCTCGGTCCTCAAATCCCCCTAACGGGACTGTCCCGCAATTGTAGGGGCGTCTCTATGTGGGCGCCCGGGCGGCCACGCGGGGCCGTCCCTACGACCGGAAACCGAATCACAGGACAGTCTCTAACCCGCTTTTCAAAGGGGGGAAACATTGTCCACCTTCAACCGGTCCTGTCAACACTCAGTCCGTGAATCCCTCTTCGGACAATTCTCGGCTGCATCGAGGCCATCATGGAACAGTTTCTGGTTCCCCCTTTTGGAAAAGGGGGCGGAGGGGGATTAGAAGCCGGCACCCCTGCATGGCCAGCGCCGATCCACCGAGGGTCGCGCCGGTTGACCCGTGATGGAAGGCGATGGTAAAATAACGCGCTGGCAAGGAACGCCCCTTTTTGCTGAGAATCAGCCAGCCCCCCCGGCTTGCATAGGCCAGAACCAGTGTCAAACTGAACGGATACGATTTAAATGGAAATGGAGACCGGCAGCAACATTTCTCTCTCAGAGGTAGGCCGTTATGCGCACAAGAACCCAATGGACCGATTGTTCTATCCGCGCGGAATCGCGGTGGTCGGAGCGTCGAACGAGTACGCCAAGGGGTCCAGCATGTTTCTGCGCAGCCTGATCGACCTCGGATATGCCGGCGGGCTTTACCCCGTAAACGTCAGCGCGGGCGAACAAATAATGGGCCTGCGCGCATATAAGAGCGTGATGGACATACCCGGTCCGGTCGATTACGCGATCGTCGGGGTTCCGGCCGCCGCGACTGCGGGCGTCGTCCGGGATTGCATCAACAAATGCATCCCGTACATCCACTTCTTCACGGCAGGCTTTAAGGAACTCCAGAACGAGCAAGGGGAGCGGCTCGAACGAGAGCTTGTCGAGATAGCGCGCGGCAAGACAAGGCTGATCGGCCCAAACTGCATGGGCGTTTATTGTCCCGAGGCCCGTGTCGGCTTTGACTCCAATCATCCGACCGATGCTGGAGATGTCGCCTTCATCTCGCAGAGCGGCGGCCACGCGATCAATTTCATCCGTTGCGCCGCAGAGCGCGGCCTCAGGCTGAGCAAGGGCATCAGCTTCGGCAACGCAAGCGATTTGACTGCAAGCGACTTCCTCGAATACTTCACAGGTGACTCCAAGACTAGGATGATCGGCATCTACATCGAGGGCGCGCGAGAGGGACGGGCCTTCTTCGAGACTCTCAAGGCGGCGTCCCGCGAGAAAGCGGTCATGATTTGGAAAGGCGGTCGCACGACCGCGGGAACGCACGCGACCATCGGTCACACAGGCGTACTGGCTGGCTCATTCGAAGTATGGAAAGGCATGATCAAGCAGGCGGGCGGCATACTGGTGGGCGACAGCGAGGAGATGATCGACCTGATGCTCGGCCTGAAGTATCTGCTTCCGCCCGAAGGCCTGAGAACGGCCCTCGTGACCACGGGAGGCGGCAACAGCGTCGTCGCATCGGACGTGTGTCACGAACTTGGTTTGTGCCTGCCTGCACTTGCCGGCGAAACGCAACAAAGGCTTCTGTCAGTCCTCCGCGAGGCCGGCACGATACGGAGAAACCCGGTCGACACGAGTGCCCACGGCATCGTTCCTCAGAATATCGAGAAGATAGTCGACATAATCGACCTTGACCCGAATGTCGACTGCATTCTATTCACCTACCAACTTTACTTCCTCTTCCGGAACCTCAAACGTATCGGAGTATCCCTCGACGACGCCCTCGAGTACCTCGTGACCTCTCTCAAAAACGTAAGAGCAAACTCCTCAAAGCCCGTCGCGTTCGCGCTCACGCGCGACTCGGATGAACTCGACGTCGAGCGGTTTCGGCTTACGCTGAAGCAGAGGTTGCTTGAAGTCGGCGTCCCGGCGTTCGATTCCGTCAGGGCTGCCTGTTTGACCATTTCGAGGATGAACGAGTTGCGAAAAATTCAAAGCCGAATCGCGCGTTCCCGCTGAGGGCCCCCTCACCTCATTTGAAGAACCGAGGCAGATATGGACGGTTGGCCTCGAGCATCGCGTCAAGACACTTCTCCGCCGTGTACCTGTCGGGAACCACCGGGTCGAGCAGCAACGCCTCGAGCGCCGCTTGCCGGTCGCCTTCCACCGCCGCCTTCGCGTTGAGGCGATGAATGGCGGTCTGCTGATTGCACCAGCCTGCGATAAGCGGGGGCAGCGCGCCCACCGATTCTCCGCGGGCCTTTCCAGTTTTCACCCAGGCGGGGACTTCCACGATGCAGTCGGAAGACAGATTTGAAATGTAGCCGTCGTTGGGCAGGTTGAGAGCCTCGAACCGCTTCTTTCCGCCTTCTGCAATCGTAGTGATTATGTCCACGAGGATCACGCCGAGCGATTCGGGGGGGCCGTCTTGAAGGTAGGTGGCAGCCGGATACTCGCCCGATATCAGCGATTGCATCATCTTTTCGTTGTCCCTCATGAGGTCCTTGTAGAACTCAAAGAAGGAGAATGGTTCGAGGTCGGGTCGCAGAGCCGTGCTGAACAGATGGCCACCCGCGATGTATTCGCCGACGTGCGTGTCGCTCGTCACGCAGAGGTATCCGGTCACCCGTAACAAGTCGGCGACGAGCAACCGGTCAATATGAATATTTTCCAAGACCAGTTTTCTCACTTTGGGATACAGGTCTTCTCCGCTCAGACGGTCCTGTATTTTCAGGAACCAGGTGAAATGATTAAGTCCGGCAGCGACGATGTGCAAATCCTGCACCGGCGTCTGGAGCAATTGCGATACCAGATTGCTGCCGTCCTCTATCTCATGGCAAAGCCCGATGAATTTGATGGTGGTATAGTCTTTGATGCCTTGGAGAATCCGGCTCATCGGGTTCGACAGGTTCAGCACAAGGGCGTTCGGACAAAGCCGCTCCATGTCCTTGCAGGTGTCAACCATGATCGGGATCTGGCGCATCGCATGGAGCAAGCCGCCCGGGCCTCCGTTCTCTCCCAGCGACTGCGCTATGCCAAACCGGGCCGGGATTGCGCGGTCGTTCTCCCACGTGGGGAATCGGTTGACTTCCACGCTTGTTATGACGCAGTCAGCGCCGGGAAGCGCTTCGAGCCTGTCGGTCGTGCTCTCCAATTCATAGTCGGCGCCGCCCACCTCAATCAGCTTTTTGGCGAGCCGCGCGACGTCCCGCAGCTTCTTCTCGTCAATATCCACCAACACGATCGTGCTGCCATATAACCGTTTCTCCTTTATGAAGGCGACGATCAGCGCGGGCGAAAACTGAATGCTTCCGCCTCCCATGACCACAATCTTCTTCTTGAATGATTTCGGCGT
>CAZEBC010000118.1:0-12924 GCA_964510165.1 uncultured bacterium
CATGCCCTCCCCGCTTGCCTCCGAAATCTATTCGGAGAGCTATTTCGCCAGCCACGACCCCTCGGTCATCGGATACGATGATTACTCGCTTCACGCGAAGGGGCTGAAAGAAGTGTTTTCCGAACACCTCAACGTGATCGAGCGATTCGTTTGTCCGCCCGCTTGCATCATTGACATCGGATGCGCGTTCGGGTATTTTCTCGAAATTGCGCTCTCTCGCGGCTGGAGCGTCCGGGGCGTGGAGGTATCCGCGTTTGCAGCGGCTAAGGCGATGGAGCACACGGGAGCGCGCGTGCATGTGGGCGCCCTCAAGAGCGCCGCGCTTGAAGCTTCCACGTTCGACGCGGCCACCATGTGGGATATGCTCGAGCATTCCTTCGACCCGAAAGAAGAATTGAGTGAGACCAATCGCGTCCTCAAGCCCGGCGGGTATCTGTTCCTCTCAGTTCCGGACGCGGGCAGCTTGCTGGCGCGTCTGATGGGACCTCACTGGTTCGGATTCAAGTCGGCAGCCGAACATAATTATTTCTTCTCCAGGAGAACTCTTGGGCGGCTGCTTGAAGAGAGCGGCTTCGAAATCGTAATGATGAGGCGGGGCGTGTGGCCCTGTAGCATGCGTTTCCTCGTGACGAAACTTGAACCTTACAACCGCGCGGTTTCGCGCCTGGCGGGACGCCTTGTCCATTCCCTCGCCATCGAGAATGTGGTCGTGAAGTTCAGGTTCATTGACATGTTCGTTGTCGCCAGGAAATCGAAACCGGCATCGGGGTGAAACCTGCGAAGTGCAGCATGCTGCGCCCGTGTACCATTAGCATAGTGCAGCCGCAACCAAAGCCCCTCACCCCAATCCTCTCCCGGTGGGGAGGGTTGGGGTGAGGGGGAAGACACACAGAGAGTCGAGAAACTAACAGCGAGCGGTATGGTGACCAGTGCAACGAACCATCGGGAGGAGTCGGAGAAATCGCCGCTCTCTCAGAGCATAACGCTTTGCAGGGGAGTAGGACCTTCCACCGCCGCGCTTCTCGCAAAACTGGGGATCACCACGATCGAAGACCTGCTCTTCCATTTTCCCCGCACTTACCTGGACCGACGCCGCATAACGCACATCGCTTGCGTCAAGCCGTCGCATATGACGGTCATCCAGGGGGAGATTTCTCGCATCCGCTTCTTTCGGCCGTCCAGACGGCTGCACATAACAACGTGCACGGTAACTGACGCGACCGCGTCACTCGAAGCGGTCTGGTTCAACCGGCCCTATCTCCGCAAGACCCTTCTTAAAGGGGCCACCGCGATCTTCTCCGGCCCTGTCTCTTCTGAACGGGGCCTCCAGATCATGAATCCCGACATCGAGCCGATTACTGCGGAAAAGAGAAAACTCCTTCACACCCTAAGTCTTGTGCCCGTCTATCCGCTGACGGAGGGCCTCGGTCAGAAGAGAGTGAGGCGATTGATGCGCGACGCCTTAGCCGATTGGCTCGACGCACTCGACGAGACACTTCCTGAACCAATAATGAAAAAGTGGCGCTTGCCTCCCAGAAACGAGGCGCTGAGAGCCATGCATTTCCCCGAAAACATCGGTGCCGCAAACCGCGCCCGCGAGCGGATCGCGTTCGAGGAATTCCTCGCCCTCCAATTGGTCATCCAGTCCGCTACGTCTTCGGAATCCGAGGCGGGTGTTGCCCATGTTTCGACGCCCTCTTTTACTCGAGATTTTGAAAGCAGGCTTCCGTTCAAGCTCACGGATGCGCAGCGCCGAACGGTCGCCGCCATCTTCCGGAACATGGAGGCGCCCCGCAGAATGAATGTGCTGCTCCAGGGGGATGTCGGTTCCGGGAAGACCGTTGTGGCCGCTTATTCAATGCTGAAGGCTCTTGAGAATCGGAAGCAGGCCGTGCTGATGGCGCCGACCGAAATCCTCGCGGAACAACATTTCGGGAGTTTACGCCGATTGCTTGATGGATTGAATGTGAAGGTGGCGCTGCTCTACGGAAGCCTTCCACCTGAGAAGAGGAATCGAACCCTCACACTGCTTGCCTCCGGAGAACCATGCATAGTTGTCGGCACCCACTCTCTTATTTGGGAGAAGGTCAGAATCCCAAACGCCAGTCTGGTCGTAATAGATGAGCAGCACCGATTCGGAGTACATCAGCGCGCAGCGCTCAGCCAGAAGGGGTTGATCCCCGACCTTATCGTGATGACCGCCACTCCCATCCCGAGAACGCTTGCGCTCACGTTCTATGGCGGGTTTGAGGTTCTGGTCATTGATGAATTACCCGCTGGCAGACGCCCGGTAGCCACGCGCTATGTGGACGACTCGAACCGCCGAAAGATGTACGAGTTTGTCCGTAAGCAGATCGCGGGCGGCAGGCAGGCTTTCGTGGTTTGTCCCGAGATCGGTGAAGGAGGAAAGGCGGAATCCGGACCCGTCATATCCGTCAAACAGGCACTGACGGAATATAAGAGAAGTTTTCCGGAATATCGAATTGAGGTTCTGCATGGAAGGCTGGGCATGGATGAGAGAGATCAGGTATTCTCCCGGTTCAAAGAGCACATGAGCGATATCTTGATTGCCACGAGCATTATTGAGGTCGGCGTTGACGTGCCGAACGCATCCGTAATGATCATCGAAAGCGCCGACAGATTCGGGCTGGCCCAACTTCACCAACTGAGAGGCCGCGTCGGGCGCTCACACCACAAATCCTACTGCTTTCTCATGGGTGCGCCCTCGACTCCGGAATCACTCAGGCGAATCGAGGTCATGACCTCAACCAATGACGGCTTCGAGATCGCCGAGCAGGACATGCAGCTTCGAGGACCGGGCGAATTCCTCGGAACCGCCCAGAGCGGAATGCCGCCTCTCAGGGCGGGACATTTGATTCGGGATGCCTGGCTTATGGACCGGGCTCGGGAGGAGGCGGCTGAGACGCTTGCCGCTGACCCTCATTTGGAAGCGTTTGAAAACAGGCCGTTGCGCCTGCTGTTAAGACCGTTCAGGTCTGACAGCGTTCACCTGTAACTCGGGGATTCAGTCATGAGAATCGGCGGAGGAGAGGCAAAGGGAATTCATATCAAGTCACCAAAGGGGATTCGGACTCGTCCCACCGCCGACAAGCTGAGAGAGGCCATTTTCGACATGCTCGGAGAGCGTGTGACAGGCGCGAAGGTCCTCGACCTCTTTGCAGGCAGCGGAGCCCTCGGCATCGAATCACTCAGCCGAGGCGCGGAGTTCGCTGTCTTCGTGGAAAAGGACCGCACCGCGGCGCGGATCATCGAGGAGAACCTGGCGAAAACCGGTCTGTCATCGAAAGCTCAACTCATCAGGGCCGACTTTCGCCTGGCAATCAAACGGCTCCACCGCGAGCAAAGAAGATTCGACCTGATCTTCCTGGACCCTCCATATCAAGCAGATCTGGTAGGGGATATGGTCTTCGGCCTTGATAGTCACCTCCTTGTTGAGCCCAACGCCGTCATTGTGTATGAGCATTTCAAGAAGACAGCTCCACCGGCCTCCATTTCGGGGCTTCCCCTCGCAGAGACCAGGCAGTATGGACAGACCTCGCTGTCGTATTTTTGTGGGAGATAACGCGCAGCGAACCATCTCCGAGGCATCTCAACGTGGTCGCCATGTCAGCCAAAATTCCTCTTGACATACTATATATTGTATGATATAATCTGTCATAATACTAAATAATGAATGTTTCACCTACCAATGAGGTCCCGTGAATGAAATGCCCCTTTTGTTCACATCCCGATGATAAGGTGGTTGATTCGCGCACCATCCGGGAAGGAGAACTCATTCGGCGGAGGCGCGAATGTCTCAACTGCACAAAACGATTCACGACCTACGAACGCATCGAAGAAGTTCCCCTCATGGTCGTCAAGAAAGATGGACGACGCGAACCCTTTGACCGAAGCAAGATAGTCATCGGAATCCTCAAGGCGTGTGAAAAACGCCCGGTCGGCATCGAGCAAATCGAGGCTCTCGTAGACAGGATCGAAAAGAGCATCAACAGTTCCATGGAAAAGGAGGTATCTTCGGAGCTGGTGGGCTCGATGGTAATGGAGGAACTCCGAAATCTGGACGAGGTCGCATACGTCAGGTTCGCCTCGGTTTATCGGTCGTTTAAGGATATTGACGAGTTCATGGACGTCGTCAAGACGCTCTACAAGCAACAGGACAGCTAGTGTTCCTGTTTGGCTGCGGAGAGGGCAAAACGGAAGGCCGCATAGCAGGGGGAAGCAGAAATGGCACTGGAGCGGCGTTCGGAATCATGTGGCCCTCGACTGGAAGAGTGGAAGCGGAGACAGAGCGACGAGCGGTCCCTCTCTGCGGCTGTTATTATCAAGAAACCATAGGAATTTGTTGTTGACAGGGGGATGTGCTTTGATGTACCATGAGTCCGGCACGGGGGATGAGTAGTGCCGGGAGAAGGAGACGGTGGGCGTGGAAAAAGAGGTCATCAGGTATTTCGACAAGAGGACCGGGCTTTGGTATCTCGTGTATTGGGACGAAGTTCTGAAGTGTTACGTTACGGAGCTTGAATCCGGCCAGCATTCGCTCATGGCCTCAAGTGAATAGAGGAATCGTTCCTCCTCTGTCGCGGCTCGCAGTTGACGGCCATTCTGATATGTCAGGCGAGTCCGGGTCTGGACAGAGCTTCGGAAGGCTTGTCAGTACAGTTGTATTGTCCAGTCATGGTTGGGTGTCTCTCTAAACTCCCTCCTAACCTTTAATCCCCGTTGACATTTATCTGCCTATGTAATATACTAATTAGCTGAAAGTCTTAGTCGGCAGGCCGGGAGCTATCCCGGCTGTTTTCATGGTAAGGCATGGATTGGATTCATGTTTGAGAGCCTGAGCGAAAAGCTCCAAAAGACATTCCGGAACCTGCGCGGACTGGGCAAATTATCAGAAAAGAACATGAAGGAAGGTCTGCGTGAGGTGCGACTGGCTCTTCTGGAGGCCGACGTCAACTACAAGGT
The DNA here is from genome assembly GCA_964510165.1 of uncultured bacterium. Lineage (GTDB taxonomy): Bacteria > Abyssobacteria > SURF-5 > SURF-5 > SURF-5 > CAZEBC01. The sequence goes on from CAZEBC010000118.1 coordinate 4,984, forward strand.
AGTAAAGGACTTTATTGCCCAGGTCCAGGAAAAGGCTGTCGGGCGCGAAGTCCTCGAGAGCATAACCCCCGGGCAGCAACTGGTCAAAGTCGTGTATGACGAGCTGGTGCACCTCATGGGGGATGCCGCCGAGCAGCTCAGTTTCGCGCCAACTCCGCCGACCATCATAATGCTGATAGGACTGCAGGGCTCAGGCAAGACCACCACGGCGGGCAAGCTGGCCCGGCACCTTCACACCCGGGGACACCATCCGGTGCTGGTAGCGGCTGACATTTACCGTCCGGCGGCCGTCCGCCAATTGGAAATATTGGCGGAGCAATTGGGAGTGCCCGCGTACAGCGGCGAGTCCGCCAGTGACCCGGTGAAAATCTGCAAGGATTCGATCAAGTATGCTCGCGATAACGGGCGAGACGTAGTGATCCTCGATACCGCTGGCCGGTTGCACATAAATGACGAACTGGTGGAAGAACTCCAGCGGATTCGGGATGCGGTCAGACCCGCTGAGATTCTGCTGGTGGCCGACTCGATGACCGGCCAGGACGCCGTCAACGTGGCCGAAAGCTTTCACAGCCGAGTCGGCATTAGCGGCGTTATCCTGACCAAACTTGACGGGGATGCCCGTGGCGGCGCCGCGCTTTCGATACGGTCGGTTACCGGCAAGCCGATCAAGTTTGCGGGAGTCGGCGAGAAGCTTGACGCCTTCGAGACGTTTCATCCCGACCGGGTGGCCTCTCGAATACTGGGCATGGGTGACGTTCTGTCCCTGGTGGAGAAGGCGCAGGAGACTATTGACGAAAAACGGGCCGCCGAACTCCAGGAAAAGCTTCTCAAGGCGCAGTTCAGCTTTGAAGATTTCCGGGAGCAATTGCAGCAGCTTAAGAAAATGGGCCCGCTGGAAGAAATCATGGCGATGATGCCCGGCATGTCCAAATTCAAGGGAATGCAGCCCAGCGAGAAAGACCTGTCGAAGGTCGAGGCCATAATCAACTCCATGACAAAGAAGGAGCGACAGTTTCCCAACATCCTGGACGGGAGCCGAAAAAAGAGGATCGCCCGCGGCAGCGGCACGAGCGTGGCCGATGTCAATCGGTTGCTCAAGCAGTTTCAGCAGATGCAGAAGATGATGAAACAGATACGACGCTCCGGCTGGCTTCGAGGCCTTGGGGGGTTGAATCTGCGGGCCTGAAAGCCGCCTATTTACGCTTGCAACAGTTTTTTGTTACAATACGAAGATACAAAGGAAACTTCTCAGCAAGGGAGGATGCAGATGGTAAAGATCCGGCTGATGAGGGTCGGACGCAACAAAGTGGACCAGTACCGGATAGTTGTCAGTGACAGCAGAAGGGCCCGCGACGGGCGTTTCCTGGAGAACATCGGGTATTATCATCCCCAGAACGAACCGTCCATAATTAAGATAGACGAAGAGCGGGCGCTGTACTGGCTGAGCAAGGGGGCTGTGCCTACGGAGAAGGTTCGAAGCTTACTCAGAAAACTGGGCGTCCTCGCAAAAGCAAAAGTATCGACCGGGCACGAAGCGAGCAGCGTTTGAAGCTGGCAATTGAGCCGCCAGCGAGGTGGATTCCCCGAGAAGGGGTCACAAACGTTACAGCGGAGGTCACAGTCATGAAAGAACTAGTGGAGTATATTGCGAAGGCGCTGGTTGATCACCCCGAATCCGTACAAGTTAATGTGGTCGAGGGCGGTAAGACCAAGGTGCTTGAGTTGAGGGTTCACCCGGATGACATGGGCCAGGTTATAGGAAAACACGGCCGTACTGCGAAGTCCATGCGCACGCTGCTTAATGCTGCCGCAACCAAGGATAACATCCGAGTGGTGCTTGAGATTGTCGAATGATGGACCGGGCGGTGGGCTTAGAGAAGGCCCCGAGGATACGGACGTAGTTATCGGAAAGGTTGTCTCGGTAAATGTCCCCCGGCGCGCGTTGCGGATTGCGCCCGAAACGAGCCACCCAGAGCGTTTTCACTTGTTGCGTGACCTTCGCCTGAAGATTGGAACCCAGGTCGCGGTATTTGAAATCAGGAAGTTACGGGTCACGAAGGCGCTCGTCATAGCAGAAATCGTCGCGGAAGACGACGAACTCGTCTCGAAGGCCCGCGGAGCCAAAGTCCTGGTTTCGCGGTCTCAGCGTTTTCAGCTTCCGGACAATGAATACTATATCGATGACCTCGTCGGGATGCTCGTGAAAGACGCGAACGGCGCCGTTCTCGGTAAGATATCGGAAATCTGGACTACTCCCGCGAACGATATCTATCGGGTCGTGGGCGAAGAGGGCGCCGAAACACTGTTGCCGGCAATCGAGGGGGTCATTCTCAAAGTCGACACCGAAGCCGGCGTGATGACCGTCAACATGTCGCTCCTGGTCTGAGGACAAGGCAAACGGAATGCGAATCGATGTCATCACGCTTTTCCCCGGAATGTTTTTCGGACCGCTTTCGGAAAGCATAATCGGCCGAGCAATCCAGCAGGGGCTCATAAATGTCAACATAGTGGACCTGCGGGATTTCTGCCCTGGCAAACATCGGCAGGCCGATGACAAGCCATATGGCGGCGGTGCGGGGATGGTGCTCATGGCCGAGCCTGTATTCAGGGCGGTTGAGTCGCTGAAGCCAGCCAATTCGCTGAAGCGGATAATCCTCACCAGTGCGCAAGGCGCCGTTTTTAACCAGGAAATGGCGCAACGGTTTTCGAACGAAGATGATCTGGTGATCATCTGCGGCCATTACGAAGGCGTTGATGAACGGGTGGCGTCGGGGCTGGCGACCGATGAAATCTCGATTGGGGATTACGTGCTTACCGGCGGAGAGCTTCCGGCGCTCGTCCTGATAGACGCGGTCTGTCGCCTGGTTCCCGGCGTTGTTGGGTCTCCTGAATCGCTCCAACAGGATTCATTCAGCGACGGTTTGCTCGGATATCCGCAGTATACGCGGCCCGCTGAATTTAGGGGGATGAGGGTGCCGGAGGTTCTGATCTCGGGTCATCACGCGGAGATAGCGAAATGGCGCAGACGTGAGGCCATCCGCAAAACATTCACGAATCGAAGGGAATTGCTTGCAAGGGTCACCCTATCCGCAGAAGAGCGCGAATTCATCAAGGAATTGGAACGTACGTCTTTGGAGGGACGTCTTTAACCCGAACTTGAAACCCGAAACCAGGGAGATCGTGGATTTGCCACGTTGTGGTTATCGGGTCGGATGTGACCGGCTGAAAAAGCGAATGGAGGAAGCGTAATGAACACAATGGACCTGGTCGAAAAGGAACAGCTTCGGACCGACCTGTCGGAGTTCTCGGTTGGCGATACGGTGAGGATTCATCTGAAAGTGGTCGAGGGAAACCGTGAAAGGGTTCAGGCCTTTGAAGGCGTCGTGATCGCCCGCAAGGGCGGAGGCGTTCGCGAGACGTTCACGGTTCGCAAGGTCACATTCGGGGTCGGGGTGGAGAGGGTCTTTCCGCTGCATTCTCCGATGATTCAGTCAATAGACGTGATCGCCAAGGGAAAGGTGAGAAGAGCAAAGCTTTACTACCTCCGGGGCAGGGTCGGGAAGAAGTCTCGCCTCAAGACACGCGATTGATTCCCTCTCGCGCTTTCCCAGTGGGAGAGGGTAGGGGTGAGGGAAAACAGCGACGGAAATTCATGAAGCTGACAGTGAGTAGTAAAACGGTAATCGAGAATCTGCACTCGATGTCCGTGCCGGAAATCAGGCAGGCTGCGCTTCAGCTTGGACCTCCGTATCCGCGGAAACTGCTCGACGCGCTCGGGGAAGACAAACGGGTGGGCGTACAGCGCGTGCTTGAGGACCTGTGCTCGAGGCAGCGTCTTCATGGCCGACAGAAGCGGCGCATTCAAGACATGCTCCGATATGAACGAGAAGCGCAGGATGAGGGATACGCCGTGATCGCGGGCGTGGACGAGGTGGGCCGAGGTCCACTGGCCGGTCCGGTGGTTGCCGCTGCCGTCATATTGCCCCCGGACGTGCGCTGGGCGGACGTGAACGATTCGAAGCTGCTGACTGATGAGCGCAGGCGCGAAGCGCTCACGCTTATCAGCGCCGCCGCGCGGATCGGGGTTGGGGTGGTGAGTGTTGAGGAGATCGAACGGATCAACATACACAGGGCCAGTCTGCTGGCATTCAAGCTTGCCATCGAAGACCTCGATCGCGTTCCCGATATGGCGCTGATTGACGGCAGGCATAAGACCACGCTTGACATTCCGCAAAGGGCAATTGTGAAGGGTGATAGATCGTCCTTATCAATAGCGGCCGCCTCGATTGTTGCAAAGGTTACACGCGATGAGATGATGCTCGAATATGACAGGCGGTATCCGGAATATGGATTCGCCAAACACAAGGGCTATGGCACTCCCGAGCATCTGGCGATGATCAGGAAATTTGGCATATGTCCCATTCACCGCCGCTCCTTTGCAGGCGTGAGGGAAACGTCGCAGTATCAACTCATATGAAGACTCTCCGCACATTCTGGGTTATGGTTTTCTTGGCGCTTCCACTAGTCGGCTGCGCCACCGCAAGGGTTTCTTCGGAGGGCGCCGCACCCGTGACGGGGATTCAGTATCGTTCCGAAATGGCGCCCCGCCAGACCGAGCCTCCGCCGGCCTCGAAGGCCTATTCTCACTATATGTACGGCCATTATCTCATGCGGCAGAACGACCTCGACGGCGCAATCGAGGCTTTCAAGAAGGCGGCCGAGTATGACCCCGACTCCGCCCGCATCCATGTGCAACTGGCAAAGGCCTATTTGCGTAAGGGAATGCTGGAAATGGCCACAATAGAGGCCTTGCGGGCGGTTGACCTCGACCCCGACGAATCGAGCGGGCATATGCTGCTTGGCGCCCTTTATTCCCACCAGGGAAGGTATGACGAAGCGACCGAGCATTTCCAGACCGTTCTTAGGCTCGAACCCGGCGACCTCGCCGCGCTTAATTCATTGGCTGAAATTTACGAGGCCAAGCAGGACCTCTACAAGCTTATAGGAGTGTATGAGAAGCTCATTGAACTGAGGCCCGACTTGGAATGGGCTCACAACAAGCTCGCGCTCGTGTACGTCAAGCTCGGCGAACTCGACAAGGCTGTCCAGGAGCTTCAGACAGCCCTCGAGATGTTCCCGGACTTCACGGAAGCGCTTTACAATCTGGGCACGATATACGAGATGCAGGGGCGACCGGAACGGGCAATCGAACAGTTTCAGAAGATCATCGAGATATTACCGAAGAACCTGGAGGCCAGGACAAAGCTGGGCGTTCTGTATGCCAGTCGGGAGGAATGGGACAAGGCGATCGAACAATACGAGGCGTTGGTCGAGCAGCGACCCTTCATGGTCAATTTCCGAAAGGCGCTTGGGTTGCTCTATCTGAAGAAGAACGAACTCGAAAAGGCGCGCGAGCAATTCGAGGAGGCCATCGCAAAGGACCCCGAGGATGCGACGGCCCATTATCTGCTTGGATCGGTGTTCCAGGAACAGGGGGACCTCGATAAAGCCCTGGAGCATTACATTCACGTTACCGACATTGACGACGAGGCGTTGAGGGCGTACCTGAGACTGGGACTTTTGTACGGCGAGAAGAACATGCCCGACATGGTGATCGGCGCATTGACCAAAGCAATCGAGTTGGGGGCAAAGAGTGAGGCCGTATACCTGCTGCTTGGCACCGCCCACCAGCAGCAGGAAAAGACGCAACAGGCCATCGAAGCCTTTCAGGAGGCGGTCCGCATAAATCCGGACAGCGCCTTGGCTCATTTCCGCCTCGGCATGCTCTTTGAGCAGGAGGACAGGTACGATGAGTCTGTCCTTGAACTGCGCAAGGCGATCGAACTGGACCCTGAAAACGCAAATGCTCTCAATTATCTCGGCTATATGTTTGCTGAAAAGGGCGAGAATCTCGATGAGGCGGCTGAACTGATCCAGCGCGCGCTGGCGCTCGAACCGGACAATGGATATTTTCTCGACAGTCTCGGATGGGTTTACTTCCAAAAGGGCGACTACCAGAAGGCGCTCGAGTATCTGCAAAAGGCTGTCCAGAATATTGAAGAGGATGACCCGATCATTCGTGACCACCTGGGTGACGTGTACATGAAGCTGGGCGAAACACAGAAGGCCAGGGAAGAGTGGGAACGCGCGCTCACGCTCGAGCCTTCAAATGAAGAAGAAATACTGAATAAGATCAAGGCAATCGAATCGCCTCCGGCCCCCGAAGCTAATAGCCCTTCCCCCTGAGCCTCACGAAGAAATCGCGCAGGATGCTTGAACACTCTTGCTCCAAAACGCCCGCCGTCACATTGACCCTGTGATTGAGCCGGGATTCCTGTAAGAGGTTCATCAGGGAGCCGACGGCGCCCGCCTTCGGGTCCCACGCGCCGAACACGACCTCCGGGATTCGCGCGAGCACGATGGCGCCCGCGCACATGGGACAAGGCTCAACCGTCACATAAAGCGTGGTTCCCTCCAGTCGCCAGCTTTCCATATGCGACGAGGCCTGGGTTATGGCAATCATCTCCGCATGGGCGGTGGGGTCGCGAAGCAGTTCCCTCTGATTGTGGGCTCTGCCGATGACCTGGCCGTCCCTCACGATGACGCATCCTACGGGCACTTCCTTGATGTCCAGGGCCTTCTCCGCCTCCCGGAGCGCCAATTTCATGTAATCCTCGTGCTTCATGCTCCCGCTCTTGGCCCCAATCCGCTGTCGAAATCAGGGGCCAGTAGGGCCGAATTCATTCGGCCAAATTCCGCTCAGGCTTTGATTCTACGTGCGAACTCCTTGCCGAACTCATGGCATTTCGCCAGTTCGCTCTCATTCGGCATGTACTTGACTGTCAGTGGCTCGGCGACTATTTCGACGCCGGCCTCCCGGAGAATATTGTCGGCTTCCTTGGCGCCTCCGCCGCCCCAGCCATGCGAACCGAACGCGGCGCCAAGCTTCTTGCGGGGCTTGAGCCCTTTCAGGTCCTCAAGGAATGGCGCGAGCGTCGGAAGCATTCCAGTATTGATGGTCGAGCTTCCGACCAGAATCCCCTTCATCAACAGGCAGTCGCGTATCGCGTCGCTCCGGTCCGAGACCGCGATCCTGACGAGTTTCGCAGGTACTCCTTCTGATGCTATGCCCTCGATGATGGAGAAGGCCATCTTCTCGGTCGCGCCCCACATGGTGTCAAAGACGACGAGCACCGAGCGGTTGCCCTCCCCGTCGGCCCAGCGCTGGTATGCCTCGATGATCTTCGCCGGCTCGCGCCAGATAAGCCCGTGGCTGGGCGCAATCGTCCTTATTTTGAGCTTCAGTTGCGAGATTTCGTCAATCTTCTTGGTGACCAGCTTCGACATCGGCATCAGGATGTTGGCGTAATATTTGGCCGCCTCCTGCATGAGGACCGCTCCGTCGTACTCGTCGGCAAACCGCTCCGTGGACGCGAGGTGCTGGCCGAACGCGTCGTTGGGCAGCAGGAGCTCGTCTTCGGGAATATAGGTGAACATGCTGTCGGGCCAGTGCAGCATCGGCGCCTCGATGAAGCTCAAGGTTTTCTTGCCCAGCTTTATGGTGTCGCCGGTCTTCACAAGCTGATAGTTCCAGTTTCCGTAGTAGTATTTTTCCAGGCCTTCCTTACAGCGCGCGTTGCAGACAAGTTTTGCATTCTTTGCCAGAGAGAGAATGGCCGCCAGCGCGCCGGAGTGGTCTGCCTCGACGTGGTTGGCGATCACATAATCGATCCTTGCGGGATCAACCAGCGCGCGGATTCGCTCGATCATCTCACCGGCGAACGGGGCGTATACGGCGTCCACGAGGGCGATTTTCTCATCGAGGACCAGGTAGGCGTTGTAGGTGGTTCCCATCGGAGTTGTATATGTATAGCCGTGGAACTGTCTCACGTTCCAGTCGACGGCCCCAACCCAATACACGCCCTCCGCGACTTGTACTTT
>CAZEBC010000119.1:0-8934 GCA_964510165.1 uncultured bacterium
GGCCGGGCTGTTGGCTCGCGGGCGCGGCTGTGGTGTTGCTGGTCGCTCTTTCCAGCAACCACATGACGCGCAGCCTGCTCTACAACGAGAGCCACAACCTGCTCTATGCCGTCGTCCGTGCACCCTCGCAACTTCTCAAGATCGACGACATGCATCCGCCCGGATACTATCTCTTTATGCACTTCTGGTATGCCATCGTCGGTCACAACGACATCCCGCTTCGGCTGCCCTCGATGGTATTCGGGGTTCTCTCCGTCGTGCTCCTGTTTATCATAGGAAGGGAATTCTTCGACGAGATTGCGGCGGGCGTCGGCGCTGTCCTCTTCGCCGTTTCACCCATGATGATTGAGCTTTCGAGTTCCGTCAGGCCTTATTCGCTCCTCACCCTCGCGTTCTTGATCTCGCTCCTGTGTCTTCTCCGCATTCTCAAAGGCAACGCACTGAGACATCACGCGGCCAACTCTGCGGCCTGCTTCCTCGCGATGTTCGTCCACTACTACGGAGTGTTCCTGCCGCTCTATCAATTCGCGTGCCTTCTGTGCTTCCGCGAGACGCACCGGGCGCAGTTGAAGACATGGCTGCTCTTCCAAACTGGGGTGGCGGCGGCATACTTGCCGTTCGCCTACATCGCGCTTACTCACCAATTGCGACTGGTCAACCCCTACGGAGGCGCGTGGCTTCTCACTCTTATCGAATTCCTGAAGTTGCTCTATGCAGTCAGCCCGCTCGGGCACAAGTTCGTCATCTCGCCGAGTCCGTGGCTGATCGCGCTGGGTCTGGCGTTTTTGGGACTGGCTGCCGCGGGCATGTTCCCAGTCAAGCGGAATCTCATCCTAATCCTGTACGTGGCGTTGCCTGTCATCCTGGTTGCCGCCGTCTCGAACATCGCCCGGCTCAAGTTCTATCAGCGTTACCATTTCATTTTCCTTGTCCCAATTTATATGTTGTTTGTGGCCGGCGGATTGAGAAAATTCGGCAAGCCCGGCCTTGTCGCGGGCGTCCTGATTGTTGTTGCTTCCAGCGCCATGCCGCTGGGGACCCCCGAGCCTGACTGGAAAGAATGCGCCAAGTTTCTGCGAACGCATTCCCGGACGCGGGACACGATCACCATCTGTTGCCCGACCCTCGGCGACGCGCTCCTTTACTACCTTCCCGACGCAGACATAGTCGCGATTGAAGACGTCTTGGCGGGACAGAACCTTCGCGAACGGCTTTGGCTTGTCTTGGTCTATGAGGATATCTACTTCACCGCCGACGCCAGAAAAAACATGTTCCACCAGTTGAGCCGCCTGGGGTTCGCCTCGATGCAGATGCAGGAGGAAATTGAGAACGTCAATGTGTTTCTGTGCTGGAGGCGAAGTGATTGACTTCCTTGTGAACCGTCTGTTAGTATTTATGCGAAGCATGTTGATCCTGCCTTTATTGCCCTCGTCGACCGGCTAACTGTTTGGGAGCGTGTCCTATGGGAATCGAACTCACTCCGATGATATTAGGCCACATCGTGCAGATGAAGGCCGAATCCGTGCCAGACAAGAAATGTCTCATCTTCGAGCGGGGTAAATACCCCGACGTCCACTTGACGTACGCCGACCTGTGGCGCAGCTCGAACAAGGTCGCGGCACTGCTCGATGCGCAGGGACTCGCCAAGGGCGACAAGTTCGCCATCATGATGCGCAACCACCCCGAGTTCCTCTACGGAATGGCGGCGGGCACGATGACCGGCGCAATCTCCGTCCCGATTGATCCGCGCACCAAGGGTGACAAGCTGAAGTATTATCTCAACAATTCTGAAGCCAAGATCGCTTTCATTACCAGCGACCTGCTGCCGGAAGTCGAGGCGATCGCTGCCGACGTTCCCAGCCTCAAGGCGATCTACGTCGCTTATATGCCGTGGGAAAAGGCTCGCTCCGGCAAATATCCAACCCTCAACGAAATCCTGGAAGGGCCCGACGTGAACGTGGGCAATCGCGTTTCCGACCCGACGCATCCGATGGAGATCATTTACACCTCGGGCACAACCGGCGACCCGAAGGGAGTCGTATGCGCCAACAACCGCGTCGCCCAGTACGCGCTCATGGCCAATCTGGTGTGGCAATACCAGGAAGACGACATCCTCTACACCGGCCTCTCGCTCACGCACGGCAACGCGCAGGCCGTCACCGTCATGCCGGGCATCGCTCTCGAAAAGCTGGTCGTGCTGAGCGAGCGTTTCACAAAGAGCCGGCTATGGGATATCTGCCGCAAGTTCGGTTGCACCACGTTCTCCTTGCTGGGCGGAATGGCCACCGCCATTTACAGCGAGCCTCAGAAACCGAACGATGCCGACAACCCGGTTCGCGTCGTCATCAGCGCCGGTACCCCGAGAGCCATCTGGGAAGCGTTCGAGCAGCGATTTAACGTCCAGATTCTCGAGTGGTACGCCGCCGTCGAGGGCGGCTTCGCGTACAAGCCGGTCGGCCAGGGCCCCATCGGTTCGTTCGGCAAGCCCGTGCCCGGCCTGCTCGAGATGAAGATAGTGGATGAAGACGACAATGAATGCCCGCCGCACGTCATCGGCGAGATAGTCTCACGGCCCGCCAGTGGCGAGCCCGCGCAAGTCGAATACTACAAGAATCCCGACGCCTCCAAGAACAAGGTGCGCGGCGGCTGGCTCCGCAGCGGAGACATGGGACACACGGACGAGGAAGGCTGGCTGTTCTTCGATTATCGCAAGGGCGGCGGCATCCGCCACAACGGCGATTTCGTGCATCCCGACTTCGTCGAGAAAGTTATCGCCGAACACCCCGATGTCAGCGAAGTGGCTGTGTACGGGGTTCCCGCCGCGAGCGGCGCGCCCGGCGAGAAGGACGTCGTGGCCGCCATCGTCCCGTTCGACAGGTCAAAGCTCAACGTCGCATCCATCTTCGCCAAGTGCCACCGGGAGCTCGAGCGCAACTTCGTGCCATCATACATCCAAGTCCTTGACGAGATACCGAAGACCATCTCCGAGAAACCACAGGAACGCTTCCTCATCGAGATGTTCGAGAAGGATAGGGACAGCGTCTATACAGAAGAAAGGGTGAGACAGCGATAGTTTGCGGGTCAAGGTTAGGGGATAGAAGAAAACCAGAAGCTGAAAACAAAGAATGAAAGCTTTGAGCTCAAAAAAACGCCTACGCATCTCGAAAGAACTCTGGACCCTCGTGCCCCAATACTTCGCCGAGGCGCACGCAGCCAAGGCAGAGGGCCAGCTTGTCGGCTGGATGCCCCCGATGAACGGAGCTATCGAAGTGTTCCGAGCGATGGATATCGTGCCCGTCATGCCCGAGAACTGGTCGCCCGTCTGCGCGGCCACGGGCCTCGCGCCCGAGTGCATCGAGGCCGCCGAGCGAATGGGTTACTCGCGAGACCTGTGCGGATACCTCAGGAACGCCCTCGGCTATATTCATCATGTGATGCAGAAGCCCGACCAGCCATTTGGGGGGCTGCCCGCTCCCGACTTGATAATCGCATTTGGCGGCGGCTGCATCCCCGCGATGAAGATTTTCCAGGCGTTTGGCGAGCGTTTCAACGTGCCCACCTATGTGGCGGACGGCCCGCAGATACCGCCGGAACAACTCACCGACGAAGTCATCTCATTCGGGACCGAACGATTCTGGGATTTCATCCACTGGCTTGAGGGGATCGCGGGGAAGAAGCTCGATATGGATCGCCTTAAGGAAGTGGTTCGGCTCTCCGACCGCGCCTGCGAACTGTGGGACGAAATCATGGACTACCGCCGCCATGTGCCCACGCCGTTCAGCGCGGCAGAGATCGGCGCGATGTTCGTCATGGTCGTCCTGCCCGGCACACAGGAGGCCGTTGACTTTCTCGAGCGATTCAAGCAAGAGGTGAGAGAGCGAGTCGAGAACGGCGTCGGCTGTGTGCCCGAGGAGCGCTTCCGCCTGTTCTGGGACAACATCCCGCTCTGGTACAATATGGGCCTCTTCAATTACTTCGAGAAATTCAACGCGGTCGTCGTGGCCGAGACTTACTCGGCGGCGTGGTCGATCCGGCTCGACCCGGACAAGCCCATCGAGAGTCTCGTCCGAAAGAGCATGCTGTCGTTCCCGCTTGTCTCCAACGTCTCGATGAAGAATCGGATCGACATGGTGCTCGATTCCTGCCGCAAGTACAAGATTGACGGCGCGATATTGCATTCCAACAAGAGCTGCAAGCCGATCTCGCTCGGGCAGATGGACATCAAACGCGCGCTGATGGAGGAGCTTGAGATACCCAGCGTGATGTTTGAGGCCGACCACATGGACGTGCGCAACTGGAGCGACGCCCAGGTGAAGAACCGGCTCGACGCCTTCATGGACATGCTCGAACAGAGAAAGTTCGGCGTACCCGCCCAACCATAACATCCACGCTTTTCAGCTTCACTGCCATAGGGGCGAATCTCGTGTTCGCCTCGAATCTTGTATTCGCCCAATTGCCTGTCCCTCTGGAAATTTGACCGGCTTTTGGATAAGAATAGTGGATCAGTGCGTGCGACTAATGGTCCGTCTGACTCATTCGAAAGGGGGAGGAACAGAATATGACTCAAAAGAAATCTGGGAAAGAAAAGGGACTCACAGCATCGAGAAAGGGGTTCACACATCTTCTGAGCCCGATCACGATCGGGCCCGTTGATTTGAAGAACAGGATTTCTCTTGCGCCCATGAATGAGACCTTTTCCGGAATGAACGGGGAAGCCACTGACCAGATGATCGCGTATTACGCCGCGCGCGCAAAGGGCGGGGCCGGGCTTATCAGCACGGGCGCAATTTTTGGAACCAAGTTATCCTCCGAGTTTGTGTGGACGCGGAACCTGTACTGCTTCCATCCGGGTCATCTACAGGGTCTCACGAGATTGACTGACACAATACACTACTTTGGGGCGAAGGCCTGCGCGCAAATGAGTATCGGCTTCGGTCGCCAGGGACATTCCTATGACCACACCCTGCTCGCGCCCGCGCCGACGGGAGGTCTGCCTTACGAGATATCAATCGAGAAATCTCCTCGGGGAGTGGAACCCGTGCTGAAAATGGCGGAATTTGCCCGGTCGTTTCTTGTGGGTCAAATGACACGGGCCATGACAATTGACGAGATTCGCAGCGAACAGAAAGAGTTCGCAGCAAGTTGTCAACTCGCCGTGGCGGCAGGATTCGATGTCATCGAGATTCACGCCCCTCACGGATACCTTGAACACCAGTTTCTGTCTCCGCTCACAAACAAGCGAACCGACATGTATGGGGGCGAGTGGCGCAATCGGAAGCGATTTCTCAATGAAGTGGCCGAGCAGGTTCGCTACGCTTGCCCCGGCACGGCCGTGGGCGCGCGAATCAGCGCCGAAGAGCATGTCGAAGGTGGTTTAACCCGGGAAGAAATGATTGACGCGGCCAAAGACATGGAAGCGCGCGGACTGGACTACGTGAGCTTGTCCGACGGGAGCGGCTATGAGGAGGGAGGTCACCTGATACCGGACGCTGACCGCGCAGAACATATCCCTGACACGGCGAAAGACTTCAAGGCGGCGCTGAAAATTCCCGTCATCGTTCCTTCACAGCATGACCCTTACAAGGCTGACGCAGACGTGGCCGCGGGCAAGTTCGATATTGCGGCGCTGGGCCGGCAACTCTTCTGCGATCCTGACTATCCCACTAAGCTTGCGGAAGGACGGGCGGACGACATCGTGTTCTGCAAGAGATGCAACATATGTCTTATGAGATGCATCATCGGCTGTGGTCCGGCCTGCCCTCAGAACCCGAACCTGGGGAGAGAGTATGTGATGGACGTGTACAGGATAGGCCCGCGTCAGAAGCACGAACCGATTCTGCCGGCTGGCATAACGGGCGCGCGCATGCCAGACCTGAATAGGCCATGGTGGAAATCCGAGACTCCCGTACTCGAAGAAAACTGGAGGTCCTTCCGGGGGCCGGGCCCGCGATGAGAGAGGAAGTTTGAACTTGGAAAATAAAGCGGTTATCTGATAAGAATAGGGGGTCAGACAGTGCCTGACCCTGAACGCTGAACCCTAGACCTCGTTTCTCAGGAGGAACTGATGCCCAAGACCGACGAAAAGGTTCTCAAGTCCGTGTGCCGCATGTGCCACGGCGTGTGCGGCGTGCTCGTGCATGTGAAGAACGGCAAGGTGACGAAGGTGACGGGCGACCCCGAGAGCCCGCTGAGCAAAGGGTACATGTGTTCAAAGGGGAAGGCGTCGCTCGAGTATCTCTATCATCCCGACCGCCTGCTCCATCCGCTCAAGCGGGCGGGCGCGAAGGGCGAGAACAAGTGGCAGCGCATAAGTTGGGATGAGGCGCTCGATACTGTTTCGGAAAGGCTGCTTCATTACAAGAAGGAGTGCGGGCCGGAGTCGGTCGCGTTCGCGGTCGGCACGGGGCGGCCATATCAGATGTTTGCGCTCAGGTTCGCAAACTCATTCGGCACGCCGAACATGGTCACGTACGCGCATGTCTGCTATCTGCCGCGCGTCGTCGCTTCGATGATAACCTGCGGGCAGTTGCCCGTGTGCGATTTCTACGGGTTCGGCGGCGTGTACCCGAAGTGCGTGGTCGCCTGGGGCTGCAATATGTCGGAAACGGGCGCAGCCGACGGCATGTGCGGGCATCAACTCACGCTCGCGAGGCGCAGAGGCGCAAAGTCCATCGTCATAGACCCGCGCCGGACGGCGGCGGCCGCCAAGGCGGACATATGGGCGCAGGTGCGGCCCGGAACCGACGTCGCGCTCGCGATGGGACTGATTCATATCATCATTGCGGAGAAACTATACGACAAGGAGTTCGTCGAGAGGTACACCGAGGGATTTGACCGGCTCGCCGAACGGGTGAGGGCGTACATGCCCTCGAAGGTGTCGGAGGTCACGTGGGTTCCCGCCCAGACAATCAAGGAAATGGCGCGCATGTACGCCACGACAAGGCCCGCGTGCCTGCTCTGGGGCAATGGAACCGATATGAGCCCGAACTGCTTTCAGACCGCGCGAGCGCTGCTCATCCTGCGGGCGATCACCGGCAATCTCGACGTCCCTGGTGGAGACGCGTTCTGGGTTCCGCCAAAGGGTATCGTGCAGACCTCGCCGTTCATGGACCCGGGTGTCATCCTGCCCGAGCGAGTGAGTCCGGAGACGTTGGCGAAGAAGTTGGGCGCGGGAGAATCCTTTATGAACCTCACGCTGCGGCATTCCCGCTTCTATGACGCAGTGCTCAGCGGCGAGCCGTATCCGATGAAGGCGCTCATGCTTGTGGGGACCAACCCGCTCCTGACGGCCAGCGATTGTCTGAAAGGGGAGCAGGCGCTGAGGAAGCTGGAGTTTACGGTCACGCTCGACCTCTTCATGAACCCCACGAACCAATTTGCGGACATCGTGTTGCCCGCCGCCACGTGGCTCGAGCAGGACGATATCGCCGACATGCATTTCATCTGGTGCGTTGCGGCGCGGCAGAAAGCGGCCGAGGTGGGGGAGTGCTGGGACGACAAGAAGATATTCATCGAGCTTGCGAAGCGGATGGGCATGCGCGCGGACTTCCCGTGGGAGAATGTCAATGAGTTTTGCGATTATGTACTGAAGGACACCGGAATGAACTTCAAGGAATTCAAGAAGATCGGCATCCTCAAGGGCGAGATGCGCTACAGGAAATATGAAACTGATGGATTTGCGACGCCCTCCGGCAAGTTTGAGATAGCGTCTTCGATCCTTCAGGCGAACGGTTATGATGCATTGCCGGAATATATCGAGCCGCCCGAAAGCCCGCGCAGCACGCCCGAGCTTGCCGAGAAGTTTCCGCTCATCGCGATCACCGGCTGCAAGGTCGAGCCGTTTTTCCATACCGAATACCGGCAGCTCAAGTCACAGCGCAAGCGGAACGCCGGCCCGCTTGTCGAGATCAGTCCTGCGACCGCCGAGGCGCTCGGTATCAAGGACGGCGATTGGGTGTGGGTCGAATCGCCGCGCGCGAGGATACGGCAGCGAGCGAAAGTGAGCGCGGCCATTCATCCGCAAATGGTATCCATCCAGCATGCGTGGTGGTTCCCGGAAAAGGAGCCACCGGAGTACGGCTGGAAGGAATCGAGCGCCAACCTGCTGCTCGACGCCCGCCCCGCCGACCCAATCTGGTCGTCGGAGCCTTGGAAAGGTTTTCTGTGCCGGGTATGTAAGTAGTCGGAAACAAACCCGAGAATGTCTCGCCCCAAGGCGCAAAGACGCGAAAGGCTCGCGGGGGGTTCAGGGTTGAAAGGGCAAGACCAAACCGCGGATTGCCTCAGCCTTCCCGGATGCAAGAATCGCTGCTCTCTGGTATACCCTCCTCCAGGGAGCAGGCGAAGCTGACTGGAACAGAAAGGCAGCGCGATGCCAAAGTCGCCGCGTCCGTCAAAGGAAGTTGCCGCCGTAAGGAAGAGAATTCTGGATGATGCCCTGGATATTACTCGAATCTGCGCCCATACCGGGGTTTCTTACGCAAGAGGAATCATCCTGGTCGTATCTTGAGGGGTTCGAGTATCTCACGGAGAGAGGCGTTGTGCCTTCTTTCACTGTCTGGTACCCACTGTTCGACAGGCCGATCGCGCCGAAGAGTGAGTATTACCTGAAACTTGGCGAAAGTTTGCATAAAGCATATTCTTTGCCGCGTCTTTGCAGGAGATCGTCAAGGATTCTCCGGGCCTCTTCGCTGTCGCCCAGGTGCGCAAACGAGGCTCCGAGCCCAAGCGCCTTGAGCGCGGCTTTCTTCGCCTCGAAATAAGTCTCCTTTGTGGACAGCCAAATCTTTTATCAAGCTCTGAAGGAAAGCAACTGACCGGCCAAGCTTTGCCCTGGGCCGCTTCACAGCCCATGACGCCTTGTCATGGGGCGGTCTTGTTTGATTTCCGGAAGGTTAACTTCGCGGCCAAGAAGCCCGTGAGAGCGGTTGCAAG
>CAZEBC010000119.1:9034-12893 GCA_964510165.1 uncultured bacterium
GGTCAGAAGGGCAAGAGCTGAGAACAGAATGGCACCGGCCAGAAGCATTGTCGGACTGAAAGGCCTTCCCGTGTTCTTCATATGAAATTCTCCTTTTTGTTTATACGGGACCAGGTTACACGGACAGTCGAATTTGGCGTGTTCATGAGCACGTTTGATACCAGACGCGGCGAGAGGTGACAAATATCTGGAACCCAAGCAAGGCTCACTAGATATGACTATGACCGTCGAGCAGTTGTTCCCGACGAAGGTGACGGTTCTGTAGGAAAACAACCATCACCCTGTCATTTTTCAATCAGCGTTCGCAATCGGTTGATTTGGGTCAGCAGGTCGGTTCGGCGGCGGAGGCGGAGAAAATCGGTCACCGTCTTCTTGTTCCTGGGTTCGGAGTATTGCAGCAGTGCGGCCTGGAGTCTCTTCTCACTTTGTCCGCGAGCGACAAAGATTCTCTTGCGCTTTGTGTCGAGGCCGGAGGCATACATCGCGGCCGAGGAGGTCAGAGGGATGGGAACGAAATCCTGAACCTGGCGGGGACGCCATGAACGCGAGACGAGGTACTCGGTCAGCGCCAAGGCGTCATCGGCGGTGCAACCGGGATGTGCGCTTATGAAGTACGGGAGCAGGTATTGTTCCTTGCCGGCCCGGCGGCTCGCCTCTTGAAAGCGCGCTTCAAATTCCTCAAAGAGTTCAAATGGGGGCTTGCCCATCAGGGCGAGCACCTTCGGGCAATAGTGTTCGGGGGCAACCTTGAGATGCCCGCCGACGAAATGCCGGACCAAGAGGCCGATGTAGTCGTCGGTTTGGAGCGCGAGGTCGTGGCGGATGCCGGAAGCGACGAATACATTGGTAGATGCGGGCTGACGACTCTTCCATTTCAAGAATGACTCCATCATATTAATCAATGGTTCGGCATCGAATCTGAAATGTTTGCAGACGGACGGCGTAAGGCAACTGGCGCGGCGGCAATCGGCGGAACGTTCACACTTCATGCCGTACATATTGGCGGTCGGCCCGCCGATGTCACTGATTGTGCCGCGGAATTGCGAGTGATGTCTGAACGAGGCGGCCTCCGCCAGTAGGCTTTCGACTGAGCGGGAGCAAATCTGTTTGCCTTGATGCAGGTGGATCGAACAAAACGAACAGCCGCCGAAACACCCGCGATGGGTCGTTATCGAGAAGAGCACCGGTTCGAGAGCAGGCACCCCGCCGAGCGCGTCGTAGCGCGGATGCCATCTGCGCGTGAAGGGCAGGTCATAGAGCACGTCCATTTCGGACGTGCTCAGGGGCTGTGCGGGCGGCATCACCACGATTGCGCCCGGGTCCTGATCCTGGATTACGGGCTGGCCATGCGGATGAGCCTGCGCCTGAAATGCCATATGGGCGGCGATTATCGCGTCGGGGTCTTTCTCTTGTTCAGATAGGGAAGGCAGCCGCACCGCGTTGTCCGGCACTTCGGTCCGACCGATGACCCTGTACGCGGTTCCCGGTATGTCTGTCAGGCGAGCGATGGGTTCGCCATTGTTCAGCCGCTCGGCAATCTCCTTGATTGCGAGTTCGCCCATGCCGTAGACGAGCAGGTCGGCTTTGGCGTCAGCCAGGACGGACCGTTTAAGCCTGTCTTCGACGAAGTCGTAATGGACGATTCGGCGGATGCTGGCTTCTAGGCCGCCGAGAATTATGGGGACTCCCTTGAACGCCTCGCGCGCCCGTGCGGAGTAAACAAGCAGAGGGCGCGCCGGACGTAACCCCACAGCGCCTGCGGGGCTGTACACGTCTTTCTTTCGACGATGCCGCATGGAGGCGTAGTCGTTGAGGCGCGAGTCAATGGCGCCGGAAGTGATGCCCCAGAACAGGCGGGGAGGTCCGAAGACACGGAAGGCGTCTGGGCTGTGCCAGTCGGGCTGGGCGAGTATGGCGACGTGGTAACCAAGATTCTCCAGCCATCTGCCGATCAGCGCGACTCCGAACGAGGGATGATCCACATAGGCGTCGCCGGTCACAAGGATAATGTCGGCCCGATCCCAGCCGCGCTGCCGCATTTCATCGGGACTGGCAGGGAGGAGAAGGTTGGAATGGTTAAGGTTAAATTTAGACATCTAATGCTCTGATATGGTGCCCTTATAATTATAAGGCCTCGGAGGTCATTTGGGCAATGACTCGCAATCGGGCCCTGTCACCGCCAACAACTAAGTTGCAGAAAGAGCGATGATATGGTACATTAAGATAAAGGTTGACCCGATGTGCTAGTCGAGAGGCAAGGTCTCTGGTCTCTGCTTAAACAATCGAGCGGGAGGTATTGTGGAACCACCGGTTAAGACAAACGAGTACGATGGCCGGTATGTCGCCCTAAGAAGTTTTGAGGACCATACCGTCGTGGGTGTTGGAGATGACCCTGAATCCGCGCTCAATGATGCCAAAGCGAACGGGGTCGCGGATCCGGTTCTTCTCTATGTCACAGAGAAGGATTCGGTGCATGTCTACTGATGATGGTTCGCGACTATCCCTTTTCGGCTACGAGGCCAGGAGACATTTTAAGGCCGTTTCTGCCGGTAACCGTAATCAACCCTGGCAATGGAAAACGAATCTGGATTCTTGCTCTGCTAGACACGGGGGCCGATGAGTGCGCTCTGCCAGCTTCCTTCGCCCGGGTCCCGGGGCACAACCTTCAAGCTGGGCATCAGAAGATGGTCAGTACCGGCAACGGCGTGACAGTGGTCTATGGCCATATGACTCGCATCGAAATAGACGGATTTACCACCCAAGATGTATTGATAGATTTCATGCCGAACCTCTTCATTCCGCTTCTCGGAGTGAGGAGCTTTCTGAGTAACTTCGTTCTCACAATTGACTATTCGAACAAAACCTTCTCCCTGAAACTGCCGTAAGGGTCATGGTGGGCCCATAACATTCAAACTCGAAAACCACAAGGAGTTTACTTATGGAAGACAAGCCCAAGGTGCACCCGTTGATCGAGCAGGGCGATGTGTTCCTGGTTGCGGGCGTGTATGATGCGCTCTCGGCGAAGCTGGCGGAGCGGGCGGGATTTCACGCCGTTGTCGTCACGGGTTACGGGGTTTCGGCGTCGCTGCTTGGGGAGCCTGATTTCGGGCTGATGACGCAGACCGAGTTGATCGACGCCGCAAGGAGAATCTGCAATGCCGTGAGCATTCCGGTGTCGGTCGATGGCGACACGGGTTATGGCGGAGCGTTGAACGTGTTTCGTCTGGTAAAGGCGCTTAAGGAAATGGGAGCGCGCGGGGTGCTGCTCGAGGATCAGGTGTGGCCGAAACGGTGCGGCCACATGAAGGGGAAGGACGTGATTCCGGCGGAGGAGCACGAGCAGAAGGTTCGCGCCGCGGTCGAGGCGAGGGGCGATTATCCGCTGATGATAACCGCTCGAACGGATGCGCTGGCCGTCCATGGGTTGGACGAGGCCATCCGCCGGGCGAACCTGTACAAGTCGGCCGGGGCAGATTTGATTTTTGTGGAAGCTCCACGCACGGTGGAGGACTTGCGCGAGATTGGCAGGCAGGTACCGCCTCCGCTGGTCGTGAATTGCATCGAGGGAGGTCAGACTCCGATCTTGTCGCTGGAGGAGTACAAGGCACTCGGGTTCATTGCGATCGGGTATGTGCTTTCCGGCCTGTATGCGGCGGCGAAGGCGCTTGCCGATGTGTTTGCATGCCTTCGCGAACATGGCACATCGAAACCCATGCGCGACCGGATGATGGATTTCAATGAGTTTGCGGACGTAATCGGGTTGGGCCAGCGATATGCGCTTGACGAACGATTTCGCGCGTGAATCCCATCTCAACGCAGTTAATCACTCTTGAAGCGGACCGCATGAGGTCTTGGAACA
>CAZEBC010000120.1:0-12886 GCA_964510165.1 uncultured bacterium
GTTCGGCCTCCATCTCGCATAAGAACTCGACATCAAACCGATGCTCGGGCATTAGGGTCTCTCCTTTCAATCGTGACGGTTAAATTGGGGACACGATGCCCCATCGTGTCACCAATCTGGCGTCGGTTGCGGCTCCGCCGCGCCGAGTCATTCCTTCGCCGGAACTACCGGTATCTGCAAGTATGATTCATATCTGCCGCCAGTGTGGATTGTGTCCTTCGCGTGACGCGCGCGATACAGGCCCACCCTCGAGCCTTGCATGGTCAGTGGATGGTCCGAGGACAATGCGAGCACAAGACGCGATCCCTTCTTGTAGACCATGCTCGTGGGCCATATCTCGACCTGTATCTCGGTCGGCTCGCCGGGAACCAGTGGCAAGAGCTTCTTGTGACGATGATAAGGCCGCGATTCGGTGGTCAGCTCGGGATCGAGTTCCCTGTGTTGGGCCGACAACCAGCCAACTGTCACTACCTCGCGTTCGCCGTACCACTTATGCAGAAGCGGGTGCAGCGTCGGATGCACGATGAGCATCGTGGCATGGACATTCATATCGTCAATCGTTGACGAGACCCAAAGATTGAGCTTGATCTCTCCGGTAATTTCGGTGTCTTCCTCGAATGGTTCCGAAACGAAGAGCGCAACGTTGTCGTCCTTTTTGTAGCCCCCCGGCGCATCGTAGGTGACCGAACTCTCCTCGGAAGGCCGTTCATCCACAAGGCTGCCGCCCGCGGCATTCAGATAGAGCTTCCGGTATTGGGTACGCGCAATCGGCCATTCGTTTTCATGCCGCCACTCGAAATCAAACCGTTCCGTGCTGTTCCGAATCGCGAGCTTGACCGGAGGCTCATCCATGATGCCGTTATCGATACCCTTGAGCCAATAATCAAAGAATCTCAATTGGTCGAAGAAACCCTCTTCCGAATAGTAGGTATCCTGATGGTCGCCCGTGTGCACGCGAAGCTTCTTGTTCTCAGAGGCCGACCGCTTGAACCCCTCCAAATTCCCGCGCAAGTGCCCGGCGCCCATCCAGCCATTCCAGTTGCCGGCGCTGTAGAGGGGGACCTGAACCTTGCTCCAATCGGGCCGCCGGTCGCTCCAGAACTCGTCGTCCAAGCGATGCATCATGAAGTCGGAGATGCATGGCATGTCCGAGCGCTCTAATGATTGGGCGTGAGGCCATCCTCGCACCGTGTAGTCGCGGTAAAACTCTCCCATGTAAAACATGACAAACGTGAAACTGAAGATTCCGCCCCGGAAGAAGCTGTCCCTATACTGATCGGCCAACCCTTCCCACGGGATGATCGCCTTGAGTGACGGTGGCTGCTTCGCGGCCACATACCATTGGTTGATGGCAATATAAGAGACGCCGGACAGGCCGATATTTCCGTTGCTCCAGGGCTGGCGCGCCGCCCACTCGATGGCGTCATAGTAGTCCTCCGCCTCCTGGTCGTTCAACGCCGAAACCGTGCCGGTTGATTGGCCGAATCCGCGCGTGTCGATCCGCACGAGGGCATAACCCCAGGGAACCCAACGCTCGGGGTCGGGCAATTCCCAGACCTGATATTTGCCCGGAGACGCCTCGTGCCCATCGGGAACCGGCCACGGGCGGTCTTTCATGTATGCGGTCATTGACATGATAACCGGGAACTTCCCGTCGGAATCGGGCCTGAAGATGTTGGCCTTGAGGACGGAGCCGTCCCGCATCGGGATGTCAACATTGCTTTCCACGACCATGCCGTAGTGCTGCTTCGGTCCATATGTCGCACGGTATTCATTGATGAGCGCGCGAGCTTCTTCCGTCGCCTTGACGGCCTCCGGGATTCGCGCGTCACCGTATTCGGATTCGGGCGCTCGTATTTCCGGAGTCGCGCAGGCCGCGAGTGCTAACGCCAACGGAAGGAGAATCAGCGGAAGGAAGTAGTCTTGTTTGCGAGACATGGTGCGCCTCCGATAGTTTCTACCCCTCGGGATCAAAGGAATTCGATTTCGCAATGCGTCCCAGATAATGCGCGCTTGGCTTGACGCCCCGCAACTGGGTTTCCCTATCGACCGATATCAGCCCAAACTGCGGGCCGTATCCATACACCCACTCGAAATTGTCGAGCAGGGACCAATAGAAATAGCTCCGCACGTCAATCTCGTCCTCCAGACAGCGGCACACGCCCTTCAGCGCGCGGCGAATGTATTCGATCCGCTGCTCGTCGTTCGTGGTACCGATACCGTTCTCTGTGACGTGGACGGGAACGCCGGATTTCTGACTGGCGTACCGGATGGTCGCCTCGAGCGCCTCGGGCCAGAACTCGTACCCCATGATGAGGACCTCCACTCCCTCCTCGGGCGGCAGCGGGCCTTCCGCTCCGAAGCGAGTACGGCTGTACGTCTGAACTCCAACGAAATCATCTTGACGCGCCGCCTCGAGGAACGGGTCATAGTCCTCGGCCCATGCCTTGTCCCTCGTGGCCTCGCCGCCAGGGATGGCCTGATAATCTGACATCGAGATTGTGAGGCCGACGGGAAACTTCCCCGGGCCGGACTTGATTACATCCCGGCACTTGATATGGCACTTCAGCATGATGTCGCGAATCTTGAACGGCTCTCCGAAAATGAAGGGGCCAAAACGTCCCAGAGTCGTCCCGCATCGGCGCGCGGCCTCGGCGAAGAACGGCACGCTTGATTTCACGCCGGTTCTCGGTATCGCGCCTCGCGCCACCAGGGTTACGGTCAGGTTTGCCTCGTTAATGGTGCAGGCCATGCCGATCATGTCCCCGAGGTGGCGCGTCGAGCGCTCGCAATACCGCGCGAAGCGGTCGACCGCCTTCTTATCCTCCCATCCGCCGTCCGCAGTGAACCAGCGCGGCGCCGTGAAGTGTTGATACGTCACGCACGGCAGTATTCCCTGTTCACGACACGAGGCCAGCATGCGACGATAATGGTCGAGCGCCGCCTTCGAGAAATGACCCTCTTCCGGCTCGATGCGCGCCCATTCCACGGAGAAACGATAGGCGTTAAATCCGAGTTGCGCCAGCAACTCTATATCCTGCGGGTAGCGATGAAAATGGTCGCATGCGTCGCCTGACGGCTCCTGGAAGATCGTCTCCGGCATGTGTTCCAAGAGCCAGAAGTCGCTGTTGGTGTTATTCCCCTCAACCTGGTGCGCCGCCGTCGCCGTCCCCCATATGAATCCTCTAGGAAATTGAAATGACATATAAGCTCTCCTTTGTTGTACTCATCGCCAATCAACCCACGAATCATCGGTGACATCTCGCCAGTTTGCCTGTCATGCGGACGGCCGAATAGGCGCTTGATGTCTCCATATCGAAAAAGACCGCCCCTCGCTCGTCTGACTGCGCGCGAAACGCTTCCTTGCCGTCACAATAAATGACCACTTCGGACGACGGCTCGAATTCGGAAATCTCGAATGTGGTCTTCCCTATCCCCGACACCCTGAACTCCAGACCGCCGGCTTCCCCGGCATAGTTTCGTACGTTCGTCCCCGGCACAGACGAAAAGAACTTCCGTTCATCCCGCCAGGCAATGGCCCTCTCCGAGCACGTCACAATTCTGTATACCCTCCCCATAACGTCACGGCCCGATAACACCCATCAAAAGGGCCGCCGCAAATCTTGGGCGTTGTGTCTTCATATTGCCTGAGCGCCTGATGAGTCCTCCGCTCAAGTTCCGGAGGCTCAATCGCAGGCGAGACACTCGTCGGACCTTAAATCCACGCGGCGATCCTGAGCGGAATCCTGGCGGTAAACGCCAGCGCCCCGAAGCCGCCCCTTCCGCTCCGCCCGTTCAACTTGCCGGATTGCGTCAAATCACGAAGGAAATTTTCCTCGGATGCATAGACGCCAAACGAGACGAGCGTGCCCGGATTATAAACCGATGTATTCCGCTGCACGGCTTCGACTCAGACAGTCGCTCCTGATCCACCCACAAACGAGACCGCGCCGTCTTCTAGAGAAACCTCACCTCCCAATTCCCATGCTCTGAGAACTTTAACAAACACGAGCGTGTGAGGGTCCGCCACAGCAACCGGCTCCACGCAGCACGACAACGAACCATCCTCGCAGGCCGCGTATTCGACCCTGAGAATGCATCCGGCGAACGAAAGCGTGACGGAAGCATACGAGCAGTCGGTCGCATGGCAGTCTGCTCTCAGCACATTGCCCGCATCGCCCATGTGCTCGAGAAAATAGAACTTGGAGGCGTACGCGCCCTGCTCCGGCGCAAAGACCGAAAGGCGTAACTCATATAACTCGGGAAACCGAACAACTCGGTTCATCCCAAGCGGGTCATACGTGTTCCAGGATGCCATCGTCCTCTTGCCCGTCAAATCGGCTCGAAGGCGTCCATCTCGTCAAGATGATCGAGCAACTTCAGGTATAGCAAGTCTCTCTTTCTCAGGATTTCCTCTTCGGTGCGTCCGCCATAATCATATAGCCCTTTGGAAGTCTTTGCGCCGAGGTGGCCGTTCGTGACTTTCTCTTTGAGGATTTCATTATCCAGCCCGAAGTTCTTGCCGATCTGATACACAAGGTCGAGACCGGTAAAATCGAGCGTCTGCACCACGCCAACAATGGGGAGCCGTATCCCAAGGCTCAGCTTCACGGCGCGGTCAACCTCCTCGGGAGTCGCCCAGTCGTTCTGCAGGATATCCCAAACGGCCATGCTGATGGCGTTTTGAATCCGGTTGACGATGAATGACGGCGCAAACTGTTTCATCAATATCGGCCTCTTGCCGAGCCTCTTCATCAGGTTCAGGGCCTGGGTTGTCACCTCCAGCGAGGTCCGGGGTCCGGGTACCACCTCAACCAGCGGAATGATGTGAGGCGGCGCAAACCAGTGAGTAATCACCATCCGCTCCGGCCTCACATCCGGCGCGATGTCGAACACGTCCAACGTCGAAGTGTTGCTCGCGAACACCGTTTCGGGAGAACAAATTTCGTCAAGCTTGCTGAAGAGTTCCTTCTTTATCGAGGGAACCTCCGCCACCGCCTCCACCACAAAATCCACTCCATTGACGGCGCCAACAAGGTCGGTGAAACGGTGAACTCGCTCGATTATTGCGGCAACGTCGCCACCTGACACCTTCCCCGCTTCGGCAAGCGTGTTCAGGTTATTTCGCATCAGCCGAACTGCGCGGTCAAGCACGCCCTTGTCAATATCCACGAGATTCACGGTGATGCCGCTCTGAGCGAACACCTGCGCGATTGAGTGCCCCATGACCCCGGCGCCGACCACAAGGACATGCTTTATATCCCTTGCATCCATGGCTGATTGACTCCTTACAGATTCTCCCATAATTGTGTAGGTGCATATTCATTCGCACGCTTTTGTTCCCTTTGTCAAGCTCACTTGTGCGAATAAACTCGCACCTACTCCATAGAGATCATTCTCTCAGGTCTTTATGGCTGCCAGAATGTCCCCCACAAAGCCTTCGTAATCCCACGTTTCATCGGAACGACTAAGCCCGAGCCGAACGATTACCACCTCGCGTGACGGAATAATGGCGATCGCCTGCCCGTCATGCCCCATCGCAAAATAGGCGTCCTCAGGCAGACTCGCGAACGGCGGCGTGTTTCTGCCGCTCTTCTGCTCCGGCGTCAAATGCGGAAATTTCTTCGCACCTGCGTTCAGCCAGAACAGCGCGCCATAATGCTTGTATTGCGCGGCAGGAGCGGGCGTACGCGTGTAAGCTACCCAGCCCTCCGGAAGGATGCGCTCACTTCCCCAGACGCCGTCGTTCAGGAACAGAAGCCCGAAACGCGCCCAGTCCCTCGCAGTCGCCCAGCCGAACGACGTCCCAATAAAGTTGCCGTACGGGTCCGGCTCGATAAGTGCGCTGCGCATCCCGATCTTGTTGAACAACGCCCTACGCGGGAACGTCGGATAATCCGCTTCGCCGACCGTATCGCGGATGATCCTCCAAAGCGCGTGTGGATTAGCGTTGGCGTACTCCCACCTGCTCCCCGGCTCGACCTCAAGCGGGCACGCGATCGAATACGCGGTCGAGTCGATTGCGCCAAATAGCCCCCGCTGCCTCTGCCCCGCCGGGCTTACGTCGTGATGAAAATCGAATCCGCCGCTCATGCGCAGCAGATGGTCAATGGTGATCTTGTTGTGCGAATCTCTTGCGCTTCGCCACTCCGCTATCGGCGCCAAATCGTGCACGCTTAACTTGCCCTGCCCAACCAGAACGCCAATCAACGCGTTGGTGATGCTCTTCGTCATGGACCATCCATGCATGGGCGTCGTTCCGTCGAAACCGGGGGCGTACCGCTCGGCAATGATGCGCCCTTTGTAAACAACGACCACCGCGCGCGCCCGCCGCGGCTTTTTCGGATTCGGTTCCGAGAATTCCTTGTCCAGCGCCGCCTGCAACCTGGTCTCGTCTATTTCCATCGGGAAAATGCCCGTCGCATTCATGTCCCCAGTCGGCCAACCCACGGCCTCGGGATTCGCCGGCTCTGGCTCGACACAAGCCGATGCAAATCTCAATTGCCCCGCGCTGGATGATGCCGGAATTATCGTGCAGCCCAGGCATTCGTTGAATACGGCGGTTCGTGTAACACCCATTGTGGTTGCGGTAACCGACTTGTTCTCGTCATTGACTTCGGCGTCGACCACCGCGAGCATCGGATTGAACGGCTCAAGATCACTCGCCACGATAGACTCAAGTTCGCGACCTGACACGAACAGATAAGAACACAGCATCTTGGCCTTGTAGCCCGCCCCAATCGGCGCGATTTTTGCACGGAAATAAGCGGTCAGCCCGCCGAACAGAATAATCAACACTCCCAACACAACCGCAATTCTCTTCATCCATTTTTTCATCATGCCTCCTGACGGTAATTGTGCGGCAATTGTGGGGGCGCCCCTATGTGGGCGCCCGTCAATTCGTTCGCACAAATGCGTTATACGCCAAGCAACTTCCGCGCGTTCCCTCCAAATATCGCAGTCCTGAATTCCTCGCTGATCGGAACCGCCTTCACCGCCTCCACACACTTCGAGAAAGTCGAAAGCGGGTTATCGGTGGCAAAAAGCAACTTGTGCTCGGCCTCGCTCGCCGTATATGCCTGCCATGGAAACAAATCATATAGACCAGTGAATGCGGAGATATCCACGTACACGTTGGGATGCCGAACCGCCATCGACCACGACTCCCACACCCACGGGAACCCGCAATGCCCGAGGACTATCTTCAAGCCGGGAAACTTGAGGGCAACCGGTTCGATGAGCATGGGCTGACCCAGCCGGGCGTCGGTCCCCGGCGTGCTTCTCTGATGCGCGGCATGAGTCCAAACGATGATATCCAAATCAGCCGCCTTCTTCCACAGCGGCTGGTAACGCTCGTCGTCAAACCTGAATCCTTGCATCGGAGGAACAAGCTTCAGGCCTCGGGCGCCTAACTCGTTCACGGCATGCTCCAGGTTGTCCACCGCGAGTCGGCCCATTGCGGGGTCCACGCTGCAGAACGGGATGAAACGGTCGGGATGCGATTTCGCCATTCTCGCCACGTCCTCATTCGTGACGACCACGGTCCCGTACGCCGTGGAGTAATCGGCGGCTACAATCACCGCCTTCTCAACGCCGGCCTCATCCATTTCGCGTATGATATCATCAAGCGATTTCTCCCGAAATATCCATTGGAACGCCGTCAGGAGCGGCCCGAACCGCTCTTCGTCCTGTCCATACATTCGAACGAGCGCCTCTTCCGGGCTCGGGATCACCGTCGCCTCTTTGCAGAACGGGTGTATGTGAACGTCTATTATCATCGAATCCTCCGATCCTCGGATTCTTATCTCTCGATAACAATTTCGGCCAATTTACCGGCATTACCCAACAGTTCAATTCCGTAGAGTTCGCGGTTGGCCTTGACTACCTTCTCAATCCAATCAGGCGGAAGCCCGCTCAATCCGCAATGCGCGCCGACCAGCGCGCCCGTGAAATACGCGCTGCAATCATTGTCCCGAAACCTCACCAGGTTTCCCTCCTCATCAATAATCCTGTGATTAGCGGCAATAAGGATGCTCCTCCTCGCGTCTCCCTTTGTGAAATATAGAGCGGCAACGGCCACTGAAACCATTTCAACGGGATCGAACACGTGTCGGCCTGCGAAAGCGGATGCAAGGTTTCGAACAAGGTCGCGGTCATTGATGGACGTTCGCGAGATCGAGAGTGCGCGGGGGAGGTTCTCCACCATGGTCGGCCCGCCAAACAGGCCGCCGAGCCCGAATGGGTTCAGTTCGATCGCGCGTCTGAGCGCCGGTTTCAACTCTTCCCCACCCGCCAACAGGGACACGATAGCGGCAAAGATACCGACTGCTTCACGCGCATATCCGATATCCATGAAATCGAGCAGGTACGCATGGCGATACGCCTCGTCGGCGTCTCCAATGTGAAGCAATCCGGCCGATGCCAGCGCCAGCATGCCCACCAGGGTGGGAAAATCCATTCGGAGACCCGTGTTGACAAGCACCTCGGGCGGAACGCCCGGATGAAGCGCGCATTCTCGCCCGAGATGCCCGCAGCACACGCCTTGCCAGTCGGCAAATTGCTTCCGGGCCATCTCGTATCCGTTCGGATAAAACTTTTCGGGGTGGTCATATCTCTCGATGTATGCCTCGGCAAGATCCCTCGAAGCAATTTCGCGGCCCTTCTTGAGAACGGTTTCTATGAAGATATGGTTGTACCGCGTGTCGTCTGTGCCCGTGCCGGCGGGCGGGTCCGCAACCCAAATGCCATGCGGGTCAGGCTCGATGCCCCTGTAAGGATACAGTTCATCAATCCAATCCGAACCGATGCGCTCCATGATGAAATCGGCGTCGCGAAACTCGAATGCGCCGCCAAGCGAGTCGCCGATGGATGCGCCGACTACGCAACCAGCGATACGGTCTCGAAGCGTGTTTCGCGACATTGGTCGCTTCCTCTTCAGTTCGCGGTGCGCCCGAAATTGTCGGCCGGCAATTCATCAGCCGCCCTCAGTATCGAGATAATGAGATTCGTCGTTGGAACAAGTTGGTCGCGAGCAACAGTCTCGGGCGTATCCTCCTTGAAAAACATATAGGGTGGATTGGAGAGCAGCCCGACCACGGGCTTTCCGGCCTCATAGAATTCGCCAGAGATTCCCCGCGCCTTGCCTGTTGTTTTCCTGACAATCCATTGCGGAATAATGACGCAGCGCCGATAATCATTGCGCAGGATGGCGGACTTGACGATTCCGTTAACATTCTTGTTCCAAGTGGTCAGAAACATCCTCGGAGACGGTTGCTCCGAGCACGAAAAAGCCATGTCCTCTCGAGCAAGGAACTCTTTGGCGATATGCTCGACCGAAATCACGAGGACCGTATCCGAGAGTAGAAAATCGCGATGCCGCTCTACAAACGCCATTTCGCCAAGTCGCCCAAGCATGTGCCCGCCGCCTGCAAGAAAAACAATGCCTCTCTTGAGCGGGCGCTCCTCGTGCACATGCGAAAAGTGCTTCGCCAATGCGAGCACAATGGAGACGCCGCTGGCGTCCTGCACGGCATTTGAAAATGGCGCGTCATGGTGGCACATGACGATATAATATTCGTTGACCCGGCCGGGCAACACCGCCCAAAGGTTGTACGTCTGCGACCGGCCTTGCTCGGCATCCATCTTCATGATCGCAGTCACATCGCCGCGCGCGAGCCACTCCTTGACCACTGCGGAATTCTTAGGGCTCACCCAATAGCCGGGTATCTTCTTGCTGACACCGTGGTTAAGCTGCGGGCAGAACGTGTCCGATTCCCACGGAAGAGCCGAGAGCAGGCCCACCATCCCCATCGCGCCTGCCGACACAAGCCGATCGTAAATACTCCGCTCAGCCGTTTCCACCATATTAGGGATCGTATATCCCTTGGGTATGCTGCGGGCGGGATCATAGAAGAAGAACAAGCGCCGGTAAAGTTCCCACCCTTGCGGTTTCAGCGGTTGCTCGAAGACGGCGACCTTGCCCGCGAGTTCAAGTGAAGCCATCTCACCTCCCTCGCCAATTAAAACCGCCTCGCCCTCCTCAGCTTCGGACTGCGTGGCCGCGGGAAACGGCATCGGGTACGTGGGAACCGGAATTTCCTCGCCGCTCGGTTCATGCCGCAGGGTCAGACTCCACTCGCCCACGCGCGCGGTCTCGACCGCGACCGGTTCCGGCTCGGCGACATCCAGCCCGAATTCCTCGAATTTCTCCTGTATGAACTCGCGGGTTCGCTCGTCGCTTTCCGACGCCGGCTTGCGCGGTCCGAACGAGACTATCCGCTCGATCCAACCGAAAATCTCCTCGTCCGTCACCGACGTTCTCTCCGCCGCGACCTCAAACTCGGGGAACGTTCGCAGCCTGTACCACGCGTAGATGAGAACCCCTCCTGCGACAACCAGAACGCAGACAAGAATCAGAGCGAACACTTTCATTGCTTTTCCCATCATGAAGCCTGAACCGTCAGCCTCACCGGTTCTTTCTCAACACCTTTCCGGCGAGCGCATCCGTCTGCTTTCCGTCCTTGACCGCAAGCGTTCCGTTCACGAGCACATGCGGTATCCCCACCGGAAAACTTCGTGGATTTTCGTAGGTCGCTGTATCGGCGATCTTGTCGGGATCGAAAACCACGATATCCGCGAAATAGCCCTCTTTGATGAGGCCCCGGTCCTTGATCCCGAGTTTCTGGTGACTCATCGAGGTCATCTTCTTGACCGCCTCCTCCAGTGTGAGCACGCGCTTCTCCCTCACGTAACGCCCGAGCACGCGCGGAAACGTGCCATAGAGGCGCGGGTGGGGCTTGCCTCCCTCGGTCTCGGCGCCGTCCGATCCGATCATCGTGGTCGGATGCTTCATGATTCGGACAACGTCGTCCTCATGCATCTCGAAAAAGATCGCCATGACTGCGCCGTCCTCGTCGGAATTGATCTCATCGGCAACGTCCCTCGCACTCTTGCCGCGCTCCTTCGCGATTTCGCTGAGCCTCTTTCCCTCGAGCGAGTGGTCGTACTTCGCGGATGCAATCAACACTTTTTCCGGGTCCAGGTCTTTCAACGCCAACACGGCCCCCAGCACTGTGCTCGAGGCGGTGTAAGGATACTGGTCAGCAGTCAAGTCAATCCCCTCGCTCCTCGCCCGCTCTATCAGCTTCAGCGATCTTTCCGACTTGCCCCAATTGGCCTCCCCGTGCGCCTTGTGGTGCGCAATCTGCACCGCCACGCCGGCGGACCCGCCGATTTCAATCGCTTCACTCACCGCTTCCTCAAGCCGCTCGCCCTCGTCGCGTATGTGAGTCGAGTAGACGCCGTCATACTCGGCGACCACATTGCACAGTTCAATCAATTCTCGCGTCTCCGCGAAGTTGCCCGGCGGATAGATCAGCCCCGACGAAAGTCCGAACGCGCCGTCCTCCATCGCGTGGCGCACCAACGTCTTCATCCGCTCCAGTTCTTCCTCGCTCGGCGGATCGGGACTGAGTTGCGTCACATGATATCTGATGATGCCGTGCGCGGCATAGCTTGCGACGTTCAGTGACGAGCCGCTCTGCTCAAGCGCGCGCAGGTAATCCCCCAATATCGGAAAACCTCTTACGCTCCCTTCGCCGAACACGAACTTAAGGAAGCTCTGGAAGTATTGCATCACGCCTTCATTCGCCGGAGCGGGTGACAGGCCGCAGTTGCCGACCACATTCGTGGTGACTCCCTGCATAAGCTTCTCGCTCGCGCCGGGATTCTTCAGAAGCGCGAAGTCGGAGTGAGCATGGATGTCCACAAAGCCCGGCGCCACGACCATCCCCGCCGCGTCAATGATTGTGGGGGCATCGCCCGGAACCTTTCCGACCGCGCGAATCCTCTCTCCGGCAATCCCCACGTCGCCCTTGAACCCCTCCTTCCCACTCCCGTCCACAATCAAGCCGTTTCGAATCATGATGTCCATAATGCGGTTCTCCCATCCCTCCGTAACGAGTTCGGCATTAAGCTTCTCCTGGAATCCCCCTGGTGCACGCACATAATATCCCTATGAATGAAGATAGTCAATATGAAAGCCCCAGCGCAAAAGCATTTGGAATCTTGCTTCCTTGTGGCGTATGATATGGAACCAACATATTGAATTCAAAGGAGACATGTTATGGCTGTGAACAAAGATTTGCTTGCGCCGTGCGGACTCTACTGCGGGGTCTGCGGAATCTACATCGCCGACCGCGACCAGAACACCAAATTCAAGGAGCGGCTGGCGACCGTGTACGGAGTCGCGCCCGAAGAGCTGCGGTGCCGTGGGTGTCTATCTGACGCGCCATTCGGTTACTGCAAAACCTGCCTTATCAAATCGTGTACTCGCGAGAAGGGATATGAGAGTTGCCATCAGTGCGCCGATTTCCCGTGCCACCATATCACCAACTTCCCCTTCGAGGTTGGCAAGAAGGTCATGCTGAGGGCTATTCCCCAGTGGCGCGAGATGGGCACAGAGAAATGGGTGCAGGCCGAAGAGGCCCGCTATCATTGCCCCCAGTGCGGAAACGCGCTCTTCCGGGGCGCCAAGCGCTGCCACCAGTGCAAGGTCCCCGTGGATATGGATTGAGAGCCGCACATAATGATTATTCGCAAGGCCCGCATTGAAAACGAAGCGCTGGTCACCGCGCTCAACAACTCCTCATTGCAGGCGGGGAGGTCGGCAAGGGCTGGAAAGACGAAGCCAAAATTTTCCGGCGCGTGCTGGATAATCCCGAACTGGCCGCGATTCTCGTCGCCGAGGAGGACGGGCGAATCGCCGGCATGACCACGCTCTCCTATCCGGTCGCCATCCGCTGCAACGGACCATACGCCTGCATCGAGGAAAACAAGTAATGTCAAGATATTTCTATTTCTGTAAAATGCTCCGTTCTTTTGGTCT
>CAZEBC010000121.1:0-12740 GCA_964510165.1 uncultured bacterium
CTGTCCAATGCTGAATTCGTTCCTCTCTTTCCTGACCGAACTCAAGCGACGCCTCTCAGATTTCACAATAAATGAGAGCAAGGCCCATCTGCTTGCACTGCTCCTCATCCTCGCGCTTGCCGTCACCGTCCGCGTCCGCTTCCTGTTCGAGCCTATGCGATATGACGAGGCCTACACGTTCCTCACCTACGCATCGAAACCCCTCCACATCGGCCTCACAAAATACTGGACCAATAATCATCTCCTCAACACATTCCTCATGCATGTCGCATGCTCAATATTCGGCAACAAGCCGTGGGTGCTCCGCCTCCCCGTGCTCCTCGCCGGAACGCTGGTCGTGCCCGCGATATATCTCGCCGTCCGGGCACTCTATGACAAGCACGCGGCCATTCTGGCCGCCGGCGTCGCGGCCTCCTCGTCCGCCCTCGTCGAGTACTCGGTCAACGCGCGTGGATACATATACGTCTGCCTGTTCTTCCTGCTGACCCTTGCGCTCGCAACACACATCAGACAGAACGCAAACCCGGGCGCATGGGGACTTTTCTCCCTCTTTGCGGCCCTCGGTTTCTATAGCCTTCCCACCATGCTCTATCCCTTCGGGGTCGTCGCCTCATGGCTCTTCCTCTCGATCATCCTCCAGTCACCCGAGCAAGGCCGCGGCACTCTCCTGAAACGGTATTCTCTCTCGCTCTTGCTCGCGGGATTGCTCACCGCCTTGCTGTATCTGCCCGTCCTCGTTGTTTCGGGACTCCAGTCAATTACCGAGAACGACGTCGTCGCGAAGGATTTCGTCTCAGAAACGCTCTCGGAGTACCTGCCCGAATTCTGGGCCACCCTCGACCACGCATGGCATCATTGGCATGTGGACATTCCAATCGCGATCAAGTTTCTCCTGATGGCAGGCTTCGCAGTCGCGATGGTCTTCCACATGCGACTCACCCCGCACCGCGTGCCGTTGCCCGCCGCAGTCCTCCTGTGGCTTATCCCCGTCCTGGCAATCCAGCGGGTAAGCCCGCCCATCCGCATATGGCTTTTCCTGTTCCCCTGCTATGTGGCGCTTGCATGCGGAGGTATCGGAGGCATGTTCAATTGGGGATTGAGGAATACCGGAAGGTATCAATCCGTCGTGATCGCCGTCGCTGCCCTCGTCATATCGCTGTGGCTCGGAGTGAACGTCCTCAATTCCCGCTCGGTCGCCAGCCCGGAAGGAACACTTGATGACGCGGAGCAAATCACCTTCTTCCTCAAGGATTACCTCAAGCCCGGCGACAGGATAATCGCCACCGCGGGCGCCGCCTCGATTGTGGAATACTACTTCACCTTGCACGGCGTGCCCGTCGAGTACCTCCATTCAGATGCCCGATTCGGCAACCGAATCGTCATCGTCGTCAACGAATCCAAGCGGCGAGCCGATGAGATTCTCAGCCAGCGCGGCGCCTCCGTAATCGAGAATCTGCACAAGGCGTTTCCCAACTATAGCGAGGCGAAGCTCATCAAACGCTATCAGTTCGCAACCCTGTACGAGCTCTACAAAATGCGAGGCGAGCACGAGAACTGACTGCCGCCCCGCCACGAAGCCGAACCGGGCCGGGGGGCGCGATCCATCCCGCCCGCTTGCACCCCTTTGCCTCCTCCCCGAGTTTGCTGTATAATCATGCCGCCCGTTCCATGCACAAATGAACCGCTGGACTGTAAGGGCGCACGCCGTGCGCCCTGCCGCTCACGCGGAAACTCGCGACGGTAACAGTACATTGATGATTTTCTAGGAGCGTCACGCCTCGGCGTGACGGCGCCCGTCACGAATTTCAAACTGATTAGTGCGGAGGAATCATGAAAGCCGCTGTCTTGAAGGATAAGCGAAAAATGGTCATCGAGGAGGCGCCCGACCCCAAGGCCGCGCACGGCGAAGTCGTCCTCGAAATGAAATACGTCGGCATTTGCGGGTCAGACCTGCACCTTTACGCCACCGGGCTGCTTCCGCCTGACAGCATCATGGGGCACGAATGCGCTGGGGTGGTCGTCCAGGTCGGCGAGGGCGTCGAAAACTGGAAGGTCGGTGACAGAGCCGCGATTCACGGCGGTTTGCCCTGCGGCAAGTGTTTCTTGTGCCGAAACGGGCGCAGCAACATCTGCATTGAGGGCAGCGGCATTGGCCTCGGCCACATGCCGGGCGGCTACGCCGAACTGCTCAAGGTGTTCCCGGGACAAATGGTGCGACTGCCCGATGAGGTCAGCCTGAAGGATGCCGCACTGCTCGACCCGTTCTCCACCGCCATGCACGCGATTAATCTCTCGGGCTTCCAACAGGGCGAAACGGCGCTCGTTATAGGCGCCGGGCCCATTGGCCTGTGCATCATTCAGGAGCTTAAGCTCGCAGGAGCCAAACTCGTCGCGGCAACCGAACTCGTCGAAACGCGCGCCCGCGCCGCAAAGCGTTTCGGAGCCGACCCCGTCCTCAAGCCCGGCCATGATGACATCATGGAGAGGCTCGCCGGACTCACCGACTGCGAAGGCCCTGATTACGTGTTCGAGTGCGTCGGCGTCGCCGACACCACCACCGACGCCTTCACCCTGGTGAGGCGCGCGGGTAAGGTCGTGCTCGTCGGCGTATGCATGGAACCAACAACCGTGGTCCCCGTTTTCTGGATGATCAAGGAACTCTCGATGCAGACCACCATGGGCTTCCGCAGAGACGAATTCATGCGCTCACTCGATTTGCTCCATAAAGGCGTCCTGAAAACCGACGGCCTCGTGAGTGAGACCGTCACGCTCGACCGGCTTCCCGAGGCCTTCGAGCGACTCCTCACCCCAAACCAGGAAATCAAGGTCCTCGTTGAATATTAGCGGCCCCATCGTTTGTGGCAGGTGAGAGGGAGAAGAAGGTGAAACCATTCGACTTCGTGACCTTCGGCGAAACCATGATCAGGCTCTCGCCCCCGAACAAGCAACTCCTCGAGCAGGCAGCCTCGCTCGACATACATGTCGGCGGGAGCGAATCGAACACCGCCATGACACTCGCTCGCCTCGGGCTTCGAACCGCATGGGTTTCCAAGCTGGTCGCCAACCCGCTCGGCAGGAAGATCGCCTCAACACTGGCGGCGCAGGGAGTGGATATCTCGGGGATTGTCTGGACGGAAACCGGTCGCAATGCGACGTACTTTGTCGAATTCGGCGCGCCGCCCCGCCCTCACCGTGTCACCTATGACCGCAAAGATTCCGCCATAAACGCCCTCAAGCCCGCCGAGGTCAATTGGGCCCTCTTCGAAAAGGCCCGCGTGGTCCATCTGACCGGCATCACGCCCGCCCTTAGCGACAACTGCCGCCGACTCGTCGCCTCGATAATCGAACACGCCCGTACACAGCGTTCGCTCATCTCCTTCGACGTGAATTACCGCTCGAAATTGTGGAACACGCGGCGGGCCAGACGCATCCTTGAGCCATTGTGTTCAAACGCGGATATCTTGTTCATCGGACGGGATGATGCCGCCGATATATTCGGCGTCAGCGGCGAGCCTGAGCGCATAGTCGAAACGCTGGCGTCACGGCTCGGATGCCCAACCGTCGCCGTCACGTTGGGTCGAGGCGGCGCCATCTGCCTGCACAAGGGCAAGCTTGTTCGCTCAAGGACGTTCCAGACCAGCGAGGTGGACCGGCTGGGCGCAGGGGACGCATTTTCCGCAGGCTTCATCTTCGGCTACCTGACCCGCAACGTGGAATACGCCATCGAGTTCGCCGCCGCCATTTCCGCACTAAAATTCACAATCCCCGGCGATGCGTGCCTCATCACGAAGGCCGATGTCGAAGCTGTGATGGATTCTGGTGAGTCTAAGATTCAACGATAGGGACGTATTGAAAGGAGACCTCTCAAATCTCTCTTGCGAGAAAGATTCTCTGAAACGAGGTCCGATGCACAGCGGGCGAGACCATGCGGGAAATATGACACACTTCTCCCTCTCCCTCGAATGAACCTTCAACGGACGCCTTCCTCGGACCCGACAATAGAGGTTCTTCCAAAGGCTCCGAATTCGTCAGTCCTCCGGTAATAGACCGTGAGAGCATAGGCAAAGACCTTACGCTTTGTCGGTTACCACCAACAACCTTCCGCAATACTCGCAGTTGTGAACGAAGTTCCTGTACCGAAACACATCGTGTGACTCCGGATACAGCATGTTGCATTCACTGCACACTCCGTCCTCCAGAACCGCGGTTCCCTTCCCCTTGCGAGCCCTGATCTTTCGGAACCGATTCAGGACACTCGGGTCCAGTTCCTTCGCCAGCCTGTGAAACGCCTGGCTGTTCTCGATCCCGTTGCCATCGCTCTCCAGCTTGTGCAGCTTCAGCACCAACGTGACCTGATCGTTCTTCTTCATCTTGACCTTCTGGGCATTCACTGTTGGCCCTCCTTTCCTCGATTCAGGGAATCCTCATCTCCGCCGACCTGAACATCGAGATGACCTCGCGAGGGCTCGTGGCCCTCAGCACACTCTCGATGAACGAGTCATATCTCATCAGCTTGGCTATCCTTGCCAATAACCGGAGGTGCACATTCTCCGACGAATGTGGCCCGGCCATCACCAAAACCATGTAGACCGGCTCTCCGTCTATGGACTCAAAATCCATGCCATCCAAAATCCGAAAAAGAGCCACAACCATCTTTTTCAGCCCCGGCACGAACGCATGGGGAACGGCTACTCCGCCTCCAATCCCTGTGCTTGCCGCCGCTTCTCGCTTGAGCAGCTCAGCCAGAAGAGGCCCAGTCCGCATCCCCTCGCGCCCTTGGGCCATCAGTCCGACCGCCTTCTCCAACAAGTCCCTCTTATTCTCGACCCCAATCACGTCAAATATGAGCTTCTCCTCCAAAAACGGCCATAGGTACGGACCAACGATCTCCTGCCGGGGCGGCTCAATCTCAAAAGGCTCCAAGCCCCCATTCTTCAAGGTTTCCCTTATCGTTTCCCAACCATATCGGTTGAGATACTCCGTAAGCTCCATGAAATCGCCAGCGCACATCGAGCAACGCTTCGCCATGCTCAGAAAATCAACCACCTCCGGCGCATGACTCTGCGAAAGGCCTCGGTCTGCCCGGTTCACCAGCGACATCAAGTACCCCTGAGGCACTTTCAAAGCCTCCTCTATCCGGGCAACCCTCGCCGGACAGGGAGGCGGCTCCTTCCCGGTCTCCACGAAACTCATATAGGTTGGCGAAACATCAATCATTCTCGAAAGCTCCCTCAGGCTGACACCCGCGGAGATTCTCAAGGTTCTCAGGATATATCCGAAGTTCATATGCCGCTCCGTTAATTGTTTACTAAACATTATAACCTCCCCACACCCCTTTGTCAAGTCCCCCCTTAACACTGCCACCCTTCATTGACCACCAAGCGCCTACTTCCCATAAACTTGCACAAACGCAAAACTTACGATATGATAAATAGAATAACTCATATTATTTGTTTTCAGAAATCCCAAAACCGAAAGACAGCCCAACGCATCTCGCGCCTCGAATGAAAAGCGATATCAGGCTCTGCATAACCTTGCGACTCATCATCCTCACCTCTGTTATCCTTCTCATAACCTGGCTGCACTATTTCACCGATGTCACCCATGAGAACATATATCTCCATAGTATCCATTACCTTCTGTATATCCTGCCGATATTGATGGCGGCCATATGGTATGGCCTTGTCGGCGGCGTCGCGACCGCATTGCTGGCGAGCGCGCTTTACGCCCCGCTCGTCTTCGGGCGGGGCACATCTCACGTGCTGGAGGCATCCGCCGCCCAGCGGGTTCTGGAGTTGCTGGTCTATAACGTCGTCGGCTGGGTCACGGGACTGTTGTCCGAACGCGAGCGCCGCGAACGCGAGCACTACCGCCACACCGCCGAGGAACTCCAGAAGGCCTACACAAAACTCCGGGAACAGACCGACCTCATCATAGACAAGGAAGAGCAGCTTCGGAGGGCCGAGCGTTTGAGCACGTTGGGTGAGCTCTCGGCCGGGGTCGCCCACGAAATCCGCAACCCGATCGCCTCCATTAAGGGCGCAGCCGAGATACTTCAGGACCCCCACACCCCGTCGGAACGGCGGCAGGAGTTCATGGACCTGATGCTCAAGGAGGCCAACCGGCTGAATCGGGTGGTCGCCAATTTCCTCGAACTGGCGCGCTTCAGGCGGCTCCAGCGCGAAAAGGCGAACGTGAACGATATCCTGTGGCGCATGCTCCAGATACTCGACCTGCAACTCGGCCGAAAGAACATAACGGTGCACACTCACTTCGCGCCTGAGTTGCCAAACGTGAGCCTCGACGTGTCGCAGATGGAGCAAGCAGTGCTCAATGTGTTCCTCAATGCCGTCGCCGCCATGCCCGCAGGCGGCTCGCTGGACCTGGCGACGACCTTGATTCAGGAAAACGGCGAGCGGAAAGTGCTGGTCAAGATTTCCGACACGGGAACCGGCATCGCCCCCGAGCATCTTGCAGCCGTCTTCGACCCCTTCTTCACCACCAAATCCGACGGCACGGGCCTCGGACTCCCAATCGTCAAACGCATACTCCAGGCACACGGCGGCTCAGTCGAGATTTCGAGCGAATACGGCAAGGGCACGCGCGTCACGCTGGCGCTCCCACTGAACTCGGAGAAGGACAATGACCAAGATACTTCTGGTTGACGACGACCTCAGTCTCAGGAAAGTCCTGCAGTTCAACCTCGAGCAAGAGGGCTACGCCGTTGTCTGCGCTTCTGACGGCAGGGAAGGCATCAAACTGTTCGAGGAGCATGACCCCGACCTTGTCATCACGGACCTGAAGATGCCCGGCATGGACGGGACCGAACTGCTTCGCGAGATAAAACGTCGCGACCTCGAAAGCCTCGTCATCATGATAACTGCTTTCGGAACGGTTGATAACGCGATCGAGGCCATGAAGCTCGGCGCGTATGATTACATTACCAAGCCGTTCAACCGCGACGAACTCAGGATCGTCGTTCGAAGGGCGCTCGACGTGCGCAACCTGCGCGCGCACACCCATTTCCTCGAGTCCCAGCTTATCGACCGGTTCAGCTTCGAGAACATAATCGGCGCGAGCCCCAGGATGGCCCAGGTCTTCGAGATGGTGCGCCGCATCGCCCCAAGCGATGTTACCGTCCTCATAAAGGGCGAGAGCGGCACGGGCAAGGAATTGATCGCGCGGGCGATCCATTACAGCAGCCCCCGCGCAAAAGGCAATTTCGTCGCCGTGAATTGTTCCGCGATACCCGAAAACCTGCTCGAAAGCGAACTGTTCGGGCACAAGAAGGGCGCATTCACTGGTGCGGTCTCCGACAAAATAGGCAAGTTCGAACTCTCCAGCGGCGGCGCCATCTTTCTCGACGAGGTCGCCGACCTGCGGTTCGACCTTCAAGCCAAGCTCCTGCGCGTGCTTCAGGAAAAGGAAATCGAGCGCGTCGGCGATCCACGGCCCATCCGGATTGATATCCGCGTGATCGCCGCCACCAACAAAGACCTCGAAGACATGTTGGCAAAAGGGCTTTTCCGCGAGGACCTTTACCACCGCATCAACGTTGTCCCGATAGAACTGCCGCCGCTCCGCGATCGCAAGGAGGACATCCCGCTGCTGGTCCATCATTTCAAGAACAAGTTCGGCGAGGCGGAGTGCCGTATCGAGCCTGAGGTGCTCTCCGCCTTCGCGAAATACCCGTGGCCCGGCAACGTCAGGGAACTCGAGAACGTCGTCCAGCGCTCGCTCC
The DNA here is from genome assembly GCA_964510165.1 of uncultured bacterium. Lineage (GTDB taxonomy): Bacteria > Abyssobacteria > SURF-5 > SURF-5 > SURF-5 > CAZEBC01. Next base: position 7,742 of record CAZEBC010000121.1, read on the forward strand.
TCCTGCGCAAGCGCAAGGACCGGCTCGCGCTCGAAGACGTGCCCGATCACGTGCGGGGCGCATTGGCCTCACCCTCCAAATTGCTGTTTCACATACCCGACGATGGAATCAACCTAGAGGAAGTCGAAAAGGACCTCCTGCTCTACAGTCTCCGAAAACATAACTGGAACCAGACTCGCGCCGCCAAGTTCCTGGGTATAACGCGCCAGGCCCTTATCTATCGCATGGAGAAATACGGCCTGAGAGAGGAACGCGATGGCCAATCCAAAGAATGAATCGGCGGCGACATAAGGGGCATTCCGGTGCTCCGGGCGGGAAACACCGCTTGCCGTAGGCGCAAAAACATCAAAATCGTCAAATTCTTGTTGAAAACCAAAAAAATCTCGTGCTATAATCGCCAGATTAGGGGAAATGGCAGAAACCTCTGATTATTCAAAATGCCTTCAGGCTGCCGGCGAGGGCGTCGTTGTTCGAGTGCGTCTTCAGCCGCGAGCCTCGAAGGACGAGATCGCGACGACGGCGGGCGATTGCCTGAAGATCAGAGTGAAAGCCCCGCCGGTTGAAGGCGCCGCTAACGAAGCATTGCGCGAGTTTCTCTCGAGGCAGTTCAGACTCGCGAAGAGCAGAGTCCGAATACTGTCGGGCGCGGCGTCCCGAAACAAACGCGTATTGCTGGTCGGCCTGGGGATGGAAGCCATCACTGCGAGGCTGGCCGAATTGCTTGACGCAGATTAGAGGAATGGACAGATAGAGAGGAGACGCAAGATTGCTCGAACTCAAGCAGAAGATCGATGAAACCGCCAAAGCAATACGAAAAAGAATAGATGTGAAACCGGCGATCGGCATCATCCTTGGCACCGGACTGGGCGAACTGGTCAAGGAGATAAGGAGCAAGAAAAACATTCCATACGACGAGCTTCCTAACTTTCCGATCTCCACGGTTCCCAGCCATGAGAACCGCCTTGTTTTCGGAAAGATCGGCGCGCATGTGGTCGTCGCGATGCAGGGGCGCTTTCATTATTATGAAGGATACTCGATGCAGGAAGTCACTTTCCCTGTGCGGGTGATGAAGGCCTTGGGAATCAAGACGCTCATAGTGTCCAACGCATCGGGAGGCATGAATCCGGATTTCAGAGCGGGCGATCTGATGATCATCACCGATCATATCAACCTCATGGGCGACAACCCGCTCATCGGCCCGAACGACGACGCGCTCGGCCCCCGTTTCCCCGACATGATCGAACCTTATGACCGAAAACTGATAAGCCTTGTGGAACACGTCGCGCTTGAAGAAAAAATACCGGTGAAGCGAGGGGTATACGTCGCGGTCGCCGGCCCGAATCTCGAAACGAGGGCCGAATACCGTTTTCTCAGGTTCACAGGGGCCGATGCCGTGGGCATGTCAACCGTGCCGGAGGTCATCGTGGCGGTACATGCAGGGCTTCGGGTGCTCGGAATCAGTTGCATCACCGACGAATGCCTTCCCGACGCGCTGAAGCCGGCCAACATCGAGACGATCTTGAAGGTGGCGGCGGAGGCCGAACCCAAACTGAGCAGGCTCATCAGCAAAACTGTCAAGTCCATGCGCTGAACGCGGGGAGCGTCTGGGAAAAAGGAGGTGAAAAAGATATGGTCACGTTTGTGGCCAGAGTGCTCCTTATTGTCTTCAGCGCCTCGATCGGCTATGTCGTGGGAAATACCTTTGGCTCTGTTCAGCCGTGGCACTCGATTGTGGGCCTGTTTGTGGGCGGCGCCTTCGCGTTTGTGGTCATAGCGGCTGAATACCTCATAAGGCATTTCTCGTTCGAAGGACTCATCGCGCCGACCGTGGGCATAATCCTCGGGATGGTTCTGGCCAGCTTTATCGTCGGATGGCTCGACCTGGTTCTGCCTGAAAGGCTCGTGTTCTTCGAGCAGGTGAAGGACTTTCTCACCATCGCGCTCATGCTCTTCCTTGGCTATCTCGGATTCACCATAGGCGTCAAACTCAAGGGAGACCTGCGGCTGCTGCCCGCCCCCACGTTCGGACGCGGAACCATGCAGGCGCCGAAAGTGCTCGATACCAGCGTCATCATTGACGGCCGCATCGCCGACATCTGCAAGGTCGGCTTCATCGAGGGGACGCTTGTCATTCCGCGCTTCGTGCTGAGCGAATTGCAGAACATTGCCGATTCTCCGGACCCCTTGCGACGCACCCGGGGAAGACGCGGGCTTGACATCCTCAACGAGATTCAGAAGCAACTCTCGATCGATGTCCGCATCAGTGAAGTCGATTTCCCCGATGTCCGCGAGGTCGACTCGAAACTGGTCAGGCTTGCCAAGCAGCTCAACGCCAAGATCGTCACCAACGATTTCAATCTCAACAAGGTCGCCCAGTTCCAGGGCATCGAGGTGCTCAACGTCAACGACCTGGCCAACGCTCTCAAGCCGATAGTGCTGCCTGATGAGGATTTCATCATCAAGATCATCAAGGAGGGCAAGGAACCCGGACAGGGCGTCGGCTATCTCGATGACGGCACCATGGTTGTGGTGGAGAACGGCGCAAGGCTGATCGGCAGAGAGGTGAAAGTCACCGTCACGAGCGTACTCCAGACTTCAGCGGGCCAGATGATCTTCACAAGGATCAAGTGAATCGAAACCAGCTGTTATTTCGGGGACACCTTGCCGCAAGGTGTCACCACATGACTTGAGTGAATAGTCCCGATGCGCGTCACCGCCATAATTCCGGCCGCCGGGCGCGGAGTCAGGATGCGCTCGGCGCGCTCCAAAGTGCTCTCACCTCTTCTTGGGAAGCCGCTCCTTCTCTGGACGCTCCAGCCGTTCCTGGCGCTCGATACGCTTTCCGAAATGCTTATCGCGATCTCGACCGATGACAAAAAGACCGTGGACGCATTGGTGCGGAAAGAACGCGTCAATGCGCGTCTTGTTCCAGGCGGCGAGACCCGGCAGCAATCGGTGGCCAACTGTCTTCGCGAGATGCGGCAGGCATGCGATATCGTTGCGGTCCACGACGCCGCGCGGCCGCTCCTGACGCTCCAGCTTCTCAATGACGTCCTGAATCAGGCATACGCGCATGGGGCCGCGATCGCTGCGGCGCCATGCAAGGACACAGTCAAGGTGTGCGACGAGAAAGGCGTCGTGGAACGGACGCTTGACCGCTCGCGCCTCTGGCTGGTTCAAACCCCCCAATGTTTCCGGCGCGAACTTCTCTTGTCGGCATATGAGAAGGCGGCGGCCGACGGCGTCACGGCCACCGATGATTCCGCTCTCGTGGAACGGTTGGGGGTGGCTGTCCGTGTGGTGTTCGGCTCGTACGAAAACATCAAGGTGACCACCCCAGAAGACATTCCCTTGTGCGAGGAAATACTCAGGAGAAGACAGACCTGATGCGGATCGGCCTTGGATTCGACGTCCATCGTCTCGCCGAAGGCGACGGAATCGTGCTCGGCGGCGTGAGGATTCCATTCGACAGAAAGCTGGTGGGCCACTCTGACGCTGACGCGCTGTGTCATGCCATAATCGACGCGCTTCTCGGAGCGGCCGCGCTCGGCGACATCGGCGAGCATTTCCCCGACACCGACCCCAAATACAAGGGCGCCTCCAGCATCGGGCTGCTCAGGGAAGTGGCCGCCGAGGTTCGCTCGGCGGGATATGAGATTCGCAATATTGACGCGGTCGTCATCGCCGAAGCGCCTCGTCTGCTGCATCACAGGGACAAGATCAGGGCCGCCCTCGCGAGCGCGCTCGGTCTCGACCCCTCCCATGTGAGCGTCAAGGGAAAGACGGCGGAGAAGCTCGGCGCAATCGGCGCGGGCGAGGCGCTCTGCGCGCATGCGATCGCATTGATAGAAGAAAGACAATGACGGTAAGGGTACGCTTCGCTCCGAGCCCGACGGGCTATCTCCACATAGGCGGCGCCAGGACCGCTCTCCTCAACTGGGCATTCGCCCGGCATCATGGCGGAGCCTTTATTCTCAGGATCGAGGACACCGACGTCCGGCGCTCGACCGAGAAGTCATTTGCGGCGATACGTGCGTCGCTCAGATGGCTCCGGATTGTAGCGGGTGTTGCGATGTTTCGAGGTCATGATGCCTCATCGTGTCCCCGAAATATCTTCGCCGGGCTTGCATTCAGGAAAAAGCTTTGGTACAATGACGCGGTTTGTTTTTATGGGGATTTCGGCCCGTGCCGATCAGTCCTCAAGACAGGAACGTGGACAGATTCAGCCACTGCTCGAACGGAGGTGCTCCTTTGACCAAGCAAGAACTTATCGACATAGTCTCCGAGAAGGGCGGCATTACAAAGAAGGAATCAGGCGAGATTCTTGACATAATTCTCGACACGATCACCGAAACCATGAAGCGCGGAGAGAAAGTGGCGCTCGTGGGTTTCGGCACCTTCGAGCCGAAGGTCCGCAAAGCCCGTGAGGGTCGCAATCCGGCCACAGGCGAGACCATCCAGATCGAAGCTCGGAAAGTCCCGTCGTTTAAGGCTGGACGCGCACTTAAGGACGCCCTGGTGTAGGGGTTCAGGGTTCAAGGTCCAGGGTTGAGCGTTTAGCGTTCTGAGAAAACGCTCGGGCTTAGACGGACTGACGGCGCTTTCCTTCCTATCTTCAATGGACGCGAATGCCCGTAAGAAGATATACTTCTCCATTGGCGAAGTCAGCACAATGACCGATGTGCCTCAGCATGTGCTTCGCTACTGGGAAGAAGTGTTTCCAACGCTCCGCCCGCCCAAGAGGCGAAGCGGCAGCCGCGCGTACCGCGAGCAGGATATCGAAAAGGTTCGCCTCATCAAGCAGCTTCTCTACGAAAAGGGCTACACGATCCGGGGCGCCCGCAAACACCTGCGCGAGGGACTTGTCGAGAGCCAGAAGCGGGAAACAATCCGCTCCATGTCAGGCGAACTCGCGGAAATCGAGAGGCGTCTGGAAAACATCCTCGATATCCTGGAGTCGGAGTAGTCAAGGTGTCTAAAGTAAGCTAAAGCACCTGAA
>CAZEBC010000122.1:0-12706 GCA_964510165.1 uncultured bacterium
CCCGCCTCACGCCACTTGACAGATACTGTTTCTTGGGATAAAATATTAACCTGCTGATTATATGCGGGACGCTCTCCTTTCCTGTGTGTTCCGCTATTTTCTTGACATCTGGCAAAGAGGTAAGTAAAATAGTTCCAAAAAGGCGAAGCAACACTACATATAGTACCTATTTGGTATAGACTTTCAATATACAGAAGCTGTCGGTCCGAACCCCGGCCATTACGCTGTACCGGGCATGCGGGGAGAAGGGGTGCGTACACGTGGATAGGCGTTGCGTCGTCACAGGACTCGGTGTTGTTTCGTCAGTCGGAATCGGCAAGGAAGCCTTCTGGGACTCGCTCACTCACGGCAGGTCCGGCATTGCCCGCATTACCTATTTCGATACCTCGAAACTGCCCGTGCATCATGCGGGCGAGGTGAAAGGTTTCAATGCCGCGGACTATGTTGACGACCTCCGCTTGGAGATGACCGGCCGCTACGTCCATTTCGCCATCGCAGCCACCAAGATGGCGCTTCAAGACGCCGGCATCGAGCCGGACAAGTTTGAGAAGTCGCGCCTCGCTATGTTCGGCGGCACCACTGCCGCCTCTGTCGACGCATACGAAAAACATCTCGGCGGCGCAATCAAAGACGATCCCTTCAATGCCCCGCCCTACGCATTCGCCTCAGTCACGGTGCACGCCGCTGTGGGTGAAGCGGCACAAACAACGAGCCTGTTCGATTCCTCAACCACGATTTCCACTCATTGCACCTCCGGCGTCAACGCAATCGGCGCCGGTCTCAAAGAGATCCGAAGCGGGCGGAGAGACATTGTGGTCGCCGGCGCCACGGAAAGCACGCTTTCCTATTATGCCTTCATTGCCTATATATTGGCGGGGCTGCTAGTGCCGGATGATGGCATCGTTCCTGAAAAAATCATGCGGCCCTTTGACAAGAACCGACGGGGAGGAGTTGTCGCGGAGGGGGCGGCTTTCGTAGTGCTCGAGGAGTTGGAGCATGCCCTGGCACGAGGAGCGCGCATATACGGAGAGGTTGCGGGACACGGATATAAGGACAGGTTCCAAGGCCCAAAGGCGACCCAGCGCACGATGGCTGACGCGATGCAGGCAGCCATGGCCGACGCGCGCATATCGCCGGCCCAAGTCGAGTATGTTCTGGCAAATGGAAGCTCTACTGTCGTTCAAGATAAGATGGAAACGAGGGCGCTCAAGGAAATATTCGGCGCACATGCATATCGCATCCCCATAAGCGCGATAAAATCGATGATCGGCATCCCCAATTCCGCCATAGGACCAATGCAATTAATCGCCGCGCTTCTTTCCTTCCAAACCGATATCATCCCTCCCACCATTAATTACGAAACCCCCGACCCCGAGTGCGACCTTGATTACGTCCCGAACAGCGCCCGCTTGAACCATGTGAACGTGGCGATCATCAATAACCATGGCATGGATGGCGCCTGTGCAGCATTGATTGCAAAACGATACCAGAGCAACACTCACGGATAGATAACAAACCCCGGTCTTGCGTGAGGAACCGGCAAGGACTGAGCCCCTGCCGCAGAGCGCCCAATGGAATTAAGATCTCTGAGCATCCTCGTTAGCACGCTGCTAGCCTTCATCCTTGGGACATATGTCTTCGCCAAGAACCCCAAGAGGATCATCAATATTTCCTTCCTCGCCTTGCTCTACAGCAGCGGCGCATGGGCTCTTTCTCTGTTCGTGCTAAGCATTGGCACTCGGTACGAGGTGCTCAAATTCGCCGGCCATATGGCGTTCTCAACGGGATCGCTCATGGCATGTCATTTCCTCCTCTTTGCCTATGTATTCCCCGAGAAAAGCGAAGAATTCCCGTCCCTGCGAACGTTGCTACTCATCTATGTGCCCACCGCACTTGTTGTGGCTGCGGGCTTCACCCCACTCGTGATGAAGGACATCACATATGTCAACTCCTCTGTGCGCCCCGTATATGGAAAGGGTATCTTTTTTGTATTGATTTATGACACCGCTTATTCCACAGCCGGCCTTTACTTGCTCGCTCGAAAATACCTGAGCCGGCCGGGAGGCTTCGAACGGGCTCAGCTCAAATACATGCTGTGGGGAATGTTGCTCACCGTCGTCGGAATTGTTGCATTCGCGCTGCTCTTGCCGCTTGTCGGCAACGCCGAATACTCGAGTCCGTTCACCGCGGTCTTGATCATGCTCGCCACGGGTGCCATCTCTTACGCCATCGTGCGGCATCGGCTCATGGACCTCGGGGTGGTGTTCAGAAACGCCTTGATCTATGTTATCATGGTCACCGCGCTCAGCGTGGCCGTCATCCTGCTTCTGCTGATGATTATGCCGGTCTTGCGTCTGGATTGGCGCGACGGCACGTTTCTCGCCGTTGCGCTCGCCGCTCTCCTTGTGTACCCCGTGCGCCACGGCGTCGAAGTAGTCGTGGACAGATACTTCTTCCGCGGCCGCTATAATTACCAGGCGGCGCTCACCGAGTTCAGTTCCTCCATGACCAGAATCCTCGACCTCGAGGACCTTCAGAACAGGATCGTCCATGAGGTTGCGTCCATCCTGCAGGTGAAAACTGCGGCCCTGCTGCTCTACGAACCGAACGAACAAACATACACAGTCCGGGCTTCTCTGCCCGCAAGCCTCAAGGATTTGCACCACGGCATCCCCGCCTCCAGCCCCGTCTCCGAACGAATCAACAAGGAGCGTTCTTTGCTGGTTAAGGAAGAGATCAAACGCATGCTGCCCCGCTCCGAATATGAGCCGCTCAGGCCCGATTTCGAGCGAATCGAGGCGGAAGTCTTCATCCCCCTCATCTATCGAGGTGAGCTTATCGGTCTGCTCACGCTCGGAGAGAAATGCTCCACCGACATCTATTCCAGCGAGGACCTCAACCTGCTCGTGACCCTCGGCAATCAGGCCGCAGTGGCCCTCGAAAACGCGCTGCTGCACTATACGGTCACCATGCTGAAGAACCATAACGACAACATCCTGAAATACATGAGCAGCGGCGTCATCGCCATCGACCGCGAACAGGTCATAAATACGTGCAATGAGAAGGCGCGTGAGGTCCTCAAACTCGCCCCCGCTGGCGTGATAAACAAGAAGATCGACGTGCTGCCGCCGCTCCTGCGCTCAATGCTCGCCGACACCCTCAACGGAAGAACGCGCTTCTCCAACCAGGACGTCCAGATACTCACCGGCGATGTCACCACTTCGTACCTGAGCGCAAGCACCTCCTTGATAAGAGATGAAAGGGGCGACGTCATCGGAGCCTTGCTCGTGTTCAACGACCTCACCGACATCAAACGCATCGAAAGCGAGATGTGGCGCGCCGACAAGCTCGCCTCGCTCGGAACCCTCGCCGCCGGCATGGCCCACGAAATAAAAAACCCACTCGTTTCCATCAAGACCTTCGCCCAGCTTCTCCCAAGCAAGTACGAGGACAAAGACTTCCGCGACACATTTTCCTCCATCACCGTCGATGAGGTCGAACGCATAAACACCATTGTCGAAAAACTCCTCGAGTTCGCGCGCCCCTCCGCCCCCACCTTCGGACAGGTCGACGTCATCGAGGTCATTGACGAGGTCTTGCTCCTCCTCAGTTCCGAAGTCGTCAAACTGGGAATCACCGTGACAAAGAACTACGAAGTGTCCTCCGCCCCGATTGTCGGAGACAAGGGGCAACTCAAACAGGCAATGCTCAATCTCTGCCTCAACGCCATGCAGGCCATTGACGGAACGGGAAGAGCCGGAGACCTCACGATCAGCGTCGGCTTCAGAAAGAGCAGATACCGCCGTTTCGACGGAATCGGCCAGGACCAGGTCGCACAGATGTTTTACGGCGCCGAACTCGTCGCCTCCACCGACGACGCCGAGACCCTCCTCATCAAGGTCCGCGACACGGGCAAGGGAATCAGCCGCGAAAACCTCCCCAGAATCTTCGACCCCTTCTTCACCACAAAGGAAAAAGGCCTCGGCCTCGGCCTCGCCGTCGTTCATGGTATAATCAAGGACCATTCGGGCAATATCACCGTGGACAGCAAGAAAAACGTGGGTACCGAGTTCACCATCTCGCTGCCCGTCACCCAATTCTTCGCCAAGGAAAGGGTGTAGCATGGAAATCATAGTCGTTGCGTCAAGTGAAAATAGCGTGCAAGATTCCTTCCGCGTCCTCTTCGGAGACGAACACATGCTCGTCCCCACACGCACGCTCCCCCAGTTGCTCAACGCCCTCGTCGAACATCCGGTTGACCTCGTCGTGCTGGACGAGTTCCTCGAGAACACCGACTGTCTCACCGTCTTTCAGAGAATCCGCTCGCTCGCCCCCGAGCTTACCTGCATCCTCCTCACCCTCCAGACCAATTCGGAGACGGCCCGCCAGATGCGGGCAAAGGGCGTCTACGACGTCGTCGCCAAACCATTCGACAAGGAGGCTCTCGCCTCCTCCGTGACGAGGGCGGTCGAGCGCGCGCAACTGCTCCAGAAACTCGCCGCAGCCAGACGCAGCCTCGACGGGAAAATCGCGCAGCCCGACTCCGCCCTCTTCGCAACCGACCCGGCCAAAACCCACCGACGCGAGATGCTCGACTCACTCAGAAAATTTCTCAGGGCTGCATCCGATGCCTTCGCGCCGGAACGCCTCTACTCCCTCGTCCTGGATGCCGTCGTCGAAATGTTCGCCATCAACAAGGCGGCTCTGCTCCTCTTCAACGAAGAAGCCCAGCGCATGACGGTCAAGGCCGCCGTCGGGCTTGACTCCGCCAGCCTCACTCAGTTTCGCGTCGCGCCCTGCCTCGGCCTCGTCTCGTGGCTGAAACGACACGACCAGATACTGAACTGCGACGACCCTGACATTCGCATCAACTCCGAACAGATGATCCCGATAAAGAAGGAACTCGAACTGTTGCAGGCGAGAATCTGCGTCCCCCTCGCCGCAAGGGGGCGCCTGATCGGAATCCTCACCCTCGGGAAGAAGGTTACCGGCAAGCGCCTCTCCGAAGACGAACTCGAGTTCCTCTATCTGCTCTCACAGCAGATTGCCGCCATCATCGAGAATGCCCGACAACACCGCGCCGTCTTCGTCCAAAAACAGAATTTTGAGGAAATCCTGCGCGGCGTCACCTCCGGACTCATGGCAACCGACTCTGACGGACGATTGACCGTGTTCAACAAGGCCGCCGAACAAATACTCGGGCTGAAGGCCTCCGAAGTGATCGGACAGAACGTGCAGCGCACCGGTTCCATCTTCGCCGATATTGTATACCGCACCCTCCGCGAGGGCAGGTCCTTCTGCCGACACGAGGTCATGGATCCCGCAACCAAGTCCCTTCTCGGAATAAGCTCCTCGCACCTCACCGACAGCGGCGGCAACCCCATCGGCGCAGTCGTCCTCTTCACCGACCTCTCCACCGTCAAACGGGCCGGCGCCGGAGTCGCCGACGAAGAGGCCTGGCAGCGTTGCGCCCTGTGTATGGCGCAGGAAATTAAGACTCCGCTCGTCGCGATTCGCACTTTCACTCAACTTTTCCCCGAAAGCTATGCGGACGAGAAGTTCCGCAACGAGTTCTCGGCCATAGCCCTTAAGGAGATCGACAAGCTCGATTCCGCCGTAGAAAGACTGCTCCGATTCTCCCACCCGCTCGAAGTAAAGCCGCAGCCCGGCGATATCAATACGCTGGTCGCGGAAATCATCGACTCCGTGGCCGAGGCCGCCGCTAAACAGGGCGTCAAGGTCAAGAAGGATTTCGGAGTATCCAACGGTGTCCTTTCGTTTGACAGAACCCTGCTGAGCGAAGCGCTCATCCAGATAATCAACAATGCCATCGAGGCAATGCCCCAGGGAGGCACTCTCTCCGTGTCCACGAGCCTGAGGAATAACACCCGGCCAAGCCAGAACGGCATGCCGCCCGGCGCCTCCGTAGAAATCATCGTCTCAGACACGGGACCGGGAATCACCCCCGAAGAAATGGCCAACCTCTTTAAGCCCTTCCATACCACCAAGGTCAAGGGAATGGGGCTCGGTCTCGCAACATCCAGACGCATCGTCAGAGGACACAACGGCGAGGTCATGATCTCCAGCGACCCCGGCAAGGGAACTGTTGTAAGGGTTGTACTACCGCAAGGAACATCGTAACATGCACAAGATTCTCGTTGTCGATGACGAACTCAGCGTCCGCGAATCCATCCGCATCATCTTGAAAGACAGCTATGACGTGATCCTGATGGATTCCGGCGAAGCCGCAATCGAATATCTCAAATTCAACGACGTCGCCCTCGTGTTCCTGGACATCCTCATGCCCGGCATCTCGGGACTCGAAACGCTCAAGGTCATCAAAGCTCGCAAGAGCCCTCCCGAGGTCGTCATCGTCACGGCCACGCGCACTGTCAAGAACGCCGTCGATGCCATGAAACACGGCGCCTTCGAGTATGTCACCAAACCCTTCGATGTCGATGAACTCAAGCTCATCGCCGAACGCGGAATCGAGAACCGGCGCCTTGTCCAGGAATGCGCGTCGCTCAAGGCTCAGATGGAGGAGGAGAAAAACCGCTTCTACAGGGAACTCGAGGGAAAAGTCCGCGAACGTACCCTCGAGCTCGAAGAGACAAACAAGAAGCTCCGTGAAACCCACGAGCAGCTTGTCCGCTCCGAAAAGCTCGCGTCACTTGGAGAACTCGTGGCCGGAGTCGCCCACGAGCTCAACAACAAGCTTCTCCCCGTCCTCGCATATGCCCAACTCCTCAAAGAACAGAAATTCCCCGACAACATCCTGCGCTACATCGACACCATCGAGCGCTCAGCCTCCGGCGCCGCTTCGGTCGTCAGTTCCCTCCTTAACTTCGCCCGACCCTCCAGCACCACCCGCTATCCCGTCGACCTCAACGCCACCATGCGCGAAACCCTCGCGCTTCTCGACTACAAGATTAAGGCCGGCAATGTCAAGGTCGCTGTCCAACTTGACGACCGTTTACCGCTCACCATGGCCGACGAGAAACAGATAGCACAAGTGTTCCTCAATATCATAAATAACGCCTTCCAGGCCATGGAACCTCGCGGAGGAAACCTGACAATCCGCTCCGCAAAAGTCGGCAACCAGATGGAATTCTCCATCTCCGACACCGGATGCGGCATCCCTGAGGAGCACCTCATTAAGATATTCGACCCCTTCTTCTCCACCAAGGGATCGGGAGGAACCGGCCTCGGACTCAGTGTCTCGCACGGACTCATAAAGGCTCATCAGGGCGAGATCAATGTGAAAAGCAAGAAGGGCGAGGGCACTACCTTCATAATCAAACTGCCCATAACCAAGACCGTCAAGAAGGAGGACGCCAAGGTCGAAACCGCTCCTGCGGAGACCGACAAGAAAAGGCGCCGGGTGCTCGTGGCCGAGGACGATCCGGAATGCAGGTCCGTCATCAGTGACATATTGCGAAACGACCATATGGTCACCGCAGTGGGCAACGGCGAGGAAGCCCTCACCAAACTCGCCAAAGAAACCTACGACCTCCTCATCGTCGACTGCAAGATGCCCGGCTTCACCGGCGTCGAACTCTATAAGTGGCTGCTCAAAAATAAATCCGAGCTGCAAAGGAAAGTCGTGTTCATCACCGGGGTCTTCTTCGTTCCCGAAATACGCTCATTCATCGAGAGCACCGGATGCCCTTATATCGTCAAGCCGTTTGCGCTGGAAGACCTCAAACATACGGTCAATATGGCCCTGGCCAACTCCTGACGCCCAAACTGGCGGCCAAGCCGTTTCGACATGCGGTTGTGCGAATCTATGGATTCTTGTAGGCGTAGGCCTTGCGCCTGCCCAATTGCTGACAATCGCAACCCCTTGTAAGGGCGCCACGCCCAGGCGTGGTTGCGCCCGTATTAAGTTACATTAAGCTTCGATCCGCTGACAGGTTCTCGGATGCATACAGCTTATCTCCCAGCAAGACTGGCGGGCAGGTATCCCAAGATCATACTTGTCTTCTCGTTCCTGCTGACGTTGCTGCTTCTCGCCGGCATACCGAAACTCAAGATGCGCCCCTTCTTCGAGGGCGACTTGCCGGCGCACGACCCCATCATACGCGCCAACGAACACTACACCGCGTATTTCGGCTCCGATGAAAAAGCCTATCTCGCGCTGGTGAGCGACAACATCTATAACCCTTCCACCCTTGCGAAAATCACCGCCATCACCGAGGAACTCAACCAGCTCGACGACGTCCTCACGGAGCAAACGCTCAGCCTCGCGACGGCAAGAAAGGTGAAATGGCGTGAGTGGGGCCTCGACATCCGAAAGTATCTGACCCCGCTTCCGACCACCCCCGAGGAAATAGAGCGCCTCCGTCAGGACGTCCGCCTCGACAAGGACATCCATGGCCGGCTCGTCTCGAACGATGAAAAGGCCGCGCTCTTCGCAATCAAGCTCGACCCGGGATATGACCATCGCAAACTCCATTCCTCGCTCTACTCGATCGCCCAAAAGTATTCCGGCCCCGAACACATCTATCCCTTCGGACACCAGATCATGAACGAGGAAGCCAACCAGGGCATGCGGCACGACCTGATGGTGCTCGGGCCGGCGGCCCTCCTATCAATGGGAATAGGCATCTTCATCTTCTTCCGCTCCGTCAGGGTTACGCTCGGCCCGGTACTGGTCATCATTATGAGCATCATTTGGACTTTCGGGTTGATGCGCTGGCTTGGATTGCCCATATCGGTCCTCAGCTCCTCAATGCCTCCAATGCTCATCGCTATAGGCAGTTCCTATGCAATCCACGTGCTCTATGGCTGCAAGGAAGCCTCTTCCGGGATGACCCCAAAAGAACGAGTGGCCGAGGGAGTGGCAAGGACTACCTCTCCCATACTGCTCGCCGCCCTGAACTCCATGGTCGGCTTCGCAACACTGGTCACCTTCAAGGTCCTTTCCATACGGGAATTCGGGCCATGCGTCGCCTTGGGCGTGGCGCTCGCCGCAGTCTTTTCTTTGATCGTCCTACCCGCAATTTTGACGCTGCAGAAGAGTTTTCTGGAGGATTCGCGGCGCAGTCGAATATGGTCATTCGACGCCGTCCTCGCCGACTTCGCTGACGCCCTCACCAGACACAAGTACCTCGTCGTCGGAATTGTCTTGCTTCTTCTGGTCGTCTCTGCGGCGGGCATCATGAGACTCAAGGTCGGCGTTGTGCCCGAGGAAATATTCCCGCCCGGCCACCGGGCCCGGCACACCATCTCCGTGTTCACCCGGTATTTCCAGGGACCCTACAATCTAAACGTGATGATCACCGCAGAGCGCCCCGACGGACTTAAGTCCCCCGAAGCGCTTAAGGAGATAGAGAAATTCCAGAAGTTTGCGGAAGAACTCCCCCGCGTGAAGTATGCCGCCTCTATCGTGGATATCATCAAGAGGATGAACCGCATACTAAACGAGGATGACCCGGCCTATGACACTCTCCCGGACAGCGAGGAGATGATCGCTCAACTCCTGCTCCTCCATTCCATCACGCAGGAGCCCGTCCAGTTCAGCAGCCTGATAGACTACGATTTCCAGCGGTGCAAGGTAAGCATCTCAACCACTACAATCGACAGCATCCAACTGGAAGACATCTACTATCGCCTGCGGCAGTATGCGGACGAAAACATGGGGGCGGGACTAAAAGCCGATTTCGGCGGGCGAAGCATGGTCTGGATTGCCCAGAACCATTACATCATCCGCGGAAAGATAATCAACATTATCACGAGCACCTTCGTCATCTGGGCAATCTGTGCTCTCGCCTTCCGCTCCATAGGCGTGGGACTCATAAGCATTGTCCCCCTGTCGTTCGCGACTATCATGACATTCGGCGTGATGGGATGGTTCGGCATCAGGCTCGATATGACCACTGCCGTGCTTACCGGCATCTCGGTCGGCATAGGACTCGATTTCGCCATTTACTTTATTGCGAGACTCAAACGCGCCATGCTCAACGCCGACCGCATCGACGAAGCCCTGCGCGCTGCAATGGGCACCGCAGGAATGGCGATTGTGTTCGACGCCACCGTAAATATGCTCGGCTTCTCCGTGGTCATGCTCTCAGGTTTCACCCCGGCCAGACGACTCGGATTCCTCATATGCTTCAACATGCTGGTATGCCTGGCGCTGACCCTGATCATCATCCCGGTGATATTTGCCCTTGTTCCGTTCCCTCTCGCACACATGCGTAAGGAGGCTCTCTTGCTTCAAAATGAGGAAAGACCGGCGCCCGCCTCAGTCGAATAACTCACGGACCCAACGCCACGGCAAGGGGCTGTTGCGGAATACCAACACGAAAACGGGAATCCCTTCAAACAGTCCTCAATCCAAAGCCCGCAATTCCTTCAGGCCTTCCACACACCCGGTATCGGCGTCTTGCAGTATGCGCAGTGACCGCCGTCAATCGCAACCTCAAGAATCCTGAAACCCAGACGCTGGATGACCGGCTTCTTGCAATGCGCACAGTACGTCGATTCTCCCTCGTGGCCCGGCACGTTGCCCACATAGGCGTAATTCAGCCCCTTCTCCATCGCGATCTCCCGAGCCCGCTCAAGCGTGGAGACCGGCGTCGGCGGCAGGTTCTTGATCTTGTAGGTCGGATGAAACCGCGTGAAATGAATGGGCACGTCGGGGCCGAGTTCATCATGAACCCACGCGCACATCTGCTGGATTTCCTCCTCGCCGTCATTCAGTGTCGGAATCATGAGCACGACGAGCTCGTTCCACATCTTCTCCCGTCTCAGCACCTTGAGCGTATCGAGCACAGGCCGGAGTTCCCCGCTGCAAATCTCTTTGTAAAACTTGTCCGTGAATGCCTTCAGGTCCACCTTGACGGCGCTCAAGTGTTCGCATAGCCCGACCATCGGCTTTTCCTCGATATACCCGTTCGAGATCATCACGCTCTTCACGCCCTGCTCCCGCGCAAGCTTCGCGGTATCATACATGTATTCGTAAAAAACCACAGGCTCGCTGTAAGTGAACGCAATCGACTCGATCCCGTTTGACTTTGCCTGCCTGACCACCTCTTCCGGCGGAAAATTAATGCTCCTCACCTGCTCCGGCCTGAACTGCGAGATTTCCCAGTTCTGACAAAACTTGCACTCGATATTGCAGCCCGCAGTCGCTATCGAGAGCGCCTTTGCGCCCGGCAGAAAATGGAACAACGGCTTCTTCTCGATAGGGTCCACGTTCATCGAGCAAACCCGTCCATAAACGAGAGTGCGATACGAAGCGTCGATGTTCTCGCGCACGCCGCAATAGCCGCGCTCCTTTATGGCGACCTTGCATGCCCTCGGGCAAATCTCGCATTCAATCCGCCCTTCCTCCAGACGCTTGTAATGCATGGCCTCTCGCACAAACGGCTCAGGCCCGACTTCATCCCTCGCCAACGCCTCGCCAGGGACGCTCGCACCCTCTTCTCTGCCGAGCCACCAATAGGCGGCAAGCCCCCCGCCGACACCTGCCGCCGCCGCTCCCGTCTTCACCAGAAAATCTCTTCGAAACATCCCGCTCATTCTCGCCGCCGAAATCTATGTGATGACAACCCTTGAAATCCTCTGCATATTGCCGACCCCCAGCCCTCGTCGCTCCGCCGTGCCGATGTGCTTAGGCTCGCGGCCGACATCCTTCAAAGGAGGCATCCCCGCCTCCTTCCTCTTGCGCTCAATCATATCCCAACCCACACCGTCCACGGCCACGGGATCGCGCCCGACAATCAGCGCCCCTGCCGGCCACGCCCATTGAGGCCTGGGAGCCGGGCCGCCGTGATACTGCCCCTTCAGGCCGTCACAAATGACGAGCCGCAGCTTTTTCGCCACGAAAGGATGCGCGCACAAGTCGGCCACGTATGGATCGCAATTGTTATCATGATACTTGTTCGGATTGTGGATGGCCCCATAGAAATTCTTCATCCCGAGCGATACACCCGCAAGGTCGTGATCCTTCAAGACCGGCACGTTTATGAGCGCTGTGCACATCCGCGAGATGATCCGGCTGAAACAGGAGCCCACCTCGCCCGAAAATTCTATCGAACTCTCATAGCCGACCCCCGCCGAGTCTGTGGCCAATACCCTCGCGCCGCTCAAACCTGACATCCTGAATCCTGCCGACATGAGATCGTGCTCCGTGCGGTCCCACACGACGATTCTTTCCCTGGAAATCCCAGCCGCCGCCAGGCCGTCAACGATCGCGGTCACAAGCTCCGGATGAGACGACAGCCCGACACCCGCGAGACAGTTGACCTTGATCCCCACGGTGTCGCCGGGCAAGAACATGCTTTTCCACCCCGACCGCGCGTCGGGTTTGCCCGTCACTGCGGCAATGGATTCATTCAGCAGCGCGCCAACCTCGGAAATCTTCACCTTGCCGTCCCTCTCGGCAGCCGATTCCCGGCTCGCCACGACCACCTTCGCCTCCGAACCTGAAGCCGCGAAGACAGAAACCGGCGCGCCTTCGCTGTCCGCCGCTCCCGCCCTTGTCTCAGCGGTCGCCAGCCCGCTCTGTCCCAACATCACCGACGCCGGGACCGATGCAACGTACTCAAGAAATCGCCGACGCGTGTGTCTTAACTTGCTCATACGGGAAGATGTCCTAGCGGGATGCTGTCTATGGACGAATGCTGCATGAAAGAAACACTTTTCTCGGGGACTTCGCACCACTATTCTAACGCCCCAAGCGAGAATATGTCAAAGCCAGCCG
>CAZEBC010000123.1:0-12477 GCA_964510165.1 uncultured bacterium
CTGCGCGTGAGCACATGCCGGAACACGAGCGAGGCCCCGAAAGGCAATCCCATTTCCCGGGCAAGACGCTCGCGGGCCGCGAGCAAAATCTCCACGAATTGAACGCCCGAAGGGCAGACCTCCCGGCAGCGCTGACACATCAGACAGGCCGACATGATGGTGTGAAGCTCGGGCGAGGCCGAAATGCGGCCCTGGCTCAGCGCCTCGAACAGCGCTACCCTGCCCCGCGCGACAAATGCCTCATCCCTAAGTTCCGCGAACACCGGACACACTGACCGGCATTTGCCGCAGTGCGCGCATTTCTCCAGTTCCTCGGCGGCCCTGCGCGAGATATCATTTTCGGACGAACTCATCGGCGAACTTTCCGGGGTTCAAAATGCCGTTGGGGTCGAAGGCTTTCTTTATGCGGGCCATTGCGGCCATTTCCTTTGCTCCCACCTCGATGCTGAGGAACCGCGCCTTCGTAAGCCCGATGCCGTGCTCGGCCGAGAGGGTTCCGCCCATGGAGACAGCGGCCTTGAATACCTCGCCGACCGCCCGCTCGGCCTTCTCAAGCAGTTCAGGGTCTTCCCGCTCGAGCATCACGTTGAAGTGAAGGCTGCCGTCGCCGATGTGGCCGAAATTGACTATCAGCAGCGAATACCGCTCACCGACTTCCCTGGTCTTCTTCAGCATCTCCGCCAGTCGTGTGCGCGGAACGCAGATGTCCTCGTTCAGCTTGATCCGGCCCAATTGATAGAGTGCGGGCGAAATCGCGCGCCGAAGCGACCAGAAGCCTTCCCGCTCGTCGCGTGACTGCGCCCTCATGGCCTCCGTTGCCCCGTGTTCCCGGCAGATGCGCACGACGTCTCCAGCCTCCGCCAGCGTCACGACGCGAGGCCCATCCACCTCAAACAAACAGGCCACGCCCGCGCGCGGAAGCAGGGCCGAATTCTGGTAACGCCTCAGCGCCTCGACGGTCGGCTCATCCATCAGTTCCGCGGCCCGTGGAACGATGCCCCTCCTGAACATCGAGCATACGGCTGCGGCCGCGTGGTCGGCCTCAGGAAAATTTGCGAAAATCGTCTCGACGCTCTCCGGCAACGGAATCAGCCTGAGCAATATCTCGGTGAACACGCAGAGAGTGCCCTCCGACCCGACGAACAGCCGAACGAAGTCGTAACCGGTCACGCTCTTGGGCGCTCCCGTTCCCACGCGAAGAATCTCTCCGTCCGCAAGCACCACCTCGAGCGCCATCACGTATTCGCGCGTCGAGCCGTACTTCGTCCCGCGCAATCCGCCCGAATTCTCGGCCACGTTGCCGCCGATGGTGCAGAAGTCGCTGCTGGCAGGATCGGGCGGATAAAACAGGCCGAGCTTCTCCACCCGTTTCTGAAGGTCCGCCGTGATGACCCCCGGCTGAACGAGCGCGGTCATGTTGTCCGCGTCAATGTCGAGGATGGCATTCATAAGCTCAAAGTCGAGCACGATGCCTCCCTTGACCGGCGCGGCGCCGCCCGTCAGGTTTGAGCCGGCGCCTCTCGGATACACCGGTATCCGTTCTGCGTTCGCGAGCTTCAGGATATCTGAGACCTGCTCGGTCGTCGTTGGGCGCGCAATCAGGTCGGGCAGTTCACCCTTCACCATCGAGGCGTCGGACGAGTACGCGATCCTTTTCTCGACCGACTCGAAGAGGTTCTCGCCAAGGAGTTGGCGCAGTTTCAGGAGTGTCTGAGGATCAACGCTCATGCGCGTGGGCCGCCGCCTGGGCGGGGTTGGCATAACAGTAGATGCACCCGTGCGGACACGGATTGTACCAGCCGATATCGAAACTCTCGGTGCACCCGCACGCCGCTCGCTGGCCTTTGGCTTTCTTCGTCGAACACGGCGCTTTTTCAGGGTGCAGGCGCGACAGAAGCTCGCCGTCAATACAGCGCGAGACCGGCATGCCGGGCACGCAGCAGCCATGCAGCCTGACCGAATGCTCCGCCGCAACGGTCTCCATCCATTCCAGCTCGCTCTTCTGTTCCTCTTCTGAAAGCGGGATTTCCGAAAACCCGTTTTTTTGAAGGCGTGCGAGCACCTTCTTGTATCTCGACATCCAGCTTGTCGATACATCGCGTATCCCGTGCCGGTGAGCGTTCTCGGCCACTTCTTCGAATAATTCGAGGTTACGGAGCGGCGCCCCATTGGGCAGCCTCACGTGCACGATAGGGTCGAACCGTATCCTGACACGCTCCGGGTGGCCGATGTACTCGATCAGTGACCCAAGCAGGCCCAACATCTCACGCGCTGGCGGAACATTCGGTTCCAGCGGCCCGCCGCCCATGCCCGTAATGGTGAAGTGGATATACAGCGGATACCTCGAGCACGTGCGCCGCATTCCCTCGTGTTCGAGCAGGTTGGTCGGATTCTTCGTCCAGAGCACGAGCGTGTGGGTTTGTTCCGGCGGACACTTATCATTGAGCAGCCCAACGAGGTCGTCGGGAAAACACGCGACCATATCGATTCGTCTGCTCGCCGAGATAACTCGTTTCATGGTCCGATAGGCAAGCTCTTCTTAAGGACATCCAGCGTCTGTTCCGGTGTTGAGACCGTTCGGAACAGCCGCACGTCCTTTTCCCGAATTACCATGTTCGCCCGGAGCGTCCTGATTACTTCCGGCCAATGGTCTCCGAGCAGGATGAAGGGTCGCGGGCCAAGCGCCCGCGTCTGCGTCAGGTTCCAGATGATGGAGAATTCCGCCAGAGTCCCGACGCCTCCCTTGAGCGCTACGAACGCCTCAGCCAGACTCACGAAGTTCGACAGCCGCTCGAACAACGTAGTGTTCTTTATCTGCCGCGTAATGAATGGGTTGGCGTCTCCGTCCTCGAACACGGTCGTTGTAAGCCCGATGGTGAACCCTCCCATCTCCGAGGCGCCGCGCGCGCTGGCTTCCATTACGCCGCCATAGCCGCCGTTGCAGAGGACAAATCCCTCACGCGCGAGCAGTCGCCCGAGCAACCGCGCCTGCCGGTATAGCTCGTCACTCTCGACGGCCTGGGAACTGCCGAAGACTGCTACGACTGGTTTTTCGTTCCACACGTCAACGATCCGTGCATATCTTTCTGGCGCGATGCGTCTCGAACGCCACCTCGATGAGATGGTCGAGCAACTGGGAGAAACTCATGCCCATCGCGCGTGCAGCCTTGGGAAATAATGACATTTCGGTGAGGCCCGGAATAGTGTTCGTCTCGAGCACATACAGCGAATCATCGTTCAAAATCATGTCGGTCCGCGACAGGCCGCCGCAGCCGAGCGCCTGATGAACCTTCACCCCCAGCCGCTGCGCCTTCTTCGTCAATTTTTCGTCAATACGGGCGGGCGTAATCTCCTCCGAGCCGCCCGGCATGTACTTGGCCTCGTAATCGAAATACTTGGACGTCTTCGGCACTATCTCCACCAGCGGGAGCGCGATCGGCTTCTTGCCCGGTTTGTTGCCAAGCACCGGGCTGGTCAGTTCCCGCCCCGGAATGAATTCTTCAACGAGGACGAATGTGTCATACCGAAGCGCAAGCTCTATCCCTTGCTTCAGCGCTTCCGCATCCTCGGCGATTTTCATCCCTACGCTCGACCCCAGGCGCGGCGGCTTGGTGACACACGGGAGACCAAGCTTTCTTTCAATCCGCTCGAGTACGGCATCGGATCGTCTCCGCCACTTCGATTCCTCAACGACCACGTGCCGTGGTGTCGGAATCCGATGTTGCGAGAATATCTCCTTGCAGCGGATTTTGTTCATCGAAATCGCGCTCGCCTCCACATTGGAGCCGGTGTACGGCAGGTCCAGCAGCTCCAGCAGTCCCTGGATAGTGCCGTCCTCGCCGTACGGACCGTGCATCGCAAGAAACACGACGTCGACTTGCTCCGAGGCGGTCTGCGTGAGCGCGCTGCCGGTCTCGATCGGGACAAGGTCCCTCTGCGCAGACTCGTCCCCGGACCCCGACAGGAGTTCCCTGACCTGCCTCCCATCCGTGAGATAGCCCCGAGGCACGAGCCACAAGCCTTCACGGGTAATCGTAATCGGTTTGACGTTGTACTTGCGAAGGTCGAGATTCTGAACGACCATCCTGCCCGACGCGACCGATATCTCATGCTCCGCCGTGCGTCCGCCCATCAGCACCGCCACGTTCAGTTTCCCTGGTGAACCGCCGCGACCTCCTGCTTCTGTAATCATGCCGCCTTCCCCCAAACCCTCCGCGTCCTGACGCCTCCTGTAGGGGCGGCCACATGGGGCCGCCCGAATTTCATCCCCTTCTTTCCGGCCATTCGCCGGTGAAGACTTCCGTAGCCGGACCCGTCATCGTGATGCTGCCGCCCTCGGGCCACGAAATCCTCAATTGCCCCAGGCGCACGTGCACCGTCACATCCCTGTCCGTGAACCCGTTAATGATGGAAGCCACTGCCGAGGCCGAGGACCCGCTTCCCGATGCAAGCGTCTCGCCGCAGCCGCGCTCCCAGATTCTCATGCGAATGTTCTTCCTGTCTATGACCTGAACGAACTCGACATTGGTCTTCTGCGGGAATGCCGGGTGACGCTCCAGTTTCGGACCAACCTCGCACAGGGGCGCTCGCTCGACATCGTCCACGAATATGACCGCATGCGGATTGGTCGTGGAAAGCGCCGTGATTCGATAGCGCCTCCCATCCACCTCGATAGGCTCGTTCACGACCATGCCGTCATCGCCCAGCATCGGAATCTCGGACCGCATGAATTTCGGTTTCCCCATATCCACCGACACACTGACGACGCGCCCGTTCTCGACAGTAAGTAGTTGCCGATTCAATCCCCCCAGAGTCTCAACCACGAAATCCGTGCTCCTGGTGAGTCCGTGTTCATACACATACTTCGAGAGGCAGCGGATTCCGTTGCCGCACATCTCGGCCAGACTGCCGTCGGAATTGATATAGTGCATCCTGAACGCGGCCATCTTGGACGGCATGATGACAATAAGGCCGTCCGCCCCGACGCCGGTGCGCCGGTTGCATATCTCCACCGTCAGCCTCTCTGCGTCCGTCACGGCCTCCTCGAAACCGTTAACGACAACAAAATCGTTGCCAAGCCCGTGCATCTTCGTGAATTTCATTCGTCGCTCCTCGCGTCCAGCGGCGCGATGCGGAGCAGTTCGCGCAGGTCGCGTATCTCGTGTTCAGGCCGCGGAATGCCGTTATACAGCGCCTCACGCTTGCGATTTATCCACACCATCTCGATGCCCGCGTTCCTCGCGCCCAGAATGTCCGTGTACTGCCCGTCGCCCACGTACAGCATCTCGCCATTTGCGCAGCCTGCCGCCTTCGCCGCCGCGTGGAAGATCTCCGGAGCCGGCTTCTCATAGCCCACTTCCCGCGCAAAAACGGAATAGGTGAAGAACTGGGCGATGGAGAGCTTCTGAAACTTGCTCGAGCCGTTGGAGATAAGCCCCAGCCTGTAAACAGAAGCCAGCTTGGGGATCACTTCCGCCGCGTCCTCGAAGACCTTCAGCATAGTGCTGCGAAAAAGCCCGTATATCTCGCCCATCCGGCCCGCAAGCTCGATGTCGAACACATCCAGCGATTCGAGCACAGACCGCATGCACTCGCGGTACCACATCGGAAGCGGAAGGCCGGTGTCGCCGTACTGGATGTATGTCGCGCTGCGGGCGCGCTTGAACACATCAACGTTGAGAAGTTCCGCCAGGTGCGGGTAGCTCTCAAGCGCATGCTCACGCGCTTTCCCGAAGGCGTGGCACGCGTCGAAATCGTAATCGACAAGCGTGTCATCGAGGTCGAAATAGATCACCCTGCGCATCATGTTGAAGTTTCCCTCCTGCGAGCCACCACCAGAAGTTTCCTCTCCGATTCCGCAAACGGGCGGCAGTCGTACCATCCGTATTTCTCCGCCGCTTCAAACCCCCGGCTCTCCAGCAGGCTCAAAAGCTCAGGCGGCGTGAGCAGAAGCACGCCCTCGGTGCGCTCCGCGCACAGCGCGCGAGATGAATCTGAATACGTGTACGTTATCGACAGCGTCCTCCCCCCCAAACTTCCCTCGTCCGACACTCGAACCCTGTGACTTCTCGAGTCGATATCCGCAACCTCTCCTTCCGGATATTCGCACAGCGCCGCCCGGCTCGCCTCGTCGAGTGCGGCCACATCGACCATAAAGCCCGAATCCGCGCCCATGTGAGCGCCGACGCACTCGAGGGCCTGGCGGATGGCCCCTTCGGATGAAAGCAAGAGCAACGTATTCGATGAACAAATGACAAGCCGAAACTTCTTCCTGAACGCGAAGCGCCTCATGTCGGCACAGGCCGTTTTGATCCTGTCGCGCACCGGCGGCGCTTCCGCGCGCAGTCTCTCGCGGAATCTCTTGAGAGCGTCGGCGGACACATCGATCCCTACGACTTCAATCCCCGCCCGGCCCAGCGGAATGGCCAGCCTGCCCGCTCCGCAGCCAAGCTCCAGTACCGGCCCGCCAAAACGAAGCGCCATCTCCGTGAAAAAGTCAACGTCTTCCGCCTGCTCATGCAGTTCCAGATCAAGCTCTTCCATTTTGTTTCGATGGCGCTCGCTCATCCCAGCGCTTCTCGCCGTTAAATTCGGGACACCATGCGGCATGGTGTCCCCAATTTAACGGTATCGCTCATTGCGACTTTTTCCGCTTTTTGGGAGGACTCCCAACCTTGCGCCTCCGTTTCCTCAGCTTTCGAACCGGCTCTTCTGCCGGAAGCTCGATCTCTCCTCCAATGGCCGTCAAGGATTCCTTCACCGCGCTCGCCAGTTCCGAATCGCTTATGCTGTAGTAAACGAACTTCCCCGACCGACGCTCCGACAGCAGATTCGCCAGCTTGAGCCGGTCCAGATGATGGCATGTGGTGGCCGGCGTCAGGTCGAGCCTGGCGGCGAGTTCGCGCCCGCACATCGCTCCTTCGCGCAGCAATTGCAATATCCGCAGTCGCGCAGGCTCGGCCAGTGCTCCGAACAGGCGCGCCGCCTGCATCAATCCGGACTCTTTCTCCATGAGCGCCTCTCCGAGTTTCGAAACAATTAGATTTATATCAAATTATAACATCCCTCCAAGTCCCGCGTCAACCCACGCTCTCTGCCTTCTGGCCAGGTACATCATCATGACAAATCCGATAAAGACCACTCCGGCCAGCGCCACGAACACATGGTTCAGGCCAAACCTGTCCGCCACCATTCCCGAAAACCCCGACGCGAACGACCCGAAACCGAACGCCGTCGAGAAATACAGCCCAAAGCCCAGCCCCCGTCCGCGCGGGTCAGTGTATTCGGCCACCAGGTTGTTTCCCACGGGCTGGCTGCTGAAATGGAAGAACGCGAACGCCATCGTGACGATGAAAAGAGCATAGTTCGTCAATACGCTCATCAGAAGCAGTAAAGGAATGGTCACCAACATCATCACCGCGAACAGTTTCTCAAGCTTGAACCGACCGGTCAAATGCCCGCCCACAAACTGGCCGGCTACCCCGACAAGCAGCGTCAGTGTTGCGAAAGTTCCTCCCTTGAGCACGTCGCTTCCCTCGAAAATCCCACCGTTCAGGTTCTTCGCGAAATACGTCGGCAGGTATGTGGTCACCCCTCGATAGCAGAATCCCATGACGACCGCCACGAATAGAAACAAGACCAGAGGCGCTGCGGAATCCTTGGCGACATGTTCGGGCCAAAAACGACTGTTGCGCTCTCGCGGCGGCGTCTCGCTCACATTCAGCCTCGCCACGCCAAGTGCGGCAAGAAGCCCCAACAATCCGAATGCCGCAAAGGAAATGCGCCAGCCGTTCACCGGGAAAAAGGCCGTGGGCAGGGTCGCAAGCACCGGCACTGTCGCAAGGCCCAGGCCGCCGCCCATCCCGTGATACCCAAGCGCTTTCCCAAGCTCTTCTTTCACCTCGGTTGTTATCAGAGTCGTTCCCGACGGATGATACAAACTGATGAAGGCGCCCATCGCTGCGAGCCCCATGGCCAGGCCGGTGATCGAGCGGCAGGCAGCAATGAACAAACTCGAAAGCGCCGCCCCGAGCAGGTACACCACAATGATCCGCCTCGGACCCGCCCGATCCGCAATGTAGCCCGCCGGCAGCGCCCCCAGCCCGAACGCCAGCGCCAGCAGGTTCTGCATCCAGCCCGCCGTCGTCAGCTTTAGCTGAAAATATACCAGCAGCGCAGGCAGCAACGCGGGGAAGATCTGCTCATAACAGTGAACCAGCGTGTGGCAACTCGCCATCAGCAGCACTACCCACCGCTCTTGCCTCTTCATCGTTTCCTCTCCGCCTACCCTAATTCGGTTACACCACGCGCCCCCTTAAATTCGGGGACACCTTGCCGCAAGGTGTCCCCGAATTCAGGCGAATAAGCAAATGGCCCATTATCACGCTGACCGCATGATAACGGGCCGTTGAGGTAAAACCGGGCCGGAACGCGTTCTCGCAAAAATGGGGGCCCGCACACGCGTCCTCGGTCACCTTGGAAATTCAGTCACAAGAAAGCATCTACGTCATATTGGGGACACCATGCGGCATGGTGTCACCAATATTTCGGGGGAAAGCGCTCCCGACGTCAAATGGTCTCAAGCTTCCGGGATTCAATCTCCGGCTTGCCGCTTTGCAGGCCGTGCTGTTTCCCGCAGAAGATGTTGCCCCAGTTTATGTCGTCCGGCGCGACGCTGGTAAGCTCCGAACGTCTGACGGAAGCCAACTTTCCAGGTTCCTCAGGCGGCTCCTTGCTCGGCGCCACCAGGTCGTCCTGTTCCTTAAAGAGCTTCTTAGGGTTATTGTATTCTTTTCTCTCGAACACGCCCCATCACCTCGTCTTAAGTATATACCCGCTGCCCCTCTCTGTCAACGTGAACCCGATACCTTCGCCCGACAAATTCATTTGACTTTCTTCGGCACGGATAGTTATAATTATCTATCTGGCAATCACTTGTCTTTCAACATGCCGCAGTGGCGGACGATGGTGTTCTATGTCTGAATCAACGACCGAAAAAAAGAAAAGCGAGGCCTACATCATCATATTGGAGGAGCGCTGTAAGAGCTGCCGGTTCTGTGTGGACACCTGTCCGCGCGAATGCATCGCGATAGACACCCGCATTAACTCGCAGGGCTATCACCCCGCCAAGTTCGAGGGAAACGGGCAATGCACCGGCTGTTGCTTGTGCGCCGAGGTCTGCCCCGACACGGCGATCGAAGTTTACAAGTAATGCTTTCACGCCATCCGAGGAACCAATAGGGGATTGCTAAATGACTGAGCCACAATTGGTTAAGGGTAACACTGCCCTCGCGGAGGCCGCTATCCAGGCCGGATGCCGATACTACTTCGGCTATCCGATCACGCCGCAGAACGATATTCCGGAATACCTCTCGGAGCATCTGCCCAAAACGGGCGGCGTGTTCATACAGGCCGAAAGCGAGATCGCCTCAATCAATATGGTCATGGGCGCGTCGGCCACGGGCGCCCGCGCGATGACCTCTTCCTCCGGCCCCGGCATCTCGCTTATGCAGGAGGGCATGTCGTACATGGCCGGAAGCGAGATTCCCGGACTGGTTGTCAACGTGATGCGATGCGGTCCCGGACTGGGCGGCATCTCACCCACGCAGGGCGATTACTTCCAGGCTACACGCGGCGGCGGCCACGGCGACTACTACAATATCGTGCTCGCGCCCGCGTCGGTGCAGGAGATGTTCGACCTGACCATCAAAGCGTTTGAATTGTCCGACAAGTATCGCAACCCCGCCATGATCCTCGCCGACGCCATCCTCGGCCAGATGAAAGAGCCCGCTGTCCTCGAGCCGCGCGAACCGGTGCGTTTCTTCGACAAACCCTGGGCGATCACCGGCGCGAAAGACCGCAAACAACAATACCTTAAGACGCTCTACCTGAGCGACGGCGAGCAGGAGGCTCACAACCTGGAGCTTAAGAAGAAGTACGATATCATCCGCGAGAAGGACGTCATATGCGAGGAGAAATGGCTTGATGACGCCGAACTCGTGGTCATAGCGTTCGGGACTGCCTCCCGTATCGTGAAAACGGCCATGAACATGGCGAAAGAGGAGGGGCTCCGCGTCGGGCTCATTCGACCCATCACGCTGTTCCCGTTCCCGGAAAGAGAAATCCGCGCCGCCAGCAAACGCATACCCAAGGTGCTGGTCGTCGAAATGAACACCGGTCAGATGCTGACCGATGTGCAGATTTCCGCCCATAGGAGCGCCGACATCTTCTTCTACGGCAGGCCCGGCGGCGGAGTGCCCACGCCCGAGGAAGTCCTCGAAGAGATGAAAAGGAGCATCCATGCCGAAGCAAGTATTTAGTCGCCCCAAAGCGCTTTCGGACAAGCCCACGCATTTCTGCCCGGGCTGCACCCACGGTACCGCCCACCGGCTCGTCGCCGAGGCCATCGACCATTTCGGCGTGCAGGAAAAGACCATCGGCGTCGCGTGCGTCGGCTGCGCCGTCTTCATGTACGATTACTTCAACATCGACGTCATCGAGGCGCCCCACGGACGCGCGCCCGCCGTGGCCACCGGCGTCAAGCGCTCTCTGCCCGACCGCATCGTGTTCACCTACCAAGGCGACGGCGACCTCGCGGCCATTGGAACTTCCGAAATCATCCACACCGCCAACCGGGGCGAGAATATCACGGTCGTGTTTGTCAATAATACCGTCTACGGCATGACCGGCGGCCAGATGGCCCCGACAACGCTTCTCGGCCAACAGACTACCACAAGCCCGTACGGCCGCGATTTCCGCACCGACGGATACCCCATCCGCATGGCCGAGATGCTGGCCACGCTCGAGGGCGTCGCCTATTCGGCGCGCGTCTCGCTCCACAACGCGAAAGCCGTGCTCAACGCGAAGAAAGCCATCCGCAAGGCCTTCGAGATGCAGGTGAACGAGATGGGATTCTCAATAGTCGAGGTGCTCTCGGCGTGCCACACCAACTGGCGCGTCACCCCGCTCGAAGGCCAGAAAAAAGTCGTGGACGAAATGATCCCGTACTTCCCCCTCGGCGTGTTCAAGGAGCGGACGGGGAAGGATTTCCTATAACCGGATCGTAGCAACTTCGAGGAATAACTCATGCACACCGACGTAATCATGGCGGGCTTTGGCGGACAGGGAATCATGCTGATAGGCGACATCCTCGCCTACGCCGCGATGGCGGAGGGCAAGCGTGTCACCTATATGCCGACTTACGGCGTCGAGATGCGAGGCGGAACCGCAAACTGCACCATCATGGTCTCCGACGATGAAATCGGCTCGCCCATGACCGGACACCCGCGCGCCGTCATCGTCATGAACGGCCCGTCACTCACGAAGTTCCAGCCCCGTGTGCGCCCGGGCGGATTCCTGCTCGTGAACACCTCGCTCATCGAGGCAACCCAGGTGCATCGCACCGACATCGACACGTTGTTCCTGCCCGCAAACGACATCGCGCTCGAACTCGGAAACAGCAAGATGGCGAACATGGTCGCGCTCGGCGGCTACATCGAGCGGATGCAGGTCGTCTCGCTTGAAAGCGTCAAGAAAGCGCTGCCCAAGGCCATCGCCGAACGATATCACAAGACCATACCGGCAAACATAAAGGCGATCGAAACCGGTGCGCAACTCGCGCGGCGGGGGTGAGGACACCATGGCCGATATACAAGAAATGCGCGTGGGCGAAAAAGTGAAGAAACTGCGCGAGGAAAAAGGCATGTCGCTCGCCGAGCTCGCCGAGAAGTCCGGCTTCTCCTCGGCGCTCCTCTCGCAGATCGAAAACCACATGATCTCGCCCCCGCTCGGAACCCTCATAAAACTCGCGGGCGCGATGGACGTCTCCATCGGCCATTTCTTCGAGGACAAGGCCGACGCGCCGTTCATCATCGTGCGCGGCGAGGAAAGGCGGCACGTCTCGCGCGTCGCCTCCAAGCAAGGCGTCAAGTTCGGCTACCGCTACGAATCGCTCGCGCAGGACAAGAAGAACCGCTTCATGGAGCCGTTCCTCGTCACGCTCGAGCCCGCCACCAGGAAGGACCGCAACGCCTACTCCCACGAGGGTGAGGAATTCATCTTCGTTCTCGACGGCGAGATGGAAGTCACCCTCGAGGACCACACCGACGTGCTCAAGCCCGGCGACTGCATCTACTTCGACTCGCGCCTGCGCCACCGCGTCGAATGCGTCGGCGACAAGGAAACCCGAATCCTCGCCGTCATCCACGCCCCGCATAAGTAAAGGGGGAAAAGGGGAAGGGGGCGAGGAAACTGCTTGATCTGAAGACACCGAGCAGGCGGAGCAACTGTGATGAAACGAAACGGCAGCAAAAGCCTTTGCCCCATGTGTGGCGGCATCAAGAAGGAGGGGACGGCGCTTTACAGTGTCGATCTGGGCTTTGGAATCGTCGTTATCCGAAACGTGCCGGCGAAAGTGTGCGCCCAATGCGGAGAGGAATGGATTGCGCTGAAAACCGCCTCAAAACTCGAAAGGCTAGT
>CAZEBC010000124.1:0-12452 GCA_964510165.1 uncultured bacterium
GCCGCCGAGGAGCCGTCCGAACCGGAATGCCCCCTCGAACAACTCGCCCAGACATGGCGGGACTGGCCACAATCCGAGAACTTCAAGATCACCCTCGAATACCGCAATTACACATACTTTGAGGACGAATTCCGAGGTGACAGCCGCGACTCGATAAACGAGGGCAGGCTGAGAATCGAATATGACAACTGCTTCCGCGACAACATGCGGGTGTACGTAAACGCGCTACTCCAGGATGACGATGACGACTTCACGCACGGCTGGGTGAACGACTTCGAGGACGACGACGTCAAGCGCAACCACCTCAATTTTCCGGAGGCATTCCTTGATGTTTACTTCGATACGTTTGACCTGCGCCTCGGCAAACAAATCGTCAACTGGGGCAAGGCCGACGCATTCAATCCGACCGACAACGTCACGCCCACCGATTACTCGAACCTGCTCGACGAAGAGGACATCGGGGCGGTCGCCGCCAGTCTGAACTACTACTGGAATGATTGGGACTTGCAGCTCGTCGGCGTTCCCGGCTTCACCCCCACCAGGCTGCCTCCGAGAGGGACCCGCTTCTCGCTTATCCCGCCCGAGTCCTCGGCCTTCGTGCAAGACCCCGAACTGCCCGCGAACATGGTCGACAACGCGCAGTTCGGCGCGAGGCTCAAGACCACGTATCGCGGATGGGATTTCTCGGCCAGCTACTATGATGGCATAAACGATATTCCTTCGCCCGAACTCAGAAGGACGCCCACGTTCCCCTTCCTCACAGTTGTGCCGGTGTTCAATCGGTTTCGCGCCGTCGGCGGCGATTTCGCCACCACCTTCGACAAGCTCGGGTTCCACGGCGAGGCGGCCTATCTGAAATTCGACGGAGACACACAGGACGCGCGAATTCAATATGCGGTCGGACTCGATTATCAGAAAAGCGACATTTTGTTTGACCACGACCTTTTTATCATAGTAGAATATTTGGGCGAGGAAGTGACCGAGGAAGGCGCTACCCTTGAAACCGATGCGCCACCCCTCGACCGGATATTCATGAGCGCGGTCGCTGTCAAGCTTACATATGAATTCACCGAATACACCCGCATCGAGATGAGGGGGGCGGTGGATTTTCATCAGGGGGAGGACTACTACGCCCAGCCGCAACTGGTTCACGACATGACCGACAACTTCCAGGTCGCGCTGGGATTCGACGTCATCGGCGGGCCAAGAGACACGTTCCTTGGCCAGTTCACGGGTAACGACAGGGTTTACTTGAAACTCAAGTATGCATTCTGAGGAAGCGCCCTCGGGCGTTCATGGGAGGCACTGCACAATGCGGCACTCGAAAGCCTGTGCGACGGTGTTCATAATAATGGCGCTGCTCTTGGCGCTCACTCTCACCAGCACTTCAGAAGAACTCAGCGGACGCCAGATAATCGAGCAGGAAGAAAAGCAGAACAAGGGCAAGGACGAATTCAACGAAATGAGCATGAAGCTCGTGAACGACCGCGGGCAGGAACGAAAGAGGAAAGTCGAATACTACCGACAGACCGATGCGGACGATAACGACAAGATTCTCATGCGGTTCCTTGAGCCTGCCGACGTGAAAGGCGTGGGCCTCCTCACCATCGAGCATTCCGACCGCGATGACGACCAGTGGCTTTATCTGCCAGCGCTGAAGAAGGTGCGCCGAATATCCTCTGCCGACCAGACTGACAACTTCATGGGGACCGACTTCACCTACGAGGACATACGCTCCGAGAAGTACGACGAGCATGAATACAAACTCGTACGGAGCGAGGTCATAGACGAAAAAGAATGTTACCTGATAGAAGCCCTCCCGGCCACCGAAAAACAGAAAAAGGAAAGTGGGTACAGCCGTCGCGAGATATGGGTCCGAAAGGACATCCTCCTTACGGTCCAGATCAAGTTCTACGATCGGAAGGGCGAGCTCATCAAGGTGGAAACCCGCAAGAACATCATCGAGGCCGCCCCCAACATCTACCGCCCCAATTTCATGGAGATGAAAAACCTCAAGACCGGCCATACCACCCAGCTCACCTTCGACCGGAGGCGGCTGAACCAGGGCATTCCCGACCGGATTTTTTCCGAGCGCGAACTCAAGAAGGGTTAGCCGGCCCACTCTCTCCGGCGCGCGTCAAGAACCCCGAAAAATGCCTCGTCCCATTCCAAAATCCGCGCGCACACATGCTTGACAAGGGTTTCGCGTTGTGGTAGCATAATATGGTTTGCAACCACTCTTAATTCCCAGGAGGTTTTCACAGAAAACTATGGTACTCGAAGACAAACAGGAAACACCCCGCGAAAAATCCGAAGCAGCGGCAAGCTCAACCCGCCAAGGCGCTTCCGAACAGAAGCTCTCCTCGCCGAGACCCGGCGAGAAACTCGAAGACATCGACTTTGAAAAGGTCGACATGGCCAAGGTCTATGAACAGACCCTCAAGGATTTCGAGGAAGGCGAAGTTGTCAGAGGCAGAATTGTTTCCATAGGGAGCGATTCGGCTCTCATTGATATCGGCTTCAAATCCGAAGGCACAATCCCGCTTAATGAATTTCCCGATCCCCGGGCAATACACGTCGGGGATGAGCTTGATGTCCTCATCGAAATAGCCGAAGACCAGGACGGCATGATCGTCCTCTCCAAGACTAAGGCCGACAAGATCAAGAACTGGGCGAAGATACAAAAGCTCTACGAGGATAATCAGCTCGTAGAGGGGAAGGTTATCAGAAAGGTGAAGGGCGGCTTCAAGGTCGATATCGGCCTCGATGCGTTCCTTCCCGCCTCCCAGATCGCGCGCAGGCCGGTCGGAGACCTCGAACAGTATATCGGCCAGACATACAAATTCAAGATCATCAAACTCACCAAGCGCCGCAGAAACGTCGTCTTGTCAAGAAAGCAGGTGCTCGAGGAAGCCAGGAGCGAGGAGAAGGCCAAGCTGCTCACCACGCTCGAGATCGGCAAGGTCCTCGAGGGCGTCGTCAAGAACATCACCGATTTCGGAGCCTTCATCGACGTCGGCGGAATTGACGGACTGCTGCACATCACCGACATGTCGTGGGGCCGAATCAAGCATCCCTCCGAAGTGGTGTCGGTCGGCGACAGACTCAAGGTCAAGGTGCTCAACTTCAACAAGGAAGAAGAGAAAATATCGCTTGGCCTCAAACAGATGTCGGCAAATCCGTGGACACACGTCGAAGAGAAATATCCGGTCGGCGCCGTCGTTCGCGGTAAAGTGGTCAGCATGACCGATTACGGCGCATTTGTGCAACTCGAGGAAGGTGTCGAGGGTATGGTCCATATCTCCGAGATGTCCTGGACCAAACGCGTCCGTCATCCCTCCGAGATCGTCCACATCGGACAGGAAATAGACGTCAAGCTCCTCAACGTCGACGCCAAGAACGAGAAGATCTCTCTCGGCCTCAAACAGATCGGCGAGAATCCCTGGGTCAAGATGAAGGACAGATATCCGCCCGGAACCGTCGTCAACGGACTGGTCCGCAACCTCACCGATTACGGCGCGTTCATCCAGATCGAGGAGGGCATTGACGGTCTGCTTCACATCTCCGACATGTCGTGGACCAAGAAGATCAACCACCCGTCGGAAGTCCTCAAGAAGGGCGACCGCGTCGAGGTCCAAGTGCTCAATATCGACTCGGAGCATGAAAGAATATCGCTCGGCCTCAAACAGCTTGAGTCCGACCCGTGGCGCGAAGTGGGCAACCGCTATCGCGTCGGCGATTACGTCGAAACCTCCATCTCAAAGCTGGTCTCCTTTGGCGCCTTCGCCCGTCTCGACAACGGGATCGAAGGCCTTATCCACATCTCCGAGCTTTCGAAAGACCGCATCAACAAACCTGAGGAAATCGTTCACCCGGGCGACACGATAATCGTCAAGATCATCAGCATAGACCCGTCCACTCGCAAAATAGGCCTCAGTCTCAAGCAGTACAAGGAAGACCTCGAGCAGGAGGACGTCTCCAAGTTCGGCAACAAGGATGCGGGCGGCGCCAGTCTGGGTGAGGTCTCCGGCGACAAACTCTCCGCGGTTGTCAGCGGAATACCCGAAGAAGCCGAGCCCGACGCGAGCGGAGACGCAAAAGAAGCCTCGGACGAAGGCGTCTGAGAGTCGGCCCTCGCAGATTCTGCAACGCATTTGGTGCAGGGGTGATTCGCGAATCGCCCCTGCAATTGGTTAGGCGTGGTGGAGCAGAGGCGCAACGGCAGCAAGCTCAAACATATTAATTTCTGCGGCGAGGCACATTCCTTCCTCGCTTTTTTTGTTATGAACGCGCGGGTTTCCTTGAACCGCGCCCGAGTCCGGTGAACCCATGAAATTCGCACTCCTGGTAGGCGATGGAATGGCAGACTATCCGCTCGACGCGCTGGGCGGCGATACCCCGCTGGAGGCGGCGGATACGCCCAACATGGACGCGCTGGCCAGCGAGGGCACTGTCGGCATCGTACGCACCATCCCGAAAGGCGCAGTTCCCGGCAGCGACATCGCCAACCTCAACCTCCTCGGATACGATTCTGCCGCGTATTACACCGGCCGCGCTCCGCTCGAGGCCGCAAGCCGCGGAATCGAACTCGCCGCCAACGAGGTCGCGTTCCGGTGTAATCTCGTCACCGTCAATGACGGCGTGATGACCGACTACAGCGCGGGACACATCACGAGCGGCGAGGCCGCCGAACTCATCGCCCATATCGACCGGCAGCTTGGTGATTCCAACCTGAAATTCTATCCTGGTGTGAGTTACCGGCATCTCCTGATTGCGGGCGACGGCAAAGAAAGGCAATGGGACGCCCGACTCGCCTGCACGCCGCCCCACGACATTGTCGGCCAACCCATCGAGGCGTATCTGCCCCAAGGCGAGGATGCCCAGTATTTCAAGAGGCTCATGTTCGACTCCATAGACCTGCTGTCGCGTCACCCGGTCAATCGCAAACGGGTTGAATCGAACAAGAGGCCCGCAAACATGATATGGCTGTGGGGACAGGGGAAACGCCCGTCAATGCCGACCTTCCCCAAGCTTTACGGCCTCTCTGGAGCGGTCATCTCCGCGGTCGACCTCATTCGCGGCATCGGCCTCTATGCCGGGTTCTCCGTCGTTCATGTGCCCGGCGCGACCGGCTATTTCGATACGGATTATTCCGCCAAGGCTCGATACGGGCTCGACGCTCTCAAGAGTGCGGATGTCTTGTTCATTCACGTCGAAGCGCCGGACGAGGCCGGCCACATCGGAAACGTCGAGGAAAAAATCAAGGCAATAGAGAATTTTGATAAGCTGGTCGTGGGGCCCATCGCCGATGGCATCTCACAATATCGTCCGCATCGCGTGATGGCGTTGCCCGACCACTACACTCCTATCGCGGTGAAAACGCACGTCGCCGACCCCGTCCCATTTGTCGTGTGGGGAGACGGGGTTTCGAAGGGAAGCGCCCGCCGCTTCAGCGAGGCCGAGGCGGCAAACACAGGCGTGTTTGTGGAGAAAGGGTTCGAACTGCTGCCGGCATATATCAGGGAATGAGAGCTTTGGTATGACACCCGCACTGTAGGGGCGGTTCGGGAACCGCCCCTGCAAGAGCGGCCAAATGGCCGTTCTCTTAACGATGGAGGTGGAAATCACTACATGGCGCTGATCGTCCAAAAATACGGCGGCACCTCGGTCGCCAATGTCGAGAAGATCAAGAATGTCGCCGCGCGCGTGGCGCGCACTCGCAAGGAAGGCAACAACCTGATTGTCGTCGTTTCGGCAATGGGTGAGATGACCGACGAACTCGTGGACCTCGCCCAGCAGATAACCGATTCGCCCGATGAGCGCGAATACGACATGCTGCTCTCCACCGGCGAGCAGATTTCGGTCGCGCTTCTGGCGATGGCTCTGCACAACCTCGGCCTCGAGGCCATCTCGTTCACGGGCGTCCAGGTCGGCATCCGCACCGATGGATGGCACACAAAGGCGAGAATTCTCTCGATCGAGACCGCCCGAATCCAGAAGGAACTCGATGCGGGCCGGATCGCGATCGTGTGCGGTTTCCAGGGCGTTGACAGCGAGCTCGATATCACCACGCTCGGCCGTGGCGGATCGGACACGAGCGCGGTCGCCCTTGCGGCGGCGTTCAAGGCCGACCTGTGTGAGATATATACCGACGTCGACGGTGTCTATACCGCCGATCCGCGCATTGTGCCCCAGGCTCGCAAGCTTTCCATCATTTCCTACGACGAACTTCTCGAAATGGCCAGTCTCGGCGCCCAGGTGATGCAGCCGCGCGCCGTCGAGTTCGGAAAGAAATATGGCGTGCCCATGCGGATTCGCTCCAGCTTCAACGAGGACCCCGGCACGCTTGTCACCAAGGAGGTCGCATCAATGGAACAAGTTGTGATTAGCGGCGTCAGCCTGAACGAAAAGGAAGCGAAGATAACCCTTGTCGGCGTGCCCGACAAGCCCGGCGTGGCCGCGCAGATTTTCGACGCCATCGCCCAACGCAACATCGTCGTTGACATGATCATCCAGAACGTCAGCGAACAAGAACGCAGCGATATCTCGTTTACCGTGCCGAGGGACGACTTGAAGAAGACTGTCAGGGTCGTTGAGGAGATAAGCAAGGCAGTCGGCGGCAGGGCGGTGCTTGCTGACGAAAAAATCGCTAAAGTCTCCGCCGTCGGCGTCGGCATGCGAAGCCATTCTGGCGTCGCCGCCAAGATGTTCAAGGCGCTCGCCGATGAGGGCATCAACATCGAGATGATCAGCACCTCGGAGATCAAGATTTCGTGCGTCGTGGACGCCGACCGGGGCCGCGACGCCCTCAGGGCCGTTCACAGGGCTTTCGAACTCGAAAGGGAAGTCGCCGCAGTCGAGGAATGATGTCTATGAAGGTTGAACTTTACGACACGACCCTTCGCGATGGAGCGCAGGGAGAGGGAATCGCTTTTTCGCCCGAGGACCAGCTTGCGGTTGCTCAACTGCTCGATGAACTTGGCGTCCATTATATCGAAGGCGGCCAGCCCGCCTCAAATCCCAAGGCGGTCCAGTTCTTCAAGCAGATAAAAGGCCTAACCCTCAAGCATTCCAGACCGGTCGCTTTCGGGGGAACCTGCCACCCGCGACACAAGCCCGAGGAAGACGACTCCCTCAAGAAACTTCTTGACGCCGACACCCGGCAGGTCACCATCGTGGGAAAAGCCTGGGACTTTCACGTGCGAAAGGTCCTCGGCGTTTCGCTGAAAAAGAACCTTGAACTTATCGAGGACACAATACAATTCCTCAGGTCGCGCGACCGAGAGGTCTTCTTTGACGCGGAACACTTCTTCGACGGCTTCAAGGACAATCCGGCCTATGCGCTTTCCGCTCTGCAAGCCGCCGAACGAGCCGGCGCGACACGCATCATTTTGTGCGACACCAACGGCGGCACCCTTTTCGGACACGTGGCGAAGGCCCTCGATGCGGCCAAAACTGCTACCGCCGTCCCGCTTGGTATCCACATCCATAATGACTCCGGACTGGCGACCGCCAATACGCTGCTCGCCGTCGAAAAAGGCGCCCTGCAGGTGCAGGGTACGATCAACGGATACGGCGAGCGCTGCGGCAACGCCGACCTCTGCATTGTAATCCCCAATCTGTGTCTCAAGATGGGAATCCCCGTCATAACCAGGACTCAGCTTGGCAAGTTGCGCGAGGCCTCCCACTACATCAGCGAGCTCGCAAACATAACGCCGCGCAACAATCAGCCATATGTCGGCCACAGCGCCTTCGCTCATAAGGGCGGTTGGCATGCCGACGCCGTCGCCAAGGACCCGCGCACCTGCGAGCACGTGTCGCCGGAGGCCGTCGGCAATTATCGGCGAGTCCTCGTCTCGGAACTCGCCGGCAAAGGGAGTCTCGCCACAAAGGCCGAGTCGATAGGTATCAATATCAAGAAGAAAGACCCGCGCACCCAGCAGTTGATACACCGGTTGAAGGACCTCGAACAGGCTGGTTATCAGTTCGAGGGCGCCGACGCCTCGCTCGAACTCCTTATCCACAAGGCGCATGGCACCCACAAGAGCTTCTTCCGGCACGCAGGCTTCCGCGTCATCGTCGAAAAGCGCGCCGATAATCAGGTCATCTCCGAAGCCACCATCAAGGTCATCGTCGATGGCAAAGGCGAACAGCACACCGCCGCCGAGGGCAACGGCCCCGTCAACGCGCTCGACAACGCGCTCCGCAAGGCGCTCGAGCCTTTCTACAGCCAGCTTCGCGGCATGCACCTGTCGGACTTCAAAGTGCGCATCCTCGACGCCAAGGCCGGCACCAAAGCCAAGACGCGCGTGCTCATCGAATCGATGGACGAAAACGACACCTGGAACACCGTTGGCGTAGATGAGAACATCATCGAGGCAAGCTGGCAGGCGCTTGTCGACAGCATCGAGTATAAGCTCATGAAAGACGAGCGCTCCAAGCGAAAGCCTGCCCGCAAGAAGTGAGGTGGCGGGCATGGTCTCAGGCGCAGGAAGAGCGAGTGTCGTTGCGCGTGTGACTTTGCTTGTCATCCTTCTTCTCCCTGCATGCGCTACTATTCCTCCCACATCGCTCGAACTCGACGATGCCCTCTCGAACCCCGAGGCATACAAGGGAAAGCGGCTGGAACTCACCGGATTCGTCATTGAGTACGAACCCGCGAGAGGCGACGTGTACCGCACGCTCCAGTTCACGCTCGGCTACGGACCGGAGGAGAAACTGCGCGTATATGCCGCCGGTTACACCGCCGACGCCATCACGAAAGCATCCATCCTTGTCCGCAATGCTTATGAGTCCGGCAAGCCCCTCACTGTCACTGGCAAACTCGAATTGGGCGCGCCTGACTCGCACCCCGAACTCAAGCTCGAAACCATCGAGTACCTGGGCGAGAAGATCAATGTTTCCCGCGGTCCCAGGACCAGTTCTGGTTTTGAACTCGGCGGCTGGCAATTTGTCCCCTCCATCGGAATCGAAGCCACCATAACCCCCTGAGCAAGCGTCCGCCCGGCGTCAAAATCCAATAATTGGCAATCCGCACCGACATTCATGTATAATTTCCACATAATGTGGCGACCCAAGGTTATTTGGGGACACCATGTCCCGCGCTTCGCGAAAGGTCCCCAAATAACCGACCGCTTGAACAAGGAGTAGCCAAGAGGAGGTTCTCATGAAGGATGACATATATCTCAAGCTTCGCGAATTCCTTGACAGCCTTCCCAGCGGGTTCCCCGCCACCGACAGTGGAGTGGAACTGCGCATACTGAAGAAACTATTCTCCCCCGAAGACGCCGAACTGGCGGTCAAACTGAAGCAGGAGCCCGAAAGCGCTTCCGACATCGCGAAACGGACCGGCCTGTCCGAGGCGGGACTCGCCCAAAAACTCGAGAGCATGGCAAAACGCGGATTGATCTTTCGCGTTCGCGAGGACGGCACGCCAAAGTATCAGGCCGTCCAGTTCATCGTCGGTATCTACGAATTCCAACTGAACGCGATGGACCGCGAGTTCGCCGAGATGATGGAAGAGTACATGCCGTACCTCGGCATGTCCTTCATGCCCCTCGAGACCAAGCAACTCCGCGTCGCGCCTGTGGACGCCGCGGTTGACGCGCTCCCCGCCGTCGAAACATACAACCGAATCCGCGACCTCGTCAAGAAGCAGGAGTATATCGCGGTCGCACCGTGCATCTGTCGCAAAGAGCAGGGCATCCTCGGAAATCCGTGCTCCCGCCCGAGCGAGGCCTGCCTGTCCTTCAACCAGTTCGGTCAATACGTCGTTGACAACAAGATGGGCAGACAGATTACCACCGACGAGGCGCTGAAAATCCTCGACCTCGCCGAGGAGTCCGCGCTCGTGCTCTGCCCGAGCAACACCCAGGACATTTCATGGATTTGTTGCTGTTGCGGATGTTGCTGCGGCGGACTCAGACGCCTCAAGCTGCTTGAGAATCCGGCCGACTACATGGCGTCTTCGTACCGGGCCGAGATTGACCCGCAGCTATGCTCCTTGTGCCAACTTTGCCTCGACCGCTGCCAGGTGGACGCCATCAAGGAAAACGAGCAGGCCATGGAAGTGGACCCTGCCCGATGCATCGGCTGCGGCCTGTGCGTGCCGACGTGTCCCGAAAGCGCTATCTCGCTGGTCGGTAAGCCTCAGGCGAATGTCCCGCCAAAGGACTTCGAGGACATGCTCGCCCGCATCGCCAAAGAAAGAGGCTTGTAGCGGCGGCACCGTCTAATATTGGGGACACCATGCGAATGGTGTCCCCAATTAATCTTTGATTACACATGATTACTCTGAGGAACTCTTTCATGAAAAGAACGATGAAGGCCCTCGTCTTCCCCTCTCCCTGGAACGTGGAACTTGTCGAAATCGAAATCCCCAGACCCGGCCCCGACGAGGTGCTCGCCGAAATACGCTGCGTCGGCATA
Source organism: uncultured bacterium (assembly GCA_964510165.1). Taxonomy (GTDB): domain Bacteria; phylum Abyssobacteria; class SURF-5; order SURF-5; family SURF-5; genus CAZEBC01. Next base: position 10,429 of record CAZEBC010000124.1, read on the forward strand.
TGCGGCAGCGATGTCGGCATTTATGAAGGCACGCACTGGATCGTCGCCCACGGACCCGGCGGCCACGGCCATGAGACGGGAGCGATCGCGATCGAGGTCGGAAGAAACGTCCAAGGCATCCAGCCCGGCGACCACCTCGCTCGCATGGGCGCAGGCTATGCGCAGTACAGCACGCATGTCAACGTGGTCGGACACGGCAAGGACGAGAAATTCGGCGCGCTTCCCATCGTCAGAAACGATTTGACCCTGGAAGAAATCTCGTTCGCCGACGCCGTCGGTTGCGCCCTCAACTGCGCCGAGCGGGCCGAACTCGACAGCATCAAAGACAGAACCCCCAAAGCCATCGTGCTCGGCCTCGGCCCCATCGGCCTCATTCTCACCCAAATCCTGATTAACAGGGGAGTCGAAGTGGCCGTGTCCGAGCCGTACGAGCACAAGCGTCGCCTCGCGCGGGGCTACGGCGCCGCCGTGTTCAATCCGCGCGAGTTCAGACGCTCCACCCACGGAAAGAGGACATACGCCGAACACATTAAGGAAGAGTTCGGCGAGGCCGACGCCGTCTTCGAAATGGTCGGAAACAACGACACCCTGCTCGACGCCATCGACCTCGTCCGGCCCGGCTTGCGCGTGCTTGTCTTCGGCGCACAGAAGATCCAGATGATTCCCTACGAGAATTGCCGGAAGAAAGGAGTCGAACTCGTCTATCCCGAGGCCATGGTCAACTCCAAGGAGGGCGTTGACTACTGGCATGCCGCGCTCGACCTCATCGCCGGCAAAGACGGCAAGAAACTCGAACTGGCCGACTTGATAACCGACCGCATCTCGCTCGCCGACGCCGTCAAAGCCTTCGAGTACTACGATCGCGAAAAGTGGATCAAGGTCATCGTCGAACCGTTCCGGGATTGAGCCGGGCCGAGGCAACCAGCCTCGTCCTCCGATAGGAATCCGAAACACCACATTTCATGGGGCTGACAACATGACACAAGACGGCGTTGTTGTAGTCGGTGGTATGAACATGGACCTGGTCTGTAAGACTCTCGTCGCTCCGCGCTCCGGCGAAACGGTTGTCGGAGAAAGCTTCTACAAGGGACTCGGCGGCAAGGGAGCGAATCAGGCGATTGTGATTGCGCGCCTTGGCGTGCCCGTCAGTTTCATCGGACGAGTCGGCGACGACGAATTCGGGCAGGAGATGCTCGCCGCCATGCGCGCAAACGGCGTCGGCACACAGCATATGAAGGTCACGAAAGGATGCTCCAGCGGCATCGCGCTCATCATCGTTGACGCCAAGGCTCAGAACCAGATCGTCGTTGTGCCGGGGGCCAATGCCGAAGTGAGTCCCGATGACATCGCCGAAGCCGAGGAAACCATCGCGCAGGCCTCACTCGTCGTCACCCAGTTCGAGACGTCTATTGAGACAGTGGGAAAGACCCTCGCCGTGGCCTCGAAACACCGCGTTCCCCTCATTCTCAATCCGGCGCCAGTCATCAACGAGCGCATTGACCCCGCGCTCCTGAGGCAGGTCGAAATCCTCGTCCCCAACGAGACGGAGACTGAATCGCTCACGGGGGTGAAGCACCAGACTCCGGAATTTGCCGAAGCCGCAGCCGATGTTTTCCTCAAGATGGGCGTCAAGAAGACAATCATCACGCTCGGAGAGGGCGGAAGCGTGCTGGCGACCGGGGACGAAGTGAGACATATCCCCGCTTTCAAGGTAACGCCCATAGACACGACCGCGGCCGGCGACGCCTTCGTGGGCGCGCTCGCGGCTGGCTTTTCTTACATTCCTGACATGAGCATGCTGGTCAGATTCGCATCCGCCGCAGGAGCGCTTACGGTCATGAAAAGGGGCGCACAGGCGTCTCTGCCGACCCGGCAGGAGTTGGAGGATTTCCTTCGCCGTTACAGCGCCGAATTGCTAGATGTTTTCCAGAACATGCCAGCGCGCGGAGAATCACCGCTTTGACGCACAAAGGAATCACGCGTCGGCGTTCGGTTTGGTGGGCGGTACTGGGCTCGAACCAGTG
>CAZEBC010000125.1:0-4959 GCA_964510165.1 uncultured bacterium
TCCGTATTTTTGCAAGATTGAATGAGATAGAGAATTTACGCCTTAAGGGATGTGAAACGCCGTGAAACTTGCCATCACCGGCGATGTCATGCTCGGCCGCCTGGTGAATAGATATGTCATTCAGAATCCTAAGATGGACCCCGCCTATGTGTGGGGCGATTGCCTCCCACTGCTCCATCAAGCCGACCTGCGCCTTATCAACCTCGAATGTGTCATCGCGGAATCCGGCGAGCGCTGGCGCCCGGAATCCAAAGTGTTCCATTTTTGCGCGCTTCCAAGAGCCATCGAATTCCTGAAGGCCGCTCGTATCGATTTCGTTTCGCTCGCCAACAATCACACGCTTGATTACAATGCGCAGGGCCTCGACGAATGTATAGGACTTCTCGAGCGAGCGCCAATCGCCCATGCAGGCGCCGGAAGAAGCGACAGGGCACGCGAACCGGCGTTTCTCCACGCCCTTGGCAAGACGGCCGCCATCGTTTCCATCACAGACAACGAACCCGATTGGGAGGTTGCCGGCTCAAAACCTGGCGTGTTTTATGTCAGATGCGAGGAGGACGGCCTGCCCGAGCCGTATCGAGCGCAGGTTTCGCGCGCGATGGAGAAAGCCCGATCCTCAAGCGATGTGGTCATTGTATCAGCACACGTCGGATCGAATTGGGGAAGGCCTTCCTCAGAAACCAAAGCGCTCGCGCGCCAACTCATCGACATGGGCGCAGACTGCTATTGGGGACACTCCAATCACACGCCTCGCGAGGTGGAAATCTATCGTGGCAGGCCCATTCTATACAGCACGGGCGATTTCATTGATGATTACGCCGTGGACCCCATCGAGAGAAACGACCTTTCATTCCTCTACATGCTCGACTGGCGCGACACGAGCTGGAAGCTCACCATGTATCCTACCAAGATCACTGACTTCCAAGCCCGCAGAGTCCACGGAGACGAAGCCTGCTACGTGATGAATCGAATAGAAAGATTCTGTCGGGACGTCGGAACCAACATAACCCGCGAAGATGAAACGCTCATCATTTCTTGGAAGAGCGCTCGATCTGCATAGCTTGCGCAAGAAACGAAATGTCTCTGAAACACCAAGGCCCCAAGACAAACTGTAGGGACCGTTCGCTGTCAAGTGGCGCGACATAGTTAACAGGTTATGTTACGACATGGTTTACAGGTTCTTTTCACGGGAGGGAATGGAACGGAGGGCGTAGCCCGAAGCGCAATTCCCTACTGCGTCGCATTTCAGCAAGACTCCAAACCCTCAACACAAAAACACCAAACCCTGAGCGCTAAACGCCAAACGCTGAACCCTAAACGCTGAACCCTAAACCTTATTTTTCCTTCCCGACCAACGCTCCGGCCTCAGAGAACGCACGGTCGCGCCCGCCTGCCACATCTCCGAATTCCGCATCTCGCTCAGTTCTTTGTCCAACTTCTTCTTGTAATCCGGAGCGCTGTTGGCTTTCAGAACTATGGCCGTCTCCTTGCCCGCCGCGACGCTCTTGTAAAGCCTCTCAAAAACAGGCAGCACCGCCTTACGGAATTCATGCCGCCAATCGAGCGCGCCGCGCTGAGCCGTCGTGCTGCAATTGGCGTACATCCAATCCATCCCGTTCTCGCCCACCAGCCTGATAAGGCTCTGCGTCAATTCCTCAACAGTCTCGTTGAACGCCTCGCTCGGAGTGTGTCCATGTCTTCTGAGCACTTTGTATTGGGCTTCCATGATGCCGGCCAGCGCGCCCATCAGCACGCCGCGTTCTCCCGTCAGATCGCTATACACCTCTTTCTTGAAAGTGGTTTCGAACAAATAGCCCGAACCGATGGCGATCCCCAGCGCGAGCGTCCGCTCTTCGGCCCGACCCGTGTAATCCTGATGGATCGCATAGCTGCTGTTGATGCCCGTTCCCTCAAGGAAATTGCGCCTGACCGTCGTGCCCGAACCCTTCGGGGCTACCAATATTACATCTATATTCTTCGGCGGAATCACTCCCGTCTGTTTGCTGTACACAATCGAAAATCCGTGCGAGAAATAGAGCGCGTCGCCCTCCTTGAGGCATGGCTTTATCTTCGGCCATTGAGCCATCTGACCGGCGTCCGAAATGAGAAACTGGACAATCGTGCCGCGCTCGGCGGCCTCTTCAAGCGAGAATAGCGTCTTGCCCGGAACCCATCCATCAGCGATGGCCTTCTTCCAATACGCCTTGTCTCCCGGCCACTGCCCCACAATCACGTTGATCCCATTGTCCCTCATGTTCATCGCCTGCGCTGGACCCTGAACCCCGTAACCCAGCACGGCCACAACCTCGTTCTTCAATATCTTCCGCGCCTTCGACAACGGAAACTCATCTCGCGTAACCACCTTTTCGGACACGCCCCCGAATCTCATCCGTGCCATATTTTTTCCTCGCTTTCTGCTCTTGGAACACTGAAATAGCTGCCATCATCTTCATATGCGCAAGCATTATAGCCGATTTCACAAATCCCGTAAAGCCCCACGCTTGTCCGAAATCCGAAATCGGCCGTCCTTCTTAATCCGCAATCCGTGATCCGAAATCCGAAATTCAAAATACCTCCACTTCCTTCTCCCGCTTGCCCACCGCCCCGAGCGTGTTTCGTACCGCGAGCGAGATCGTGTACCGTCCGGGTTTCTCAAAAACATGAAGCAATACCGGCCCCTTTGAGGCCTCCTCGCCTGCTATGCTCCAGTTCATGTCTATGAGCACGCCCTCCCGATCATCGAAACCTGTCACATAAATCAGCGATGGCTCCCCCGCCCTGATCGTTTCCGGCAAGTGCCCAAACTCTATGGTGGGCGCCTTGGAACCCGGACGCGGCTCAATAAAGTCCTCGGGCTCCAGCGGCTGGCGCTCAACCCCCCGTATCTCGGCGGCCGGCAGCCCGTCTATCCGCTCAATAATTTCCAGATGCGCGAGAGCGCCCCTCTCAAGCTGCTCCGAACTGCACTTGTCGGGCGTATCCTCCTCGGTGTGATACCATATCGGTTTGCCGATGATATCTATTATGGGAACTCCCGCCTCAAAGAAGCGGCCCTCCAGGTCCTCATTCGGACACATGACATCCGCAGCCAGCAGCGCAGCCGGTCTCAGCCCGTATTTCGCTATCACCGACAATACCATCCGCGCCAGCACCGGATTGGGAGACACGAACGCGCCCCGCGCCTCGTCGCGCCCTGTCCACACGATGCTCCCTCCAATCTCCTCATAATTATCGCTGCCTATTCCGTCAAGAGTAATATAAGCTGCGGTCTTCGGCAAGATATCCTTTCGCCGCTTGATAAACTCGCGCGCCCCTATCAGCAGTTCGTGGCCTGGATGCGTCGCGAAAATGATATTCTTCCGAGGACGCTCCCGGCGACACGCAAGCTCGGACGCCAGCGCCAGAAGCGCCGCCACACCGCCCGCATTATCCACAGCCCCCTGATACACGCTGTCATGGTGCGCCCCCACAATTACGTACTCATCCCCCAATCCTCGCAGAGTGCCAACCACGTCGCCTGTTTTCCCCATCCCCGATTCGGCCTCGACACACAGCCGCATACGGCTCTCCGCGTCACTCATGCGTTCCTTGAGACGCGCCCCGTCCGACCGGCTCACCATCACGGCGGGTATCGGATTGTCATGCTTCTCCTCTTCCGCCGTGAAGACCGGAATCAAACCACCAGGCGCGTCAATGATCACCACCAGTCCCACCGCGCCCGCGCTCACCGCGGATTCATAACTCCTGAAAAACCGGTACGTCGGCCAGAAATGCAGCAGTACCCGGCTGTCAATGACGGCTATCTTGCCCCTCGCCGACCCAAACTGATGCGGCATCCCGTAACCACAGTATTCGCACTGGGCTGTAATCCCGCTCGCCCCCGTCGCCCCCGAGTACCAAGTGGGCTTGCTTCGAACGACCTCGTTTTCCGGAACAAGCGTCAACTCCACCCGCGTCGGATGCCACCAGTGCATCTCGAACCACTCGATGACAGGGTCCCTTAACCCAATTTCCGAAAACCTGCCCTTGATGTATTCCATCGCCTCGTGCTCGGCCCGGCTGCCCGACCTGCGCTCCCCTATCCCCGCCAGACGCCGAACCTCCTCGTGCAACTCCGCGCCGGAAATCCTTTTAGTCATATCATCGCTCCCCAAGAAGCGCGCCTCCAATTGCGACACATCGGTTAATTCTACCAGCTTCATCACTCGGAGGCAAAATGAAATCGCGCGTCTTCGGCAGAATAGTCCCGCATTCACCCCTGCCGCTCTCTCGCGTTCCCGCGTTCCTTGACGGCTTGACTTTTGCCATGCCCGATGTCTATAATGAAAATGCTAGCGGAGATTATATGTCAGTAAATGAAAGTGTACTAGTACTAAACAGGTCGTGGATAGCGATCAATATCGCTAACGTCCGACGTGCGCTCGGTCTGGTCTACCAAGGTTACGCCAAGGTCGTCTCGCCGGAAGATTTCTCCACCTACGATTTCGACGATTGGAAAGAACTCTCCAAAGCGGCCGATGACTACTGCATCCACACTGTGAGCTTCAAGATAATGATCCCCGAAGTCATTGTCTTGACCGCCTTTAACGGCGTTTATCGGCGCGAGATTACCTTTTCCAGACGGAACATCTTCGAAAGAGATAAGAACACCTGCCAGTACTGCGGCAGAAAATTCAAGAAGACCGAACTCACGCTCGACCACGTCGTACCGCGGAGCCTCGGCGGGCGTTCAACATGGGAAAACATGGTGCTCGCCTGCGTTCAATGCAACGTGAGAAAGGGAAACCGTCTCCCCGAGGACGCATCCATGCCGCTTATCCGCAGACCCCGCAAGCCGCGTTGGCTCCCCCACTCAGGCGAGGGCTTCTCCGCGATCCGCAAGCCCAGTTGGCAGCGATTCGTCGACGCCGCATACTGGGACGTTGAACTCCGTGAGTGACCGCTGAATCCGGGCCCCGC
>CAZEBC010000125.1:5059-12181 GCA_964510165.1 uncultured bacterium
GACCTGGTGTGAGGGTCGCCGTCCATCTCCGCAAGCACCTCGCCACGGGCTACGTCGTCTCCCTATCCTCCGACGCGCCGGATACGGACATCAAGCCGATATGCGATGTCCTCGACTCCGAGCCGCTTTTCGATACGCACCTGCTCAACCTCACTCGCTGGATCGCCGACTACTACCTCTGCACGTGGGGACAGGCCCTCGACTGCGCGCTCCCCCCGAGCGTCCGCCTCGCCGCAAAAACCCAAATATCTCTCGTCTCCCAGCCCGCCGCCCAACTGAATGATACCCTCTCCACCCTCCGCACATCCGCCCCAAGACAATACGAAGTCCTGAAACTCCTGATACAAAAAGGCCGCCTCACGCTCGCACAATTGCAAAAGCAAGTCGGCGCCGACGGCCTTTACGCCTCCCTCAGCGCGCTCGAGAAAAAGGGCGCAATCGTCCGCGAGGCCGTCATCCGCGACCGTGCCGCAGTCAAATACGCGAGCGCCGTCCGCATCGCGCCCGGCATTAACGCGCCAGCCGCCATCGCACAACTCGCCGCTTCGTCTCCCAAACAGGCGCTCCTGCTCAAGCTGATCTCGGACCGCCGCGAGATACTCTCCAGCGAAGCCGCCCGCGCCGCCTCAACCTCCTATGACACCATCCAACGCCTGGTCAAGAAGGGACTTGTCGAACTCTTCAGCCAGGAGATGGTCCGCGCGTATCCCAAGCCCGAGGGAGACGAGCCGGCCGTGAGCGCGTTTACCCTGACGGACGAGCAGAAAGCCGCCCTCGATCTCGCCCGCGGGTACATCGAACGCGGCGAGTTCCGAACCATCCTCCTTGATGGAATCACGGGCAGCGGAAAGACCGAAGTCTACCTCCAGGCCATCGACCTCGTTGTCCGCCAAGGTAAGAGCGCGATCGTCCTGATTCCCGAAATATCGCTGACGCCGCAAACCGTCTCCAGATTCCGCTCCCGCTTCGGAGATTCGGTCGCCGTCATGCACAGCCGCCTCTCGCCCGGCGAACGCTACGACGCATGGCGACACATCCGCTCCGGAATTCAGAACATCGTCGTCGGCGCGCGTTCCGCCATCTTCGCACCCGTCCGAAACCTCGGCCTCATCGTCGTGGACGAGGAGCATGAGGCCTCATATAAGCAGGGCGAAACGCCTCGCTACCAGGCGCGTGATGTCGCCATCATGCGCGCCCGAGCCGCTAGCGCCGTCGTCATCCTCGGCACCGCCACGCCCTCCCTCGAGAGCTACTACAACGTCGAGATGGGCAAATATAGTCGGACGGGGCTCACTGTCAGAGTCCAGAGCCAACCCCTCCCAAACATCCAACTCGTTGACCTGCGCAAGGCTAAGAAGGGGCAAACAGTCGAGACCACGCTCTCCGACGAACTCTGCTTCAAGATCGAGGAAAAACTCTCCCGAAATGAGCAAGTCATCATCTTCCTCAACCGACGGGGATACACTCCTTTCTTCCTCTGCCCCAAATGCGGTCTCGCGCTGGGATGCCAGTATTGCAGCGTCGGACTCACCTACCACGCCAGAGAGAATCGCATGAAATGCCACTACTGCGGCTCCACGCGGCCAGTCCCGGAGGAATGCCAATACTGCGGTCATCAAAAACTCGCCAAGTTCGGCACGGGCACTCAGCGCGTCGAGGAGGAACTCGAAAACCTGTTCCAAAAAGCGCGCATCAAGAGGATGGACGCCGACACCACCTCCACCAAATGGGCGCATGAGAACATCCTGAAATCATTCGAGAAGGGCGATATCGACATACTCGTCGGAACTCAGATGCTGGCCAAGGGACTCGATTTCCCGCGCGTTACGCTCGTGGGCGTCGTCCTCGCCGACGTCGCGCTCAACCTGCCCGATTTCCGCGCCGCCGAGCGAACCTTCCAACTGCTCATGCAGGTCGCTGGTCGCTCAGGCCGAAGCCATCGGGGCGGCGAAGTCATCATACAAACTTACAACCCCGCCCACTACGCCATTCAAATGGCAAAAAGACACGACTACGCGGGATTCTATCGCGAGGAAATGAAGCTCAGGCGACAGCTTGGTTTCCCGCCTTATCGCCACCTGCTCAACGTGCTGATCGACTCGACTTCGCAGAAAGACGCTCAGATGGCTATTCGCTCGCTCGTTCAGATACCGAAGAAAGCCGAGGAGCAGGACCCCACTCGCGCCCTGAGCGTGCTCGGCCCCGCATCCGCGCCCCTCGCCAAGATCAAGGGCCGCTATCGCTTCCGCTTTCTCGTCCTCTCGCCGAACACCGCGCTGCTCAGGTCGTTCGGGCGCGACATCCTCGACGCCCACAAAAAACTCCGAAAATCGCAAACCCGCCTCACCGTGGACATCGACGCGCTTTCGATGATGTAGGGATGGGTCAAGAAAGGTCTTTCAAGATTTGTGTTCGGCGAGAGACGCTTCCATCGAGAAATAAAGCGAGTGCAGCAGATTCTTGAATCTGTAATAGCCCGCTCCTCTCTCCACGTCTCGCTCTATTACTCCAAGTTCGGTCATCTTCCTCAAGAAGTTATCGAAAACCCTCTTCTCTTCTTCATTCAAGTTTGACCGAACCTCGCCGCGTTGAAATTCAAATCCGGCGGAAGGTCTTCTGGCTATCTTTCTCAAGATGGTGCGATATCTCGGGCTTCGGAGCGCCTGAAACACTTGCGGCTCTAAATGTTTCCGGCCTACAATCTCGGCGGCGGCAGCTATCCCTCGAACCGCATCCGCTCCATCAATATGATTGTCAGTGTCTATCTTGAAAGCCGCGTCTCCGATCTCGTGAGCGAGAACAGGTAACCCTCCCGAGAAGTCGGCCATTGCGCTAAGCGCGCCGTCACTTAAGCTTATCTCCACGGAGGAAAAGGCATTCTGGAAGAAAGCGCGCGTTTCATTGCTTGACCACTCTCTTATTTCTATCAAATCAAAAACGCGCATCAGTGAGGGTTGCAGCGAGATCAGGGATTGCCTTCTCTCGGCCAGTCCGACAAGGAAGAGGCATAAAGGAAGGGGTTTTTCGGACGTGGCGATCTCGTCGACCAGACTCTTGAGCCAGTTTGCGAAATCAGAGGAAGAAGCAAGCCCATTGATATCATCGAGAATGAGAAGTAGTCCCTTCTTTTCATCCCGGAGCCGATCCGAGAGTCTTCGAAGAGCAGGAGCGAAATCGTGGGCCGCGAGTTTCAGGTCCTTCTCAGTTCCTCCGAACTCCACGCTTATCCCGAAGAGGCCCACCTGCCGGACATGACTTCCGAAAAACTCCATCACCTTTTCATGCCATGCCTTGTCGACACTTTCCTTCAGGAGCCGGTCAAAGACCCTGCGCACCATCTCCGTCAATTCCGTCACTCCGCCAAGAAACGTGTGCAGACCCAGTACCTGATAATCCTTCTCGACAAGCGATTTCACAAATGAAACGAGGGAACTCTTGCCAATACCACGCTCACCGGTCAGAAACGCAACCTGCAATCGGCCTGCCGTGGCAGCGGCCACCTTATGGCGCAACCGGTTTATCTCATCTGTGCGCCCTACAAACAATTCCACCGGCACGGGCAGTCCGGGCGTAAACGGACTGTATTCTTTGGGCATTGAAGTCCCTCCTCGATGATGAAGCGAACCCCGTCCGCTTCCCTTCCAAATGCTTCGCTTATGCTACAGACTTATCGAAGTGCTTGTCAAGAACTTTTGCGTGTGCCCCCATTTATGCTATCATTATGTTTTTCAGAGACATTCCGACATGCCCCGTTTCCGATAAACGTAGTTTGGAGAAATTGAATGGAACCCCGAATGCGCGAATCGCTCGATGCAATCTTCAGGCCACGCTCCGTCGCCATCGTCGGCGCAAGCAACAACCGCGAGCGATGGGGCTACGGCACCATGTTCAATATGCTCGAAGCCGGATACCGTAACGCCCTCTATCCCATAAACCCCAACGAAACCGAGGTGCAGGGAGTCCCCTGTTATCCGTCCATCTCAGATGTCCCCACCGACATCGACCTCGCCGTCATCGTCGTCAACGCCTCCGCCGTCGCCGACATCCTCCGCGAATGCATCCGAAAGAAGGTCAAGGGCGGCATCGTCATCACGGCGGGTTTCGCGGAGGTCAGCGCCGACGGCGCCGCACTTCAAAAGCAGCTCGCCGACGAGGCCCGACAGGCAGGCTTCTATTTCGTCGGTCCGAATTGTTGGGGCGTGTGGAGTTCCGAGGCCAATGTCAACACCCTCTTCTGGGAACTTCCGCCGAAAGGACCCATCTCGTTCGTTTCGCAAAGCGGCTCGCTCGGCGAATACCTGTACAACGCCACCCAGAAGCGCGGCTATGGCATCAGCAAATTCGTCAGTTGCGGCAATCAGGCGTGCGTCACGTTCAACGACTTGCTCGAGTACCTCGGCGACGACCCCGCAACCAAAGTCGTCATCGGATACGTCGAGGACGTGGGCGACGGACGCCGCTTCCTCGAGGTCGCCCGCAAGGTCTCCGCAAAGAAACCCCTGCTTATCTACAAAGCGGGCACAACCAAGGCCGCCGCACGCGCCGCGCGCTCGCACACCGCCGCCATGGTCGGAAACGACGACATCTTCGACGCCGCCTGCCGGCAGGCCGGCGTCATCCGCTGGAACGACTTCATGGAAATCTTCGACATGGCCGAGGCGCTCTGCTATCAGCCGCTCCCCAGAGGAAACCGCGTCGCCGTCCTCTCATCACAGGGCGGCTTCTGCGTCACCGCGGCCGAGGCCTGCTCCAGCATGGGCGTAGACCTGCCCGAGATGACCCCCGATGCCCAGGCCGAACTGCTCCAGCACATGCGCCCGTTCGCGCCGCCGCCCGTCAACCCCATCGACTGTATCGCCCGCAAGAGCAACGACTCGTTTCGGGATCTCATCGAGATCGCCGCGAAGCAGCCCTACATCGACGCCGTGATCGCTACCGTGCACGTCGGCCACCTTCGCCGCGACATGTCCGCGCACGAGATGGTCAGACGCATCACCATGGCCGAGGCCATCGCCTCCATCCCCGAAAAATACGGAAAGCCGCTCGTCTGCGCCAGCGAGCACGAACTCGCCGGACCCACCTACGAAATCTTCAAGAGCAAACACATCCCCTTTTTTGACAACCCCATGGACTGCGCCAAAGCCATGTACGCGCTGGTGCGCTATGCCGAGATCCGGAGAAAGGCTGACCCGCTGGAATAAAGCGCTCTTTCTTCTTTGTGCCTTTGTGCTTTCGTGGTTAAGAAGGTTTTCTTTCCCCCCCGAAGCAAAGGCCCCGCCCACCACGGACGGGGCCTTCCACAATCACAGCTTTCCCTCAGGGTTACTGCACTATCGAATCGGTCCTCGATTCGTTCTGATGGCTAATCCCCTTGTCAAACACATAAATGGACAAATTGTCCTCAAACGGAACCCCATTGGCCAGAAGACCCGTAACCGTGACCGGTGCCCAGCCGAGCGGCAATATGCTCTGAACGGCGGCCCGGTCGAACTTCACCATCAGGTCGGCCACTTTGTTTGCGTTGTAGTCGCCTACCGACGTCGGCGACGCGAGCGTCGCCACCGAACCGTTCAGCCTGACCGACGAGACAACGATACTTGCCGGACTGAACCCCGTCGGCAACTCTATATACGCCGTCAGGTAATTCCCCTTGCTCTTCACGTTCAGCGAATTCGGCTGTATCTCGACACTCGCCACCAGCGTGGGCACATCTAACACCGCAAACGTGCTGAAATGCTCCACCCACGCGCAGATCACATTGCTCGCCGGATTGGTGCAGGACGTTTCGGTCGGCAGCGCCTCCCACGTTGCCGCCGCATCGTTACAATAGTATATCCGCAGGTTCGCCTCGTCCAGACCCGCCACTTCCTCATCCGTGTAATGTATCTCAATCTTCACAGGCGTCGCGAACAGCAGGCCATCCGGAGCGAACTCCCTCGCCAAAGCGAGCGACGCGCCGACCGGCAGCGTGTCCAGCGGCGGCGTCGAGCCCGGCAGCGGCGTCTCAATCGTTATCGTCGTCTCCGGCTCCAGCGCTCCTGCCGGCACGACAACCCTGGTCCCGCTCCCATCCGACACCTCTCCTCCCGTTGTCGCCACATTCTGCGAAGAAACGAGACTTTGGATATAGATGTCGCCGTCCCGCACGCCGTCGCCGTCCGTATTATTGTCGGTGTTGTACGCGAGAAGCGTTCCGTCCGGCGACGCGCTGAGAACCCCCTGGCTCAGTGGCGCGATGGTCAATCGCTCCGGCGGCGCCGACCCATCGGCCCTCGCCACGAACAGGTCAAAGTCCGAACTGCCCAGCATCGTCTCGGTGGAGTTGCGCCTGTTCCAGCCAAAACGGCCGGGATTGAATACATTATTCACGTCCTCGCAGTAATAGATGTACCGTCCGTCATATGAGAACTGCGGGGTCGCTGCGAAATTGGCGGTATCGGTGATGATTGTCAGGTTTGGGTGGGTCTCTGCGTCAACCATGTCCCCCAGCGCAAGCCCGGCAATATCTAACACCCAAATCGCCGCCGAATGCGGGGTGAGGAAATGCCCGCAGGTGACCCGGCTGCCGTCGGGAGACCATTTCGGCCAACTGAGGATCCCCTCGAGGTCAATCAAGTCGGTTATCTGCCTGGCCCTCGCGCCCGGCGTGACGTCTCCAAAATCGTCCACTTGCACAACGTACAATTCGCCATTATGAATATACGCGGCGTAATGAACGGCCGCGCGAGAAAAGTCGACTCCGTTCATCCACCCTAAGTACTCGGTCAAATAAGGATGAGATACCCTGTCCGTTGTTTCCGTCGCATCGACGTAACGGAGCCCGCTATATCCCTCCGGAGTCAGGGTCACAAAGAATATGCGCGTGTCGTTCGGGCTCCAACTCATCGTGTTATGCACGCTCACCCAGTCACTGTCCTCGGTAACTCGGTACGCGGACGACTCCGAAGTCAATTCCTTCACGTAGATATTCCACACACCCGCTGCGGGGGCCTTTTCCCCTTTTAACCCCAATGTTTTTAACTGCTTCTGCCTTTCGAAATTTTTGTTAACAGAAATTTCGTTGACCGAAGAAAATGCCCTATGCTTCAATAGCCACATGGTCAGCCAATCGTAGGCGCGCCG
>CAZEBC010000126.1:0-1202 GCA_964510165.1 uncultured bacterium
AGGACCCGAACGGGCGGATTGTTCAGCACCAAATCGCCCAGCGAGGTATACCCTATCGAATAAGGGATCATCTGGATCGAGTCTGTGACCTGCCAGGGCCTTTCCACAGTCAGGGCTTCGGGCGTCACGGCGAGCGAATCGCCGAGAAAGGTCCTCCTGAGGGCCAGCTTGGCCGAAGTGTGCTCAGGCCGATCTATCACCACGATCTTGCCATCGGGTCCGCCCACTTCGGACCAATTGGTTATTTCCCCTGAGTAGATGTCCCGGACCTGGTCGGAATTCAGGTCAGAAATCCTGACATTCACATTGGTTACAAACACCATGCCGTCTCTTGCCAAATGCAGGTATCGGATGGTGTTCAACTTCTCGCCGACAAACATCTCGCGCGAAACAGTGCCAATATCATAACGCTCCTCGGAGGCTCCCGAAATGCCAGCCTCGGAATGGGAGTCTGGCAAAAACACGATTTCAACGTTTCGTTCCTTCTTTGAGAATTCGGTTGCCAGGGTCTTAAGGAGCGGCGTCACCGAAGCGGACCCCGATATGAACACCTTGGTTTTCTCGACAGTGTCAGGTGCCTCTTGCTGGTCGTCGCACGCAGGCAGGAGCAAACAGAGAATAATCAGACAAAACAGGACCGAAACGTGGAAACTCCACCCCTTTGTATTCTTCCCCACAAGCTCTCCTTCAGATGCCATAGTTTCAGCCTTATTATAGCATAAGGAGCTTCCTGTATACCAATATGTTCTCAAAGGACTTGTGAAGTTGACAATCCGCTGAAAGCAAGGTAAAATTGAGGTGGCAAAACACCCCAATTCCCTGAACAGGCAAGGACGATTGCTCTGTCCAAGACCATCATGCCCATGAGGTAGGTTTATGTCCGTAATCACTATCTTCAGCGCGTCGTATTGCGGAGGAGATGAGGTCGCTCGCGAAGTGGCCCACAGGCTTGGCTACCGACAGATCGGAGATGAAATGCTGGAGTGGGCGGCCGAAAAGTTCAGTGTGTCCCGCGACAAGCTCGCCCGCACGATGCACGGCGCCACATCCCTTCTCGATAAATTCAGCAACGACAAACAACGGCATGTGGCCTACATCAGGGCAGCCATTGCCGAACATGTGAAAGACGACAACGTCGTGCACCACGGGTTTGCCGGACATCTCCTGCCGAGGAATGTCTCCCACATATTGAAGGTGTGCCT
>CAZEBC010000126.1:1302-12101 GCA_964510165.1 uncultured bacterium
CACTCAAACGACGGCAATATCACAATCCTCATAAACAAATACACCATGCGGCTGGAGCATGAAAAGAAAGAATTGAAAGAAATCGCTGAGTCGGTCCCGGGTGTGAAGGAGGTCGAGGTAAAGATAGGGCCAAAGTACAAGCGGCCAGCCATCTATCCGGGCGTGGAGTTTGAACTCCCCTCGAAGGTCCTGCTCGTCGACGATGAGCGCGAATTCGTCGAGACTCTCTCCGAGCGGCTTCAGATGCGAGACCTCACGACCGCAGTCGTCTACAACGGAGAAGAGGCGCTCTCCTACATAACCGAAGAAGAGCCCGAAGTCATGATACTCGACCTCCGCATGCCGGGCATTGACGGGGTCGAGGTCCTGCGCAGGGTCAAGAAGGACCATCCCGACGTCGAAGTCATCATCCTGACCGGTCACGGGACCGAAAAGGACGAGGCGCTCACGCGGGAACTCGGAGCGTTCGCCTACCTGGAGAAACCGGTCGAGATAGACAAACTGGCCAAGACCGTTCAAGCGGCTTACGAGAAATTGAGGAAGAAAAAGGCGCAACGTGCAAGTGACTGAAAAGACAGCGCGGCCGCGCGCGGGCCCTCTGTCGGCCGTTACAGGTCTTCTCCGAAAGCTCACCTTCGCCGACATTGGCGAAGAGGCCGGAGAAAGAAGAAAAAAGTCCCGCTACAAGAGACTGTGGCGATTGGCGGTTTTCCTGACTGCAAGCGTATCCATCACTCCCCTCATCCTGATCACGATTTACGACTACCACCAGTACCAAGAGGCCTTCATGAACGAGATGATAGGCCCCATCCTACGGCTCACCTCCACGACCAAGCGCTCGATGGAGCTGTATCTAGAAGAACGGTGGTCGGCGCTGGATTACATCATTCACGACAAGTCCTTCGAGGAACTCGCCGACCAGGAGAAGCTGACCGTCATCTTCAAGAACATGAGAAGGTCGTTCGGCGGGTTCGTCGACGTCGGCCTCATCGATTCGAGCGGAATACAGAGGGCATACGTCGGCCCGTATGAACTGCGCGGCAAGAATTACAGGGATCAGGACTGGTTTCACGAAGTATCCCTGCGCGGCGTGTACGTGAGCGATGTCTTCATGGGATACAGGAAATTTCCGCATTTCGTCATCGCGGTCAAGTATGAGCGCGACAACGGCGATTTTCACGTGCTCCGCGCCACGTTCGACACAAAAGTGCTCGACCGCCAGATCCTGTCCCTCGGGCTTGGGCCCTCGAGCGATGCGTTCATCATCAACCACAAGGGGATCCTTCAAACGCCCTCCCGGTTCTACGGAGACGTCCTGCAGCCCGCGCCGATCCCGATCCCTCACTTCTCTGGTTCGCCCGAGGTGCTGGAGATACGCGACTCTAACGGCACACCCTACATCCTTGGATACGCCTACGTGGAACTCTCTCCGTTTATCTTCGTCGTTCTCAAGGAACCCGGCGCCCTCACCGAAAACTGGCTTGCGCTCCGGAGCAAGATGGTCGGATTCCTGTCGGCGAGCATCATCACGATCCTCGTCCTGATCATGACAACGTCCTCATACCTTATCTCACGGATACGCGACGCCGACCTCAGGCAGGCAAAGGCGCTTCACCACGTGGAATACAGCAACAAGATGGCCTCAATAGGACGACTGGCAGCGGGCGTCGCGCACGAGGTCAACAACCCGCTCGCCATAATTAACGAAAAGGCGGGATTGGCCAAGGACCTCATCGCGCTCTCGGACGGTTTCCCCCAGAAACAGAAGTTCCTGGGTCTCGTGGATTCAATTCTCGCGTCGGTGGAGAGGTGCAGCACGATCACCCATCGGCTGCTGGGATTCGCCAAGCGAATGGACCTGCAAATCGAGAAGATCGACCTGGAACTCCTGATAAGGGAGGTCCTAAGCTTCGTGGAGAAGGAAGCCAGTTACCGCAACATCTCGATAAACGTGGCCGTGGCCGATAAGCTCCCCTCTATCGAGAGCGACCGGGGACAACTCCAACAAGTATTCCTCAACATAATCAATAACGCCATCGAGGAACTGGAGGGAGGCGGAAGCATTGACATATCGCTGAACACTGCTTCCGACAATATGGTGGCCGTGACCATCTCGGACAATGGAAGGGGCATCTCGCCGGAAGTTATGCAGCACATATTCGAGCCGTTTTTCACGACAAAAAAGGAGTACGGCACGGGGCTGGGACTGTCGATCACGTACGGCATCGTGGACAAGCTCGGGGGCCACATCGGTGTCGAGAGCCGCGTGGGACAGGGTACCAGCTTCACCGTCACACTCCCCCTGAAGACAATCCCCGGCGCAGGAGCGGCGTAATGGACCAATTGCGGGTGCTGGTGGTGGACGACGAAGTGGAACTGGTACAGACGCTCATCGAGCGCCTTCAGCTCAGAGGCATAGACGCGGAAGGCGCCACCACCGGAAGCGAGGCGATGGAGCGTCTGGAAGGCAGAGAGTTTGACGTCGTGGTCCTCGATGTGAAGATGCCCGGCATTGACGGGTTGGACCTGCTTCGAAAAATAAAGAAGCTGAGGCCGACCCTGAACGTCATATTGCTGACGGGGCGCGGCTCGGACAGAGAGAGCCAGATCGGGCTTGGAGAAGGCGCTTTCGATTATCTCGTGAAGCCCATCAATATCGAGGATTTGATCAAGAGAATGAAGGACGCTGCGCGCACCGCGTGACGTCATCGCGCAAACAGAGAAAGGCCGAGAGGCGGTAATGAACGAACAGGAAAGCCGACTCATGAGAGAAGCGGGGCTTCGCTTCTTTGGGCGGATCACCGCCAGCCTCTCCCATGAGATAAACAACGTGGTCGCAATCGTCGGCGAGCTTTCCGGTTTGCTCGACGACCTCTTGCTGGCTTCGGATCGGGGAAAGCCCATCAACCCCGAGAAGCTCAAGAATATCTCGGAGAAGATAGGCAAGCAAGTGAAAAAGGGAGAATCGGTTATCAAGCGCCTCAACCGCTTCGCGCACAGCATAGACGAGCCGGTGAAACAGTTCGACCTGAAAGAACTCATGCAAGAAATCGATTCAATCGCGCAACGGTTTGCTGTCCTGAAAGGAGTCCGCCTTGAAACCGAATTCTGGGAGGACTCCCTCGTGGTGAGCAGCAATCCGTTTCGCCTGCAGCACGCGGTCTTCACCTGCATCGAACTCGCTCTCGGCGCTTCGGCCAAAGAAGAGACCGTCGGCCTCACGTACCACAAGGACGGCTCGGGGGCCAAGATCATGACAACGAGCCGCCCTTTCGCAAACTCCGAAGCTGTCACGACGAAACTATCGTTCCTTTCGGTCCTGATGAAAGAGCTGGGGGGCGCGGTAGAGAGCCGCGCGAACGACGAACGCCACACCCTCATCCTCTCCATCCCCAAGTCCATCGAGACGCTCGGCCCATAAGGAGGTTCAAATGCCCGCTGACAGGATATTGCTTGTGGATGACGAGAAGGATTTCATCGAAACGCTTTCCGAAAGGATGGAGGTGCGCGGCATGGCGGTCGTAACTGCCGACAACGGATACGACGCAATTGAAAAGACGAAGAAGGAATCTTTCGACGCCGTCATCCTTGACCTGCAGATGCCGGGTCTGAACGGCATCGAAACCTTGAGGCGGCTCCTGGAGATCGACCCCAATCTCCAGGTCATCATGCTTACCGGCCATGCCACCCTCCAAAAGGGAGTGGAGGCCGTTAAGCTCGGCGCTGCCGATTTCCTCGAGAAACCGGCCGAACTGAGTGTGCTTATCGACAGGATAAAGGAAGCAAAGGTGAAAAGAATGGTCCTTGTGGAGAAGGAGAACGAGGAAAAGATCAGGGCAATCCTGAAAAGCAAAGGTTGGTAACCACAACAAGGAGAAAAAAGGAGAAATATGAAGATGAGGAAAGAGAAGTCCCCCCATTTAATCGCACCCCGCGCAGAGAAAGTCCCTAAGAATACGAGCGGCCCTCACGGCACAATGAAAATTCTCTATGCGTCCTCTCTGGCGCTGGTTTTCCAGGTGATCCCGAAGCTCGCGTTTGCAAGCGAAGGACTCGACGTCCCCGAGGCTCTGGAGCATAAGGTGGATTTGCAGGGGCTTGGTGGAGTTAACCTGTTCTTTGCAACCGCCTACAACGAAAACCTGTGGCTGTACGCTTTGTATTGCACCATCCTCATGGCGGTAGTCGGTATCTCCATCGGGTTCTTCACCGACCTGATCTTGAAGGCATTCGGAATGGAAGTGGAAAAAATTGAGCACCAGGAATGACAGAGCGGAAAGGATTGCTTGAAGATATGGACTGGGGAATATTCGAAATCTATCTGCCCATAGCGGGCATTCATTTCAACGTGTTGATACTCCTGGCCATAGGTTTCTCGGTCGGAGTGCTCGGCGGGTTCTTCGGAGTCGGCGGCGCGTGGGTGGTCACGCCCGCCCTCAACATCTTCGGGTTCAACATGGCCTATGCGATAGGCACGGACCTTGCTCACATATTTGGCAAGTCCATTGTGGCCACGAAGAAACATGGCAAGATGGGAAATGTGGACGTAAAGCTGGGCTTCGTTTCGATCATAGGGTCGGTTATCGGAGTAGAGATCGGCGCGCAGAACGTAATGTGGCTGACGTCAAAGGGTTTAGCGGGGCCAGTGGTCCGCTACGCCTACATGTTTCTGCTGTTCGGTTTGGGCATTTACATGTTCTATGACTATTTCACCAAAGACAAAAGGCTCGCCAGAAAGCAGGCGCTCGAACTGGAGGCCGGGCTCGTCGCGCCCGCGAAAAAAAAGTGGGATATCCCACCCATGATTCACTTCCCGGTCTCGGGCATTCGGGTTTCACTCTGGCTCGTGATGGCCGTGTTCTTCTTCACAGGGTGGCTTTCGGGGTTCCTGGGAGTCGGCGGAGGGTTCATCCGCATGCCGGCCCTCATCTACCTTATCGGCTGCCCCACCGCCATCGCGGTCGGCACTGACCTGTTCAGCGTGGTCTTCACGGGTGGATACGGCTGCTTCACGTATGCGCTCAAGGGACGGGTGGAAATCGTCGCCGCCCTTATCATGCTGATAGGAGCCGCTGTCGGAGCACAAATAGGCGTAACTGCGGTAAAATATATCAGGGGCTATGGCATCCGGCTCCTGTTCGCGATCATGATTATCATGGCCGGGGGTTCGGTTGCATTGAAGCAGTTCAACATGACAACCTTGGCAGCATATTGCGTCATGGGTGCCGCCCTGTCGATGTGCCTCGTGATTGTGATTCTGATGATCCGCGGCGCCAAAAAGGAAAAGACGGCCAAGCTGGAGACTTCGGTCGTATGACCCAATTCGTTCCATGAGGTTGCTGGACAACATCTTCGGAAAATCGAGGAAGGACCGTCTGCTCAAGGTCAGACGGATACAGGAGAAATTTTCCGTTTTTCAGGGCTTGCTCGAGCGTCATAATCAGGTGCTCAAACTCATCAGCCGACTCGAAGAAAGGCAGCAGGGCGGCCATCTCGACGGAGTCTATTCCGTGTGGGATGACTTCGTCCAAATCCAGGAGGGAGTGCGCGAGGTCATCGAACGAATGGTCGCCCTCGGCGGGAATGCCTACGTCCCCCTCCGTTCTCGTCTCCAACAAATCGTGAAGGAAGTCGAGAACTGCCTTCCCGATATCCGAAATGTGACGAAGGACGACTACATCATTCCGTTCAGCCGATTAAACAGGGACCGCGCTTCCTCCGTGGGAGCGAAGGCCGCAAACCTGGGCGAAATGAAGTCACTGGGCTTGCCCGTGCCTGACGGATTCGCCGTCAGCGCGTGGGCCTATCAACACTTCATTGATACAAACAATCTGCAGGACCGAGTCAACAAGCTGCTGGCTCAAGTCCGGATACGACGCTATGAGGACTTGCAGATAGTGAGCGAAGACATTCGTGAAATGGTGAACTTCCGCTCGGTTCCGGAAGACCTGGCCGATGCGATCCGCAAAGCGTTTGACGAATTGGCCTCACGCAGTCCGCGCGGCCGGTTTGCGCTCCGCTCAAGCGCGATCGGTGAAGACACGTCTTTCACGTTCGCGGGTCAGTACGTCACATTCCTCAACGTCACCCGTGATGCATTGCTCGACAGGTACAAGGACATTCTGGCGAGCAAATTCACGCCTTCCGCGATCTCCTATCTCATGAGGCATTCCCTGTCGGAGATGGACCTGGCGATGGGCGTCATTTGCATGGAAATGGTTGATTCCGCCGCCAGCGGAGTCACCTATACGCGAGACCCGCTCAACCCGTCGAGTCCCCACCTGATGGTCAACTCCATATTCGGGCTGGGCAGTTACCTCGTGGAGGGCGTGCTCACCCCCGACGTGTTTCACGTGTCGCGAGATGACCACAAAGTGGCTTTCTCGCGCATCGCGCGAAAGCCCGTTCAGTTGGTGACCAGGCCCGAGGACGGCGTCATGGAAACCGCACTGCCAGAATTCGATCAAACACGGCCATCTCTCAACGACAAGCAATTGGCGCGGCTCGCCGAATACGCCTTGAGGCTTGAAGACCATTACCGGCAACCCCTCGATATCGAGTGGGCGCTCGACAGGTCGGGAGAGATATTCCTGCTCCAGGCCCGCCCCCTCAAGCTGCTCGAGGCGAAACCCTTGATCGAGATTCCCGACGAGGCCAGATCGTTAATCCTGCTTGAAGGCGGCACTCCCATATCCTCAGGCCTCGGCATGGGCCAGGTATTCCATTTGAACTCGATTTCCGACATGGACGGAACCCCTGAGGGCGCCGTGCTCATATCCCCCAATCCGTCGCCTAAGCTCGTTTCAGTCATGCACCGTATACGCGCGTTGGTGACGCTCGTCGGCGGCAACGCAAGCCACCTCGCCACACTCGCCAGAGAGCTTGCCGTGCCAACCATAGTCGGAATGCCCGAGGCCTCCGGCCTCACGCAGGGCCGCGAAGTGACCGTGGACGCAGGCGCTGGCATGATTTACGACGGACTTCACCCTGAGTGGCTTCCTCCACAAGAAGAGAAGGCCGCTCGTTCACCCAAGCCGCAAGTCCCCAAGGAGACGGAACATGCACTTGCAAGGATAACGCACCTGTGCGCCGTTCACCCGAACGACTTGTCCTTCACCCCCGAGAACTGTCACAGCATGCATGACATCCTCCGATTCGTCCATCAGAAGTCGATGGAAGAAATCTTTTCGTCACTGAAGGGCACCTCTAGAAAAGACGATATTAGCTTAAGGTTGAAGACGAAGATTCCCCTCCTCATCAACATCATCTATCTCGACCAGAGCTACCTGGACGGCAAGAACAGGAAGTGGGTGGAGGAAAACGCCATTGAATCGCTGCCCATGAGAGCGTTCTGGGAAGGAATCCTGCAGGAGGGATGGCCCGAGCGCGCAGTCCCCGGCGACCTCAAAGGCTTTCTGGCCGTCGTCGGGACCGACCTAAAAGGGGCGACCCATCAGCCGGAATTCTCGGAGAACAGCTATGCGTTCCTGGGAAAAGAATACATGCTTCTCAGCCTGCGCATGGGCTACCATTTTTCAACTATCGAGGCGCTCGCCACGCCGGAGCCGGCGAAGAACTACGTCCGTATGCAGTTCAAACTCGGAGGCGCGCCTCTCGAGAGGCGAATCCGACGCATCTGGCTCATTTGCGAGCTTCTGCGACGCGTGGGATTCGAGAATTTCAGCGAGGGCGATTTCCTCGATACGACGACCGCATATCAAGAGCAGGAGGAAACGCTGCGCCTCCTGCATTTGCTCGGACGCATCACGATTCTCACAAAGCAGCTCGACCTGACGCTCTCGAGCGACGCTCGAGCCAGGTGGTACCTTGACGATTTCCTGAAAAAGCTCGGTCTGGAGAACTGAAGGATTCTGCGCCATGGCTATGAAACGGGCGGGGGACATCATGCTGCCGTTGGAGGCATTCCCCTATATACCCTATTGGTTCTCGTTGCGTCAGGCGCTGGCCGAACTGGAGGAGGCGCAAACCAAACGCAGCGCGCAGAGGCCCATGCCCTGGCTGATCCTTGTGTTCAGCGCGCGCAACCAACTGCTCGGCATCGTTCGTCAGAGGGAGATTCTTCAAGGACTCAGGCGCACGCTCGTGCCCGAGGCCGCCAAAAGCTATATGCCGACAACATCCGAACCCAGCGCCGACCTCGATCTCTACCGACTCGGCTTTTCCCCGGAGAAAGCGGTGCAAGTGCTGCGCAATCAGGTCGAGCGACAGATCCTGGAGTTCATGGAGCCCATCCAGGCGACCGTCGAGCACGACGACTATGCGCTCCTCGCCATCCATCTGATGATTGACCGCAATCTGAGCTTTGTGCCCGTGGTCAGGGATGGCCAGATCGTCGGCCTGGTATATGCGGAAGACGCGCTTCACGACGTCATCACGCAGATTGTATAAGAAGTCACTCATTGCCAAGTAGTACAGCACGGCAGAACCGCAACCAAAGCCCTTACCCTGCCCTCTCCCGGTGGGAAAGGGTTGGGGTGAGGGAAAAAACGCAGTGCGGCCGGCGCCCAGGACTGAACTACAAGTAACGCGGGAGGGTAACGAAAATGGCGGAAGAAAAGACAGGCAAAACGACAAAGGCTAAAACAGCCGGCGATATCATGATTCCCCTGGAGAAATATCCCCATGTTTCGATCACCACCCCCATCCGGGACATCATAGCCCTGATGGAAAAGTCGCAGATTGAAGTGGAGGGAAGGAAGTCGCTCCCCCGCGTGGTCCTCGTGTTCGATGAGCTTAACCAACTCGCCGGCCTGGTCCGTCGCCGCGATATTCTGCGCGCGCTTGAGCCCAGCTACCTGTCCAGCAAGCCAATGGACTACCGCAAAAAGCTGTTCGACGTCAAGGTGGACCCCAACCTTGTCGAAATGTCGTACGAGAGGATCACCGAAGGTTTGGAGAAAAGAGCCCAGCGCCCGGTCGGTGACGTCATGCTGCCTATCGTCGCCACCGTCGATTACGAGGACCACATCGTGAAAGTCATCTATGAAATGGTTGACAATAACACGAGCCTGCTCCCGGTCCTCAAGCAGGGCAAGGTCGTCGGCATCGTCCGGTCGGTGGACGTGCTGCACGAAGTCGCTCTCACCCTGCTCTGAACTGCCAGAAATGGATTCCTCACCCTCTCCCCTCTGGGAGAGGGAAGGACAAGGGGCTTCTGGCGCGGCTAACGCCGCGCTGAGTCACACCTCTTCTGAACGGAGAGATGAGGAGAGGAAGGATAGCACATGGCTGACGAACGAGTCGTTGATACATACCCCGCCGCTCAAGAGGCGGGACGGGCCGAGGCCATTATCCGACGGCCCCGCGAAACCCACCTCTTGAAACTGATGCGGCGGATAGACTGGAAAAGACTGCTCTACTTGCTCCTTGGCGTCACATTGTTCGCAATGGTTTATCTCTCACCGCAGTGGCCCGACGCCGTTGATCCCTCAGGCAAACACTTTGTCCTGACGCGCGAGGGAAAAGCCGCGATCGGACTGTTCCTCCTCACCGCGACGTGGTGGGTGTTCGAGGTCATCCCAATCGGCGTCACGAGCATCACGGTAGCCGTGGTGCAGGCCCTTTTTCTCATTCGCGACGCCAAAATCGCGTTCACCGACTTCATGGACCCGTCCGTGTGGTTCATTTTCGGGTCCATCGTCATCGGCATGGCCTTCACGCGGACCGGCCTGACAAAACGGATGGCCTATAAAATGCTCACCCTTGTCGGCGAACGCACCAGCATGATCTACCTGGGCTGCTTCGTGATGACCGCCGCGCTCACACTCATCATGGCGCACACCGCCGTCGCCGCAGCCGTCTACCCGCTCCTTATGGCCATTTACAGCCTTTACGAGGAAGACGAAAAACCGACCCGGTTCGGCAAAGGCCTTTTCATCGGCATGGCATTCGTTGCCGGCGCGGGCAGTGTCGTGACACTGTTGGGCGCCGCCCGAGGCGCAGTCGCGATCGGCTTCTTCAAGGACATGGTCGGACGCGAAATCACGTTCTTCGAGCTGACGTACTACATGTTCCCGCTGGGATGGGGTATGATTCTGTTGCTCTGGGCGCTTCTGATGTTAATGTTCAAGCCGGAGAAGAGGACAATCCCCGGTCTTCGCGACCGGGCAAAGGCGCTCAGCGCCCGGCTCGGACCCATCAGCCGCACCGAGACTCTGACCGTCGTGATCGTGTTTTCGGCGATCACGGTTCTGAGCCTCAGGTCCTTCATCCCGCTGTTCACGCCGCTGGACAAGAGCGCAATCATCCTGATAACTACGATACTGTTCTTCATTCTTAACATTCTGAACATTAAAGACCTCGAGGAAATTCCCTGGAACATCATCCTGCTGTTCGGCGGCGCGATGAGCATCGGCTTCTGCCTGTGGCAGACCGGCGCCGCAAGCTGGCTGGCCGTCGAGTGGCTCGGCCTTTTCAAGGAAGCGCCATGGTTCGTCTTCGTCATGGGCATCGCCCTGTTCGTGCTGGTCATGACCAACTTCATCATGAACGTTGCGGCGATAGCCATTTCGCTGCCCGTCGCGCTCGTGATCGCGGGCTACCTCGGCGTGGCGCCCGAAGTGATACTGTTCTCTTCGCTCGCGACCGCCGGGATGCCCTTCCTCCTGCTGGTCGGCGCGGCCCCCAACGCGATTGCATACGAGAGCAAGCAGTTCACGTCGGGCGAGTTCTTCAAGGCCGGCGTGCCAGCAAGCATTCTGCTCATGGTGGTCCTTGCCGTCTTCGTTTGGATCATATGGCCGCTCATGGGCATGCCAGTCAAGGCCATGTAGGACGCT